>JBBRTL010000088.1:0-10721 GCA_038244445.1 Vulcanimicrobiales bacterium
CCCCGCCTCGAGGACTTCTGCGATGCGGGCACGGCGCGCGGCGATCGCCTCGGCTCCCTCGAGCTCGAGGCGATTCACGATGAAATCGCGGAACAAGTCGTGCATGCGGTAGACGCGCGGACGGTCGGCGCTCGGCGAGATGAACGCGACGCGATGGCGCAGGTTTTCGATCATCCCCAGCGCGTCGTTGTAGCCGGCCCCTTCGAGAATATCGATCTCGATCTCCGGCAACAACGCGCAGGTCGCGAGCAGATCGCGATCGGCGTCGTCGAGCGAGCCGTAGACCTGCTCGGCGAGGTAGCGATAGACCATTTCGCGCGTGACCGCCTGAACGTTGCGCAGGTCCAGCGAGCGCGTCGACGTCCGAAGGGCAAAACTGAGCGCCGTCGGCCAACCCGAGGTCAGCGCGACCAGCGATTCGAGTTCTTCGTCGCGCACGCCCACGCGCGAGGCTCGCGCGGTGCTGCGCGCTTCTTCGGCCGTAAAGGCGAGGTCGCTCTCGTCGACCGCGAGATCCATCTCCTGGTACGCGAGCCACGATCCGACCGGCAGGTCCAGGAACGAGCGCGATGCGACGATCCAGCGGACGCGGCCCTTCGTGCGTTCGACGAGCGAGGAGATGAAGGCCGAGACTTGCTTCTCGTGCTCGGCTATGTGAAGGTCGTCGATCGCGATCGTGCCGTTGTACGTCTTGATATGCGCGTGCATCCAGAGTGCCAGCTCCGCACCCGCGGTGACGGAGTCGCGCGCCGAGTCGAAAGCGGTGACGAGCGTCTTGCGCGCATCCGGTGCGATCTCGGAGATCGCCTCGGCGAAGCCGCGGACGAAGCCCAACAGGCTGCCGTTATCCGAATGCAGATCGTAGCGCACGACGGGATCGGAAACACCGTCGAGATATTGACGTAGCGCCGTCGACTTGCCGTAGCCGGCCGGTGCGACGATCAGGACCACCCGCGACTCCGCAGCCGCGGCAATACGGTCGACGACGCGGGCTCGATAGATCGGCGTGAAGACGCCGCCTGCATCGATCCGTCCGTCGGCCCGAACCGGTCGTATCATAGAACCCCTGTAGTATCGCCCCGGGTTCGAGCGGACGTCAAGCCTTGGGTGCTAGGCCCGGGTGTCCAGGGGCGGCCGGTACTCCTCGGCGCCGTCGTAGAAGCCAAGCAGATGCTCCTCGATCTTGAGCAGGGCCAGTTTCCGATCGAGGGCCGCGTACTCCGACGAAAAATCGACCCGGAAGGCGTCCCAATCGGCCTTGGTCTCCCAGACGTCGATGGTCACGTAGATCGCGGCATCGGCACTATGCCGGAAGAGGCGCGTCCGTCGGAAACCCGGATGCTGGGCGAACAGCTTCGACCACGGCCCGGTCGAACCATAGGCATGTTCGAAGGCGCGCACCTGCGCCGCGTGGACTCTATAGCGGTAGAAGACTTCGATCACCGACGGTGCTCTTAGCCGCCGGACGACGGTTTTACTTTACGAAGGCACCCGGATCGGGCACGTCGCCTTTCCCGATGCGCTGTGAGAGAAAGTGCGCGATCAATGCGCCCTCCCATTGTAGGCGGGGTGCGAGCCAGGCGCGTCCGCTCGGACACGTCAGCTCGCCGAGTTCCAGGACGAGCGCGCTATCCCGTACGTGCAGTTGGCGAAAGCCGTAGTAGTCGCGCAGCCCGACGGTAAAATCGTCCGGCATGAACGCGAACGGGATATAGCGGGAATAGAGCGCTCGCCACGCATCCGCGGCCGGCTTGTCGCTCGGGTGATGGTAGCCGATCGAGGCGCCGGTCGAGCACGCGCGATCGTTGCCGTCGAAGTGGATGAAGACGGCCGCACCCGCTTCGTAGGTCCCATCGAAATCGGCCGGCAGACGCACCACGTTCACGCCGTGCGCGCGCAAGATGCGGGTCGCCGCGTCGGCCACGATCGGCGTCCACGCGCGCTCGCCGTTGGCGCCCAGGTTACAGTGATGTTTCGGGAAGAGCGCGCAACTCTCGGGACGGCCTTCGTGGCCCGCCGAGATCACGACATCGGTGACGATCGGCGATGCGCTCGGTACGGGGTTTTCGAGCGCCGTCAATAGCACGAGCGCCAGGATCACGCGCCGCTCCCGACCAGCGCGACCAGCGCGGGTGACGGATCGCACTGAAGTTCCGATTGGAGCGTATCCCGATACTGCCGGAAGTGACGCATCGCGGCGGCCCGATCGCCGAGCTGCAGATAGGCGCGGATCGCGATCTCGCGTGCAGGTTCGTCGCACGGGTCGTAGGCGATCATCTCGTGCGCGAGCACGAGCGCGTCCTGCGCGCCGTCGTTCGAGAGCGCGTCGCCGGCCAGGCGCATGGCGACGTCGAGCCGGAGTTCGCCGATATGCCGTTCGGTCGGTTCGAACCACTCCCACGACTGCATGCGCGCAGGGCGCGGCTCGCGCAGGCGCGCGTACGACTCGCGGAGGGCATCGCGTTCGACGTCGCCGACCGTACCGCGCGAGCGGACCGCCGCGACTAGGCGGTCGATCTCCCAGAGATCGACCCAGGCTTCATCGTGCAGGCGGTAGCCCTCGCCACTCCGCACGATCGCACCGTCGCTCCCGAGATGTCCGCGCAGACGATGCAGGCAGACCGAGAGCGCGTTGCGTGCGGCATATTCGTCGAGTTCGGGCCAGAGCAGATCGGCGAGCCGGCCGCGCGGCACGACCTCGCGCCGAAGCGAGAGCGCGACCAACAGTTCTAGTTCGCGTTCCGAGAGCGTAACCGAGATGCCGTTGCAAGCGACGCGACCACTGGTGAGTTCGATCTCGAGCGGTGGCGTACGACGCTCGCGTTCGCGCGAGAGCTTCGCCACGAACGCGTCGAGCATCCCGTACGTGCCGGTGCGCGCGGCGACCGCCGCGACCGCGTTCTGCAACGCGAGCGATTCGCAGCGTTCGGCGCAGGCCAACGCGCGCTCCATGTGATCGGCGAAGCCGGCGCCGTCGAAGAGCGCGGTCGCGACGGCTGCCAGACATTCCGTGAACGGGGCGCGATAGAGTTCCGCGGCGGCCAGCGCCAAGTGCGCGAGCCGGGCGGCGTCCTGCGCAGCGGTCGCATCTCCGCACGCGATCAAGCGACCGACCGCGACGTACTTGAGAAGATCCACTTCGGTCGGCTCGGCGTTTCGCCCGCGCGCGACCGCGGCGATGTAGGCGAATCCGCGGATGCCGAGCCGTTCGACGTGTTCTTCCAGTTCGACCGCATAGCGCGCGAAGAGTTCGTCTTCCCCGCCGAGCCACGCGCCGATGAGGGCCTCGGTCAGGTCGAATGCGACGAAGTTCGAAAGGACCGAGCGACGCGCGTGTTCGAGCGCACGGTCGATGAACTGTCGTTCGAGCGCACGTTCGCCGCGCACGCGGGCGATGTCGGCTCCAAGCGTCAGCAGGGTGCCGGAGGCCATCACGTCCATCTGTTGGACGAGGGGCAGGGCGAGCATCAGGTCTTTCTCGGCCTCGTCGAGGCGACCCAGCCGCGCCGTCAGCAGCGCTCGGACGTAGGTGACGTAGCCGTCGAGCAGGGCGCGTGGTTCGACCGGTACGTCGTTGGCCTTGGCGAATTGATCGATCATCTCGAGCGCTTCTTCGAACATGCCGAGGTACGACATGAAGAGCACCCGGAAGACGAAGATGTAGTACCGTTCGATCGGCGAGGTCTCGGGCGGCAGCGTCCGGTAGATCGACTCGGCCTCTTCGAGCATCTCCTCGGTGTCGACGCAGAACAGCCGCAGCATCGCCGTAACGCCCCATAGGCGTGGATAGGTGCGCACGAGCGAGCGGTCAAGCGACGAGAGAGCGCGCGCATATTCCATGGACGGACTGTGATCCCGGATCACTTCATGACGACCGAGCGTTCGAGCCGCCGCCATCTGGTCGCCGCGCGCGAGATGCAGTTCGGCCGCGCGCACGAACGAGCCGGAGGCCTCGTACCGGTCCGCGACCGACGAGAGCAGCGCGTCGCGCTTCTCTTCGCGATGTTCGAGCAAAAGCGAAGCGAGCAGCGGATGCACCGCGAGCGTACCGTCCGCGTTGCGCGCCGCGAACGGCGATTCTTTCGCGAACTCCGCGATCTCGTCGGCGATGGCGGGGTCGTCGAGCGCGAACGAGACGTCGAGTGGGGTCGCACGCGGAATCGAGGCGGCCGCGAAGAGCGCGTCGACCGTGCGCTGATCCAGCGACGAGAGTACCTCGTCGACGAGATAGTCGTGCAATTCTTCGAAGGCGACGTCGTCGAGCCGCGAGAGGAGCTTCTCCATCCGGCCCTCGGCTGCAAACCGCTTCACCAGGAAGATCGCGATCGGCCAGCCCTGCGAAACGGCCAGGATGCGATCGAGGGTCGCGTCGTCGCCAACGTGGACGTTGAAGATCGAGCGGATCTCCTCGCGGTCGAACGCCAGGTCGACGGCCCGCAGGACCATGATCTCGTGCGGCGGTGCGAAGCGCGTTAGATGTAGGCGCAGGGACTCGCGCGAGCAGATCACGATCGAGCGGCCCACCGGGCGCTGAGCCAACAGGCGCGCGAAGAAGTCGCGAGCGGGCGGACAGTGTCCGAGATGTTCGACGTTCTCGAAGACGAGGGTGGTCCCGCCGGTCGGTTCGCGCCAGGCCTCGAGCGCCAAGCGGACGCGTTCTGAGACGGAGGTCCCGCCGTCGCCCAGCATCAGCTCGCGCTGGGTCAGGGTCGCGACTCGGTCGGGCGATTCGATCGCGAGCGCGGGAATGAGCCGGCGCGCCAGATCCAGGTCGTCGGTGACGTCGGAACAATCGCAAATGGCATAACCGCCCCGCCGGCCGAGCAACTGCCGGGCGAGGGTCGACTTTCCGAAACCCGCCGGCGCGATCAACGCCACCAGGGTCGGACGAACTCGCTCGAGCCTCTCGAGGAGGCCGTCGCGCCGGACCTCGGCCCCGGGCGCCTGCTCTACCATGCCTGCCTTCGTGTAAGCGCTTTGTAAGCGATCGGTCGTGGGCCGTAAGGCCCAGGAAAGGTTGCGAGCGTAGGCTTCTCCCATACCCGAAGCCGACCTTTGCCACCGAGGAGTTCACCATGATCGCCATCCCCGCCGGCACTTACCCCGCCCAGGTGCAAATCGTCGGGCGTGACCCGAGGACGACCGAGGCCATCGCACGTCTGCTAGACCTCGATACCGATCTCACGATCGCCGCTCGCACGACCACCGCTGCGCCGGTCGGATCCGTCAAGCCCGACGTCCTGCTCTATGCCGACGATGTCGCCGGGATCGGCGCAACCCTCGACTATACCCGCGGCGCGTCGCCCGGCACGGTCGTCTGTGCCCTCGATGCACTGCGGGACCTGACCGTCACGGAGTTCCTGGACGCGGTCAAAGCGATGGCGGCGTCCGGCCCGCGCCACTTGCAGCCCGTCCCCGGCGCGCCTGTCCGCGATATGCGGGCGCTCCTCTCCGAGCGCGAACTCGAAGTCGTACGCCTGGTCGCCGAAGGGCTCTCGAATAAGGAGATATCCTCGCGTCTCTCGCTCAGCGACAAGACCGTGAAGAACCACATCTCGCACATCCTCGCGAAGCTCAACCTGACCGCTCGTACACAGGTCGCGGTGATGGCCCTTCGCGTCGGAATCGCGCGCTAGAACGAACCTTAAGCGGCGCGCCCGAGCGTGCCGCTCTCCACATGCAGCCGGCGCGAGCGGCCGCCATCGAGATCGCAGACGACGATGCTTTCGATGACGGCCGCTTTGCAGTTGATCGCCGCGAGGCGGATGCGCCGAAAGAGATCGAGTCGTCGCCCGTCGCGCGGAATCGAGCGCAACACGACCGCATGAAAGCGTCCGTCCTTCCCCCGCACGATCGCATCGAATGGTTTGGCCGCGGTGCCGATCGCGATCAGATCGCGGGAGCGCACGCCGAAGAGTCGCGCCGCGACGCGGAGTTCGAGAAAGCCGCGCAGACCGCGTAGGATCCGATCGCGTTGCGCGAAGAGCAGCGCAGGGCGCACTCCGTCGGGCGTCTTCAGCTGAACGGCGCGCTCGAATCGCACCAGGGCATCGCCCACGAGGGCGCTCAAAGTCGGCTTTCGGCCGCTCGCGAGGGCCGCGATGACGGCATTGCGCATCGCCGCATCGGCGACACGGGGGAGGCGTTGGGCTGCGACTAGGGGATCCATCTGGAGGCATGCTACGACCCGGAAGTGCCAGGTGGGTGGCATTGTAGTTCCCGCATCGGGGTGGTGGACTATTTCGAGAAAGGCATCACGTCGCGCGCCTTAATTTCGGTGACTGCGCAACGTACGCGCTTGCAAGCGCGGGTCAGCCGCTGTGTTTCAAAGACGACGACTTTCCCAAGACGGACATCGCCTTCGGATAGGTCTGATGTCGTCCTGCGGAAAACGTGCGGCATGTGGCAGGGTATCGGATCAAGCGACTGTGCGTGTCGCTGGCGTTCGTCGGGATGTTCGCAGGTCTCTTACCGAACGCGGTTCGTGCCCTCGAGCCGGTAGGCGGCCTCACCGTCCATATCGTCGACGCCGCAGGAAAGCCGATCTGGCTCGCTCGGGTGAAGGTCAGTGGACCGGCGACGCGCACCGCCGCGTCGACCCGCGACGGGAACGCCGTCTTCAGTGGGCTCCCCTCCGGAACGTATCGGCTTGACATCGAGCGCTTCGGCTACCTGAAAGCGCATCTGGACGTCGTCGTGCTTCGGTCCGGGCAACCAGATCCGGTGAACGTCACGCTGATCGCCAAGACGCTCAAGCAGATCGCCATCGTCGCTGCAAAGAATTTGCCGTCCGCCCCGGCCGAGACCAAGGCCGACGGAGCCCAGGCCGAGTTGAACGACTCCGTCCTCTCGGCCGTGCAGTCGTTGCCCGGCGTGACGTTCGACCCAAGCGGAGCGGCATCGATTCGCGGCAACGCGCCGACTCAGACCACGATCGCCATCAACGGGGTACCGGTCTCGCTTCCAGGATCGAGGCAGAACAACGCGCTCTTCAACGCCGGCATCTTTTCGGGCGCGAGCGTGACGCCCGGAGCCGGAGGCGGTGGAACGATCGGGTTCACAACGCGCAGTCCGTCCCTCGCATGGCAGGGAGTCGTCCGGGCCGTCGTGGCATCCAACCACGGGCGCGACGTCGCCGTTCAAGAAGCCGGAACGATCGGACAGATCGGCGTCTCGTATTCGCACGCACACAACGTGCTTCCCGATCCATTGGATGGCTTGAGCTACCGCGATACGAGCGGTCTCTTCTATGCGCACGACGCCTCGGCCGCCGTCGATGGTGATGCGTTGCAGTTGCGCTACGAGTTCTCTCCGAGCAACACTCTCCTGGCGAACGTCGTCGCACTCGACTCCAGCATCCCGTTCGTCTGTCGCGAGTGGACCGGTGCGGTACCGTGCGGCCACGGGCCGACGAACCTCGAGCGTCAGTCGGTCACCACCTTTCAGCTCAAAGACTCCGCCCAGATCGGCGGGTCGACGGTCGACCTCACCGTATATGCCAACCATTTAAGGGATGCGTTCGATCAGAGCGGTTACTACGTCGGCGGCATCAACCAGCCGTCCGCCAGCGTCGCGGATTCGCATCAGACCGGAGCCATCGCCACGGCATCGTTACATTTCAGCGACTCGTACAGCCAGCGATTTACGATCCAAGAAAGCTCGACGCGTACGACCACCGGCGGCGATGCGTTCGGCCCCGTCTTGCCGAGCGTGCTTGCGCGGAGTTCTTCGTTCTTCGCTTCAACCTCGCTGCCGCTGGTCGACCGGCCCAGATTTTCGCTGGACGCAGACGTCGCCTTGAGAAGCAACGGCGTCGACGGTTCGCGCACGTCTCGCGCGAACGGCACGTTCGATGCGAGTTATCGGATCGGGAGTCACGACGCGCTAGAGGCATCCTACAGCCCCGGCAACTTGAGCGGCCCGACGGCGCCGTTCGCCGGCGTCTCGCCGGCCGCACAGTTGCAGTTCGTCTGCTCGTCCAACGTCGGCATCGGCTCCGGCCCGACAAGCGCATCGCCGAACGCAACGCAATCGTCGGCCTCGCTTGGATGGAACCACAACGCCCTCGGCTGGAGCGCCGGCCTGCAACTCTACCGAAACGTCCAATCGCACGCGTCCATCTCGGCGACCGTCGGAGCGCTCGCGCTGGATCCGACGATCTTCGGACCGGGCTACGTCGATCAAGCCCAGCAGGCGGCGCGCGCGGCCTGCGGCGACTCGCGGACGATTTCGTTGAACGACCTCTACTTCAACGTGACCGGTCTCGCGGAGCGAGCCGTCTACAACGGCGCGGCGCTCTCGCTTCGCGGGCAGTTCGAAAACGTTCGCGTGAGCGTGTCGTATTCTCGCACGTCCGCCGTCGCGTTCGGGAGCGATCCGCTCGTCTTCGGGGCGCATTCGACCGTCATCGAGGGGCGGCAGCTCCCGAACGTCGCGCCCGCGTCCGCCAGTCTGACCGTCAGTTCCTCGATCGGTAATGACCTGGTCGCCTTGATGGCCGCTCACGCGAATGCGTCCAACAATAGGAACAATCTGCCCGGATACGTCACGATCGACGCAGGCGTTCTCGAGCAACTGCCGCGAGGGTTGCTCTCGCTCACCGTGACGAACCTCGGCAACGTGCATCCGGGCCCGTTCGCGGTCGCCGACGGCGCCGTACCGTTGCCGATGCTGTCCGGTTCGTTCCCGACCATCGCGACGCCGCTCGATCCGAGAACGATCCGCATCGGCTACCGCTTTCACATCGGACTTCCCGAACGTACTCCATCGTTCGACCTTCCGTCGGAGCAGTTCGAGCGACCCGGTTTCTCGTGGCTCTTCTATTCCGACGGCACGCCCTTCGAAAGTAGGCCGCCGCAGCATCCCTTCGATCTCGACCGGCAATCGGTGCACTGCGGACCCAAGGACGTCGCGCCCGCGCTGGCCGTCCTCGACGCCTGGAAGCGTTACGTCGACGCGATCGAGGGCGCACGCGTGAACGGTGCGTATCCGGCTACGGTCCCGCCGGCGCGCGACGGAGCGATTCAGTTCAACTATCGGTCGAACGGACATTCATACGCGACTATGCTGACGGCGACCGGCACGTTCGTCGATTTCATACGACAGTTCCAAGCGGTTGAGAACTGTACCGTCGTCCATTGGGGATCCGACAAGGACTTGGCGGACCGGCATCTTCTCTCGGACCCGCCCGCTCCCACGATGACCCCCCTGGAATTCGTGCCGTGGTATGCGCCCGAAGCCGGTCTCTATCATGCGACGATAGTCTTCAGGACGCGGACGAACTCGAAGGACGCATCATCCTCGCCCTCGCCGAGGCCAATGCCGTCACCCGCGCCGACGCCGCTCCGCGCGATCGAGGTACAGCCGACCGCGCCGCCGGGTGAGCCGTTCGCGCTGAAATCCTGGTCCGGCTGCACCGATGAAGTCCGCCCGGCGGCGCAAGAGTTCCTTAGCGCCCTGAGCGCCTACGCGCACGCCTACTACGATCTCGACCGGCGACCGTCCAGCCCCGACGGCACGCAGATCGTCCCGCACACCGAGTCGTCCGGAAAGGTCTGGCTCGAAATTCGCACGGCGGACTTGAGTTCGCTGGTGCTCCTGATGCCGTGCATCTTCATCTCGCACTACGAGCACGCGTATCTCCAGCGCAAGGGCCTGGACGGCGCATACGGCGGGGTCAACTACGCTCCCGGGTTCGGGATCTACCAGAGCAACTGACGCGAATGCCAGGCGTATGGCATCCGCGTCGAATACTCTAGGCTCGATGCTACGAACCACCGGCGGACTTGCGTACTCTGCGACCGACCTGAACAACTTCCTCGCATGCGAGCACCTCACAGGGCTCGAGCATGCGGTGGCGCTCGGTGCCCTCGAGCGGCCGGAGATCGATCGCGCCCAGGCCGACGTGCTCCGCGAACTCGGCGAGACGCACGAACGCAGGTACTTGGAAAAGCTGGAGGCGAGCGGCGTCGAGGTCGTGACGATCGCCCGCCCGGAACGAGGCAACGCGCCCGAGCGAGCCGTCGAAGACACGATCGGGGCAATGCGCGCGGGTGCGGCTGTCATCTATCAGGCGGCCTTCTTCCACGACGGCTGGCTCGGCTTCGCCGACTTCCTGCGACGCGTCGACGGGGCTTCGGACCTTGGCGACTATCACTACGAAGTCGCCGATACCAAGCTCGCGCGCCGAAGCGCACCGTATTTCATCCTCCAACTCTGCAATTACAGCGAGCACGTCGCGCGCGTTCAGGGCTTCGAGCCACGTCGCATGCACGTGGTCCTCGGCGACGGGCGCGAAGAGTCGTTCGAGGTCGGTGAGTTCGCGGCGCACTACCGCGCCGTCAAAGCGCGCTTTCTCCAGCACGCGAACGACGGGATCGAGGCGACTGCACCGTATCCGGTACCGCATTGCGAACTCTGCGTCTGGAAGGACCGTTGCGACGCAGAACTCCGGGCGGCCGACTCGCTCAGCCAGGTCGCCGGCATCCGGCGGCTCCAAACGAACCGGCTGGTCGGCGGCGGCATCGAGACGCTCGCGTCGCTCTCGCGCGCCGACGACGAGATCCGGCCGGCGAACGTGCGCGCGTCGACGTTCGCGACTCTACGCCGGCAGGCGCGCCTCCAACGCGAACATCGCGATGCGATCGCGGCCGGCGAGCTACATCCGAATAGCGTCGAAGTCCTCGAGCCCGATCCGGAGATGCCGCAACCGCGCGGTTTCG
>JBBRTL010000089.1:0-10624 GCA_038244445.1 Vulcanimicrobiales bacterium
AACCACCGCAGGCGCTGGGAGAGGTCCGGTCAGCGTAATAGCACCGCGCGCTCTGGTCTGATCTCGATTGGTGCCAGGTAGCGGCTTTGTCGCGGGGCAAGCCCCACTACCGCCGCTGGCGCTCCGGGCAGTCTGTGGCGCGGGGTCTACGCCCACGGGCGTTTCTCATCTTCAATCGTGACGAATTCTCATTTCCAGTTGTCATTTCTCATTTTCAATTATATCTGACAGGGGTATTGACGGGGGTATACCGTTCTGCTATTGTACTAGTGTACTAGTACGACAGAGTGTTGATACGGTACAGCAGAAAGGTCCTCAATCATGACACAGCGCCCGTACCGCCCCGAACCGTCCCTGACCCTCGAGCAGCGCGCCCAGGTCCGCCCGATGGCGATCGCACCGAGCCCGATCTTCCAAGGCTGGGGCCCGAAGTTCTAAGAGAGGCATTATGCCCATCATCATGACGGTCGATCCGCGCAGCGGCGTTCCGATCTACCTCCAACTGATCGAACAGATCAAGCGGTCGGTAGCCCTGGGCGTCATGGCCGGCGGCGAGCAGCTCCCCACCGTGAAGCAACTCGCCCTGGATCTGACGATCAACCCGAACACCGTAGCGCGGGCCTACCGCGATCTAGAGCGCGACGGCGTCATCGAGACCTCGCCCGGTCGTGGATCGTTCGTCCGCGGCGACGGCGCCGCCCAGACGACGGCGCAGAACGCCGGCATGGATGTGGCGCGCGAGAGCTTCGAGGCCGCCGTCCGTGAAGCCAAATCCCTCGGTCTCGCCCGAAGCGCGGTGCGCGATCTGTTTGCTGCCTCTCTCGACCGTTGGCTCCCGGAGGAACGATGAGTACCATCTCGATTTCCCATCTCAGTAAATCGTACGGCCCGTTCGTCGCCGTCGACGATCTCTCGATCGAGATCCCGACCGGCACCGTGTACGGATTGCTCGGCCCGAACGGCGCCGGCAAGACGACCACGTTCAAATGTTTGCTCGGGCTTGCGAACACCAGCTTCGGGCAGATCGCCTACGACGGCCTGGCGTTGACGCCGGCCACGTTCGAGCGGATCGCCTACGTTCCCGAGCGCAACGTGCTCTACGATCATCTGACCGTTGCGGAGCATCTCGAGATGACGCGCCGTGCGTATAAGAAGTTCGACGTCAAGCGCGCGATCGAGTTGCTCGGTCAGTTCGGCGTCGATCCGCGCAAGCGGGCGCGCGCGCTTTCCAAAGGCATGAAGACGGCGACCATGGTCGCGATCGCCTTCGCTCGCGAACCCGACTTTCTAATCCTCGACGAGCCGACTAGCGGTCTCGATCCGGTCAATCAACGCTCGGTGCTCAATCTGATCATCAACGAAGCGACGCGCGGTTGTACAGTCCTGTTCTCGTCGCATCAGATCGGGCAGGTCGAACGAGCCGCCGATCGGATCGCGATCCTGCAGAACGGCAAGCTCGCACTCGAAGGCGCGGTCGACGATCTCAAGGCCGATCGTAAGATCGTCGAAGGCATCCTGCCGAGCGAAGATTTCTCGGTCGCGGCATACCAGAACGATCGTCGGATCGTGCGGGTCGACAAGCAAGGCCGCATCCTGCGCCTGACCGTCGTCCACGAACCCGACGACATCGCAAGCAGTCTTAGTACGGCCGGCGCACAAGGCGTGCGCGTGGTCGATCTCAACCTCGAAGATATTTTCATCGGCGCGGTGGCTCCGGATACGAGCAACGCCGTCGTCGTGGAAGGAGCCGCATAATGGCCTACGTTGAATGGCTGCGCGTCAAGAAGACGCTGATCGTCCTCGGCATCGTGCTCGCGACACTGTTCCTGGTCGCCGTCGTCGTGCGCGTCAGCGTGAACGGGAAGATGAATGCGGACACTTGGACAAAGGTGACCGACTCGAGCGACCGGGTCTCGACGCGGACGCTTCCGGACGGCGGCGTCGAAACGACGATCGTCGCTAAGGGCGGCTCCGAGAGCACGACCGTCATCACCGATCACGGATGGAACGGTAAGCACATCAAGATCACCGACCCGCAAGGGAGGTTCCATCGTAGCGACCGTATCCCGCCGAAGTTCAATCTAGGCCCCGTCCTGGTGCATCGCGATGGCGATACGACGATCGAGATCGATACCAACGGACCGCTGGATGTCGGCATGCTCTTCGGCTGGTCGGTGCTGATCGGGCTGATCATCGCGACGTGTCTGGGCGCACCGCTGGCTCGTGAGAACGATCGCCTCGAAGTCGCCTGGACGAAGCCCATCGATCGCATCGCATACGCGCTCCAACTTTACGGTGTCGACGTCGTCGGAATCCTCGCGGCACTGACCCTGAGCGTGATCTGTGCGATCGCCATGTACTCGCTCTTCCAAGCGCCGCACCTCACGATCACCGCGGCAGGTGCATTGAAGATGGGGATCTCGATCGCCGCCGGTATCGCCTGGTACGCGATGTTCTCCGCGCTCACGTCGTGGATGAAGCGCGGGCACGGCGCCTTCCTCGGGATCGCCTGGCCGGTCGGACTGTTCGTCCCGGGTCTCGCGCTGATCCCGCTCGAGTTCAACCCGGTCGGTCAGGCCTTCCACTGGGTATTCAAGACGATCTCGTACATCGACCCGCTCGCGTACTTGCGCCTGGAGTTCAACGACCACGGTCACGCCCTCGGGCTCGCGTCGCTCGACGATCCGATCAAACTCGGCATCCTCGTATTGCTCGCACTCGTCTACGCCGGCGCCGGACTCATCGAGTGGCGCCGGGTGGAGGCATAGACATGGAATTCCTCGGCACGAACTTCAGCATCACCCTCGGCGCGTGGCGCCTGCGCTTCCAGTTCGCACTGGAAGAGACCGAAGAACGCATGGTGCCGGCGCGGCCGGTTCCGCACAAGATGCGCGTCGTTCCCATGGACGACCGCGTCGAGCACCGCGCGTAAGGCTACGGGCCGGGTCCGCGACCTACAACACGAAGCCGGACGGGTGCGCCGGCTTTTTGTATGTGAAGCCGTCCTTGCCGACCGAGGAGAAATAGATGTTCGGGTCGATCGGATCGCCGGAGAAATCGAACGAGTACGAACCGGTCAACGTTTCGTAGGGCGCACCTCCGGTGACGAGCGACTGCAACGTGGCGGTGCGATCCATCGCGTTGTTGCGCTTGACCGCGGTCATCACGATCTGCGCGGCGGCGTAGCCATAGGCAGAGAACGCGGTGATGTCGCCGATCGAACTCGTCAGGTCCTGAAGGAGCAAGAAGTCGGCGGGCACGCGACGCAGCGGCGCGAACGACGACGCGACCAACGCACCCCGTAACTGCTCTCCATACTGCTCGGTGGTGGAGACGTCGTAGAAGCCATCGCTCAATCCAAATGCTCCCTTATAGCCAGCGGCGATCAGCGCCGGAACGAGTGGACCCATCGCACCGACCTTGCCCGCCAGGAACAGATAGTCGGGCTTCTTCGAGACGATCGCGGCGGCCGCCGCGGTATAGTCCGGCTTCGATGCCGAGAACGTGAAGATGTCGACGTTGCGTTTGTCGGCCCGCGCCTGCGAGGCGAAGCCGCTCGCGACATCGGCGCCGTATCCGCCGTCTTGCGTTACCGCGAGTGCAAGCGTCGGTTTCGCGTCGGGCAGCACGGTGCGCGCGAACAGGATGCCTTCGGTCGTATCTTTGGTCGGGAGCCGGAAGACGTTGCGATACCCGCGCGCCGTCACGGCGTCGGCGGTGATCGCGGGGACGATCAGCGGCATACCGTCGTTGGCGTACTCCGGAAGACAGCCGACCGTGACGTCGGCCGTGAGGCCGCCGATGGTTGCGACCACGGTGCTGTCGCCGGCCGCGAACTGCGCGTTGGCGATCGCGATCGCAAGGGCGCCTTGATCGTCGAACGTGCGGATCGTGAAGTAGCGTTCGAGCGGTCCCGAGTAGCGCGTGTTGTAGTCGACGGCAGCGCGCGCACCGTTGACGATCTGCAGACCGTACGGCGCGAGCGGTCCGGAGAGCGGCACGTTCACCGCGATCGTCTGTTGCAGACGGTAGGGCGTACCGCTGAACTGCGCGCGCGCGGGGAGGCCGGCCGCGCCGGCCGCAAGAGCGGCTCCGCCGGCAAGGAAATGGGATCGACGCATATCTACCTCACGAACGTAAAACCGGCGATGGTCGTCGCCAGGAACAGTACCGAAAAGACCATATTGGCGATGAAGATGCGCTCGTTGAGCACGAAGACGTTGGGCGCGGACCGGTAGTCCGACGCTTCTTTGAGGATCAGCGCCGCGACCGCGAGGAGCCCGAGATAGTACGGCCAGCCCGCTTGCGCGAGCAGGCCGGCGCCGAGCAACAGGACGCCCATCAGCGCGTGGAGCGCGATCGGGAGTTGCCGCCCGGCGCCTTCGCCGAAGCGCGCCGGAAGCGAGTTGATGCCTTGCTCGGTGTCGGTGGAGAGGTCCATCAGCGCGTAGGCGATATCGAAACCTGCGACCCAGACGGTGACGGCGAGGAAGACCAGGACGGCCGGCCACGAGATCGTGCCGGTGATACCGATGTACGCGCCGAGCGGCGCGAGCCCATCGACTGCTCCGAGCACGAAGTGCGTCATCCAGGTGAAGCGCTTGCAGAGCGGATAGGCGAGCACGCCGATGGCGGCAATCGGCATCAGCTTCACGCAGAGCGGATTGAGCTGCCAGGCGGCCACGAGCAAGAGCACGAGTCCGAGCCCGATCGCCCAGAGCATCACGTTCGGTGAGAGCGCACCGGTCGCAAGCGCGCGGCGCGCGGTCCGCGGGTTCGCCCTGTCGATGTCGCGGTCGAAATAGCGGTTGGCGGCCATCGCGGCCGTGCGCGCGCCGAGGACCGCCAGCGTGATCCAGAGCAACGCCCACCACGACGGGACGCCGCGCGCCGCGAAGACCGCGCCCGTGTAGGCGAATGGCAAGGCGAAGAACGTGTGCTCGGGACGGATCTCCTTGAGGAAGAGGCGGAGCGAACTCAACCCTGACCGCTCCAGCTATCCGGCGTCAGCATCGCGCCGATCCGGTCGAGGCCGTACTCGTTCCAGCGTCGGTCGACGGTCGCGATCGTCGGCGCGTCCATCACGATATCGGGTGGCCACTCGCGATCGTAGCCTTCGGCTTTGGTCTTGCGGGTCGCATCGATGCCCATCTTGGTGCCGTAGGCGACCGTGTACGAGCCGTGGTCGAGATCGTCGACCGGTCCCGGCATCATCACGACGTCGCGTTCCGGCGCGAGATTATTGAGGACGAACCACGCGACTTCGCGCGGGTTCTGTACGTTGACGTCCGCGTCGACGATCACGAGCGCGCGCGTGAGCATCATCATGTGGCCGAGGCCCCAGAGCGCGTTCATCACCTTTTTCGCGTGGCCCGGATACGACTTCTTGATCGAGACGATCGCGAGGTTATGAAAGCCGCCTTCGACCGGGAGATTCATATCGACGACTTCGGGCAACACCATCTGGAGTAGCGGAAGGAAGAGCCGTTCGGTCGCCTTGCCGATCCACGCATCCTCCATCGGCGGCTTGCCGACGACCGTGGCCGGATAGATCGCATCCTTGCGATGCGTGATGCAGGTGACGTGGAAGGTGGGATAGCTATCGGCCAGACTGTACACCCCGGTGTGATCGCCGAACGGACCTTCGGTGCGCATGTCGGTGTTGTCGACGTAGCCTTCGAGCACGAACTCCGCATCGGCCGGGACTTTGAGGTCGACGGTCTTGCATTGCACGAGCTTGACGGGCTTGCCGCGCAACAGTCCCGCGAATGCATATTCGTCGAGGACCGGCGGGAGCGGTGCGGTGGCCGCATACGTGATCGCGGGATCGGCACCGATCGCGACCGCGACCGGAATCCGATCGCCCCAGGCATCCGCGTGCGCGCGCCCGTGCTTGTGGCGTTGCCAATGCATGCCGGTCTCGGTCGCGTTATAGATCTGCATGCGGTACATACCGACGTTGAAGCGCCCGTTCTTGGGATCGCGCGTGACCACCAGCGGCAGCGTGACGAACGGCCCGCCGTCGAGCGGCCAGGTGGTCAGCACCGGCATTTTCGTCAGGTCGGGTTCGGTCATCACGACGTCTTGGCACGAGCCCGAGCGGACCGTCTGCGGAATCGCATTGGCGAATGGAGCGAACGATTTGAGCGCGCCGATCTTGTCCATCAAGCCCGCACCCGGCGGACTGATGTCGATCAGGTCGCGCAGGCGCCCGGCCGCTTCATCGAGCGTCCTCGCATCGAGCGCGGCCGCCATACGCTTCTGCGTGCCGAACTGATTGGTCAGCACCGGAAACGCAGAGCCTTTGACGTTGGTGAAGAGCAGGGCCGGGCCGCCGGCCTTCACGACCCGGTCGGTGATCTCCGAGATCTCGAGATAGGGATCGACGGGTGCGGAGATCACGTGCAGGTCGCCGCTCTTCTTGAGAGCATCGACGAACGCGCGCAACGAGTCAAACGGCATGCCGTGGGTCCTTCGAGATGGGCCTGCGGGCCTCCTCAGGATGACACGAGAATGAGCAAACATGCAGTTTATCGCAATTTCGCGGCGGCGGACCGAGGCGTTTCCGCCGGAGGCATTCGAAGCGCTCCTGGAAGCCGAGGGGCTACGCGTGCGCGAACTCTATGCGGCGGGCGCGCTCCGCTCGATCTGGGGTCGGACGGATATGCCTGGCGCCGTCATGCAGTTGGAAGCTGCGGACGCCGCATCGGCGCAGGCCGCGCTCGATTCGCTACCGATCGCGCAACGCGGGATGCTCGAGTTCCAGCTGGTGCCGTTACGGCCGTATCGGGCGTTCTGTCCGCCCGAGGACTAGGGCGTTTCGAACGGCCGGCCATTCGGCCGCCAGGATGCTGAAGTAGGTGATACCGCGCGCTTGTCCGTCGGCGCGGATCCGGCAGTCGCGGAGCGTGCCTTCGCAGGTCGCACCAAGCCGTTCGATCGCATCGCGCGAGCGCATGTTGGTCGAGTCGGCCTTGAGCTGGACGCGGATCGCGTTCCACTCATCGAACGCGTAGCCGAGAAGCAGTAGCTTGCACTCACGATTGATGCCGGTGCGCCAGGCCTCGCGCGCGAGGAACGTCCAGCCGATCTCGAGCTTGCGATCCTTGGGGACGATGTCGAGGTAACGCGTCGAGCCGATCGCCGCGCCGCTTGCGCGATCCACGATCGCAAAGGAGCGTACGGACTCGTCGCCGTGCGCCTTCGCGAGCCACTCGCGTGCGTCGGCCTCATTTGCGAGCGGGTTCGGCTGAAAGGTGAACTCCCACAGGGCGGGATCCGCACATCGCACGATGATGTCGGGAAGATGGCGCTCGGCCAATGGCTCGATGCGCACGCGCGCGCCTTCGAGCACCAGATCGTTCGGTATCGTCACGCCATCGTTGTAGCAGATGGGGACAATAGGGACGACACCTAGGGCAGTTTCAGCTTTCTCCGCAGCAGTGCGTCGCTCACGCTGGCGGGGAGACGCGAGAGTAAGGACTGCAATGCAGCGTCCTTGCCGACGAGGTAGTGCGGTCGCGGATACTTGGCGGTCAGCGCTTCGAGAATGACGCTCGCAACGGCCGTCGCAGGCACGGCGTTCGCTTCCGCATCATGGGTTGCGTGGATCACCGCGGCGATCGCCTCTTCGTAACCGGCGCTCGCACCGGGTCCCATCGAGGCGACCAGTGTGTTGCGGCTGTCGCGGCCCTTCTGCCAGATCGGCGTCTTGACGGCGCCCGGCTGGATGAGCGAGACGCCGATGCCGCTCGGCATCAGCTCGACGCGAAGCGAATCGACCATAGCGCGCAATGCGAACTTGGATGCGCTATAGGGGCCGAGGAACGGAACTGCAAGTCGCCCCGCGACCGAGCCGACGAAGACGATGCGCCCGCGCGTTGCGCGCAAGAGCGGCAAGAAGGCCTGTGTGACCGCGATCTGGCCGAACAGGTTGACTTCGAACTGCTTACGCCAAGCATCGATCGGGAGCCGCTCGGTCGGACCTGCGATCGAGATACCCGCATTGTTCACCAGCCCGCGCAACTCGTTGCCCGAGTCGGCGATCGTCGCGCGGGCCGCTTCGATGCTCGCCGCATCCGTAACGTCGATACGGATCGAGCGGATATTCGCATGCGCCGCCTCGATTTCGCGCGCGTGCTCGTCGTCGCGGACGCCCGCATAGGTGAGATATCCGCTCTCCGCAAGCAGAGTCGCAGTCGCCGCGCCGATGCCCGTCGACGCCCCGGTAATGAGAAAGGCCCGCATCGCTGCGAGCCTTTCGGGGTTCTCGTGGGACGGCCTAGCGGAGAGCTACTCCTCGCCGCCGTGGCGACGACGCCGCGGCCGACGAGGGAGTTCACTCAGGTCGCTCGACGGAGGCGCCTCTTCCGGCGCCGCTTCGCGGGGGGCCGGGGCGGAGGTGTTCGGGGTGAACGGACGACGTTCGCGTCCGCCGCCGTTGCCGTCGCGCGGACGGCGATCGCCGCCGCCGCCGCCGCGGGTGCTCGAACCGTCGTCGCCGCCCGGCATCAGGGCCTTGCGCGAGAGATTCAGGCGGCCTTGTCCGTCGACTTCCATGACCTTGACCTTGATCTTGTCGCCGACGTTGACGACGTCTTCCACCCGGCCGACCCGATCGACATCGAGTTGGCTGATGTGGACGAGGCCTTCTTTGCCGGGGAGGATCTGCACGAACGCGCCGATCGCGATCACGCGGGTGACGGTGCCTTCGAAGACCTCACCGACCGCGATGTCCTTGGTCAGCGCTTCGACGGTGGCTTTGGCCTTCTCGCCGGACTCGCCATCGAGTGCGGTGATGAAGACCGTGCCGTCGTCTTCGATGTCGATCTTCGAGCAGCCCGACTCTTGGATGATCTTGTTGATCATCTTGCCGCCGGGGCCGATCACATCTTTGATCTTGGCCGGGTTGATCTTGATGACGATCATCCGCGGCGCGTACGGCGAGAGCACTTCGTTCGGCTTCGCGATCGTCTCGACGAGCTTGTCGATGATGAAGAAGCGAGCTTTCTTCGCGTCGTCCATCGCTTCGCGCATGATGTCGATCGTGATGCCGCTGACCTTGATGTCCATCTGGACGGCGGTGATGCCCTTCTTGGTACCCGCGACTTTGAAGTCCATCTCTCCGAGCGCGTCTTCCAGACCTTGGATGTCGGAAAGGATGGCGTACTCGTCGCCTTTGATGATCAAGCCCATTGCGACGCCACCGACGTGACTCGTGATCGGAACGCCCGCGTCCATCAGCGCGAGCGTGCTACCGCACACCGACGCCATCGACGACGAACCGTTCGACTCGAGCACTTCGCTGATGAGGCGGAGCGTGTAGGGGAACTCTTCCTTGGGCGGCAGCACCGGGATCAGCGCCTTCTCGGCGAGGAAGCCGTGGCCGATCTCGCGGCGGCCGGGTCCGCGCATCGGGCGGGTTTCGCCGACCGAATACGGCGGGAAGTTGTAGTAATGCATGTAGCGCTTGTCTTCAAGCGCGACCACGCCGTCGAGGCGCTGCGCATCGCTGATCGATCCGAGCGTCGCGGCCGTGAACACCTGCGTCTGTCCGCGCGTGAAGACGCCCGAACCGTGGACGCGGGGCACGTAGTGGGTCTTGCACCAGATCGGACGGATCTCGTCGAGCTTGCGGCCGTCGGGGCGCTTGCCCTCGTCCACGACCATGACGCGAAGCTCTTCCTCTTCCATCGACTTGATGATCTTCTCGAAATCCTTATTGCCCGGATTTTCGAGAAGCGCTTGGAGAGCTTCTTCCTTCTTCGTGCAGCGCGCGATCGCGGCCGGACGCTTCAGTTCGGCGAAGGCTTCTTCGCGCTCGCCCTTTTCGACGATGCGCATCGCCTTGGCGACGTCCTTGGCGAACGTCTTGCGGACCCACTTGTCCAGGTCGGCGTCGACCTTCTGGACCGGGAACTCGCGCTTCTTCTTGCCGACCTTCTTGGCCAGCTTGTCGATCGCGGCGACGATCTTCTTGATCGATTCGTGAGCGAACTCGACGGCTTCGAGGAAGACTTCCTCGGAGATCTCTTTCGAGCTGCCTTCGACCATCATGACGCCGTCGGCGGTACCGGCGACGACGATCTCCATGCCGCCGACTTCGTAGTCGGGCAACGACGGGTTGATGGTGAACTTGCCTTTTTCGTCGCGTCCGACGCGGACGGCGGCGACGGTCTTCTCGAACGGGATGTCCGAGAATGCGAGGGCGGCGCCGGCGGCGCACACGCCGATCACGTCGGCGTCGAGTTCGGGGTCTACCGAGAGCAGGCTCGCGACGATCTGGACGTCGTTACGGAAGCCGTCGGGGAAGAGCGGGCGGATGGGGCGGTCGATCTGTCGCGACGAGAGCACGGCGTGCTCGCTCGGACGACCCTCGCGCTTGATGAAACCGCCGGGGATCTTGCCTGCAGCGTACATCTTCTCTTCGAAGTCGCAGGTCAGGGGGAAGAAATCGATGCCTTCGCGCGGTTTGCTTGAGGCGGTTACGGCGCAGAGCACGACGTTTTGATCTCCGTAACGAATCACCGCAGCGCCATTGGCCTGCTTGGCGAGTTCGCCGGTCTCGATCACCATCGTGCGCCCGCCGATTTCCAACGAAATGGATTCGGGCACGTGTACTCCT
>JBBRTL010000090.1:0-10367 GCA_038244445.1 Vulcanimicrobiales bacterium
CGAACCGGGCGTCGGCAAGACCGCGATCGCCGAGGGCTTGGCCCAACGCGTCATCAAAGGCGACATCCCCGACCAACTGCGCGACAAGCGCGTGATCACGCTCGACCTCGCGGGCCTGGTCGCCGGTACCAAGTATCGCGGTGAGTTCGAAGAGCGCATGAAGCGGGTGATGGACGAGATCCGCGCCGCTCAGGGCGAGATCGTGCTTTTCATCGACGAACTCCACACGCTCGTCGGAGCGGGTGCGGCCGAAGGCGCGATCGACGCGAGCAACATCATCAAGCCAGCGCTCGCGCGCGGCGAACTGCAATGCATCGGTGCGACCACGCTCACCGAGTTCCGCAAGCACATCGAAAAAGACTCGGCGCTCGAACGCCGCTTCCAGCCGGTGATGGTCGGCGAGCCGTCGGTCGAAGAGACCGTCGAGATCCTCAAGGGTCTGCGCGAGCGCTACGAACAGCATCACAAGGTCCAGATCACGGACGCGGCATTGATCGCCGCCGCGAAGCTGAGCGACCGCTACATCACGGACCGGTTCTTGCCGGACAAGGCCGTCGACTTGATCGACGAAGGCTCGTCGCGGGTGCGTTTGCAGGCGACCTTGCAGCCGCCCGAACTGCGCGACCTCGACGCCCAACTCCGTCGCTTGACCACCGAGCGCGAGAACGTCGTGAAGACCGCCGAGTTCGATAAGGCCTCAGAGCTACGCGACAAAGAAGAGACGCTTCGCGCCGAGCGCACGCGCTTGGACGAGAAGTGGCAAGAGAAGAAGGCCGCCCAGGGCGACAAGCCGCTTCAGGTCACCGAAGAAGATATCGCCCACATCGTCTCGTCGTGGACGCGCATCCCGGTCAGCCGGCTCGCGCAAGCCGAGACCGAGAAGCTGCTCAACATGAAGGAGTCGCTCCACCTGCGGGTGGTCGGTCAGGACGAAGCGATCGAGGTCATCACCCGGGCGATCCGCCGTTCGCGCGCCGGGCTGAAGAACCCGAGCCGCCCGATCGGGTCGTTCATGTTCCTCGGTCCGACCGGCGTCGGCAAGACCGAAGTCGCGCGTAGCGTGGCCCAGTTCTTGTTCGACGACGACGAGTCGATGATCCGCATCGACATGTCGGAGTACATGGAGAAGTACTCGGTCTCGCGCCTGGTCGGCGCGCCTCCGGGATACGTCGGCTACGAAGAAGGCGGACAACTGACCGAAGCGGTCCGTCGCCGTCCGTACTCGGTCGTACTCCTCGACGAGATCGAGAAAGCGCATCCGGACGTCTTCAACCTGCTCCTGCAGATGCTCGACGACGGCCGCCTGACGGATTCGCAAGGCCGCCAAGTCGACTTCAAGAACTGCGTCATCATCATGACCAGCAACGTCGGCGCGACCGGCATGCAGACCACCACCGACATCGGCTTCCGTCTGCAGAAGAACAGCGAAGAGGACGAGATCAAGTCGTACGAACGGATGAAGACCAAGGTGATGGAAGAGGTCAAGCACACCTTCCGCCCCGAGTTCCTCAACCGCATCGACGAAGTCGTGGTGTTCCATCAGTTGACGCGACCGGAGATCGAACAGATCGTCAGCCTCGAGCTGACCAAGGTCGCGGCCGAGGTGAAAGCGCAGGAGATGATCCTGAAGGTCACCGACGCCGCCAAGCAACTGCTCGCGGCCAAGGGTTGGGATCCGCAGTTCGGCGCGCGTCCGCTCCGCCGTTCGATCCAGCGGATGGTCGAGGACGACCTCGCCGAGGAGATGCTCCGCGGCAACTTCGTCGCCGGCGATCACGTGCTCGCCGACGTCGACGCCGACAATCCGGACAAGCTGAAGTTCAGCAAGATCCCGTCGGTCGAACCGCCGGCCAACGCAGCGCCGCCGGAGCCGGCACATACCTAGAGAGAAAGCGGCACGTGAAGACGTGCCGCTTCCGCTTCGGCAGGTCGCCGATCGGAGGTCGCCTTGCGTCGTATTCTCGCAGTGGTGCTCGTGAGCACCTTCGCGCTCTTGCTGACCGGCGGCTCGGTGTCTGCGAGTCCCGGGCTGACGCGAGCGAAGATGGGGCAGATTAGCCGGGCCATCCGGGACGTGCGACGCGGTGCGACGTTCGAGTCGCGAGTTGATGCGGCCGAGCGCCTTGCAAACGTCACGGAAGGCATCGATAGCATGTTTATCCCACCCGCAGTTGTGGACGACATCAGGGAACTACTTGACTCGCCTTCCGACCCCGTGCGCTATTGGGCAGCCATGGCCCTTGGGCACTTGGGCTCAGCTGCGGAAGCGGCGATCCCAGAATTGTTGAAGATCTTGCCCGCTGCGGAATGTGTCGACGGAGTGATCACATCGGCCAGTGGAATCAGGTATGCTCTCATGAAGCTAAAGGCGTGGCCGCCGCGTTCAATGCCTCCAACTTGTAGCCGGAATATCAGGCTAGTTAAGCAGTTTACGAGAGACGAACGGGAAATGTCATAGGAGCGCCGTCACGCGCTCGGACGACGGCGCAGTTCAACCTCCAGTTTGCAATCTGGGCAATCCTCGACTCGAAGGAAGTCGTCGAGGCGATGCGCAGCCGCGGATGCGCTTGCCGCACCTGCCGCACTCGATGACAAATATGACCTTGGATCAGGCGTTTGATGCCGTCACGAAAACGTTCAGGGGCATCGTCATCTACGGGACCCGTCCGCAGCCGCGCGCGAGGTATCCGCGGATTTTGCCGAGATTGAGGGCTATGCAGGCTCCTAAACGCCGCTTCTAAAGACTTTTTGATTCCCGGCGGCGCATACTTATGGCAGTTTGCACCTTTGGTGAGGAGTCTTCGGTGATGCAAGTCGGTTTCTGGTTGCGTGCGTGTACGCTTGCGGTGTGTGCGATCCTCGGTGCGGCGGCTGCCGGTTCGGCCGCGTCGCCCTCTCCGAGCCCGTCCGGGAGCCCCAGCCCGACGCCCTCACCGGTTCCGACGGCGAAGCCGGTCTATCAGAGCATGACGTGGCGCGAGATCGGGCCGGCGTTGCCCGGCGGCCGGGTCGCGAACGTGGTGGGCTCGGCGACCGATGCGAACCTCTACTACGCAGGCTCGGCCGGCGGTGGCGTCTGGAAGACGACGGATGCGGGTCTGACCTGGAAGCCGGTCTTCGAGAAAGAGGCGGTCGCCTCGATCGGCGACGTTGCGATCGATCCGACCGACGACCAGACGGTCTGGGTCGGCACGGGCGAAGGCAATCCGCGCAACGACGTGATCCCGGGCGCCGGCGTCTATAAGTCCACCGACGGCGGCAAGACCTGGAAGAAGATGGGCCTCGAAGCGACCCGCACCATCACGCGCGTCCTGATCGATCCGAGCAATCCGAAACACGTGATCGTGGCGGCGCAGGGCGACGTCTACGCGCCGAGCACCGAGCGCGGCGTCTACGTCACCTTCGATGCCGGCGCGACCTGGGCGAAGACGCTCTACGTCTCCGACCAAGCGGGCGCTTCCGATGTCGCGCTCGATCCACATCACCCGAACGTCGTCTATGCCGGCATCTGGCACTTCGTGCGTAAGCCGTGGACGACCAACTCCGGCGGAAGCGACGACGGTCTCTATAAGTCCACCGACGCCGGACGGACCTGGACGGAGTTGACCGGACACGGTCTGCCCGGCGGCACGCTCGGACGCATCGGTCTCGCGGTCGCGCCGACCACCGGACGCGTCTATGCGTTGATCGAGGCGACCAAGGGCATCCTGTGGCGTTCCGACGATGCGGGCGCCAACTGGACGCTCGTCAGCAACGATACGCTCGTGAATCAGCGCCCGTTCTACTTCTCGCACGTGGTCGTCGATCCGCAGAACGCGGATCGCGTCTATGCGCTCTCGGCCGCGTTCTCGGTCTCGACCGATGGCGGCAAGACCTTCAAACCTTCGTTCGGATCGCCGCACGGAGACTATCACGGCCTCTGGATCGCACCCAACGATCCCAAGCGGATGATCATTGCGGAAGACGGCGGCATCGGCATCTCGCTCGATCGCGCGCGCACCTGGTCGTTCGCGCGGAACATGCCGGTCGGCGAAGTCTACCACGTCGGCGTCGGCGCGACCGGCAATCCGTACTGGATATGCGGCGGCTGGCAAGACAACAACGCCTGGTGCGGACCGGCGTTCACGACCGATCCGTCGGGTATTCTCAACAAGGATTGGGTCGACGTGGCCGGCGGTGACGGAGAGTGGGCGATCCCGGATCCGATCGATCCGGATTGGCTCTGGGCGGATTCGCAGCAGGGCTTCATCAGCGTCTTCAACCGGCGCACGCGCGATCAGTTCTCCGTCCAACCGTACGTTGCGACCAACGAAGAGAACTTCGATCAGCGGATCGCCAAATATCGCTTCAACTGGGACTCGCCGATCGCGTTCGCCCCGTGGGACGGGCACATCGCGTGGGTGGCCGGGAACGTGATCTTCCAGACGACCGATCGTGGCCGGCATTGGACGCGCATCAGTCCGGACCTGACCCTGAACGAGAAGGCGCATCAGGCGCCCGCGGGCGGTCCGATCACGCACGACGTCTCGAGCGCCGAGAACTACAACACGATCCTCGACGTCGAAGGCTCGTCTCTCAATCGTGGCGAGATCTGGGCGGGTACGGACGACGGTCAAGTGCAGTTGACACGCGACGGCGGCAAGCATTGGAAGAACGTCTCCCCGGCCGGCATCCCCGATCACGGCGAGTTCGAGACGGTCGCTCCGTCGACGACCGTCTCCGGCACGGCCTTCGCGTCGATGGATCGTCATCTGCTCGGCGACTACAAACCGTATCTCTTCGTCACCCACGATTTCGGCGCGCATTGGACCGCGATCTCGAAAGGACTTCCCGAGAACGTCTACGCGCGTTCGATCCGGCCGGATCTGCACAATCGGAATCTGGTCTATGCCGGAACCGAGACGGGCCTCTGGCTCTCCTGCGACGGCGGCGCGAACTGGCACGACTTCAAGAACGAACTACCGACGGTCGCCGTGCGGGACATGCGCTTCCAGTCGAGCTGGGACGATCTGGCGATCGCGACCCACGGGCGCGCGCTCTACGTGATGGACGATCTGCGCCCGGTGCAGTCCGCGGCGTGCGATGCGCCGAAGACGCCGTTCGTGCTCGCGCCGCGCGTATCGTACAGTACAACCTCCACGGCGACAACGAAGGCACCTATACCGACTACGCCGGCGCGAATCCGCCGGTCGGCGTCGTCGTCACGTACTACCAGCCGACGCCGAGCAATATCCCGCCCGTCATCAAGATCTATGACGCACAAAAGCATCTGATCCGGACGGTCCAGGGGAATCACGACAATCCGTTCGCCTCGTCCTCTGCGAAAGCGAAGCCATGGATCACCAACGATGCGGGCTTGCAATCGTTCGTCTGGGACTTCACCCGCGACGGCCCGGTCAAATGGGACGGCGCCGGCAAGTTCTTCAAAGGCCCGGACGAAGGCGCCGGCGTTCCGCCGGGACGCTACACGATCGCGATGACGCTCTCGGGCAAAACGTTCACGGTCAGCGCGAACGTCAAGCCGGATCCGGATACGCTCGAGACGCCGGCCGAGATCGAAGCGGCTGCCGCGTTCAATAATGCGTACATGCAGAAATTTTCGGAGCTCGACGTCACCTTGAACCGGCTCGACGACATCAAGGCGCAGTTGACGAAGACGCGCGCCGTTGCGGATACGAAGAAGGACGTGGCGACGGTCGCGGCGATCGACAAGGCGCTGGCGGATCGTCAGACGTTGCAGGACGCGTTGACGGCGGACTACCAGAACTTCGAAGACTTCGTGCAACGCTCCGGCCGCTTGCGCGAGGATCTCTCGAACGCCGGCACAGGCTTGGTGACACCCGCTGTCCTCGATTATGGCCGGCGCGTGGATGCGAACTACGCCGCCCGCACGCGAGACGTCGATGCATTCTTGAAGTCGCTCGCGCCTCTTTCGGCGACGCTCAAGGCCGCCGGCTACCCTGAGGTCAAATAAGGCCGGGTGCTAAACCCGTTCGCCGTCGGCGCGCTGGTGATCGGCGCGCTGACGGCCCAGGTCCCGTCTCCGACGCCGCCCCCCACCCCGCCTCCGCTCTCCACTCCCGCGCCGAGCGCGACGCCCTCGCCCGAGGCTTCGCCTACGTCGGTTGCGATCTCCGCACAACCCGCGTCGGTCGCGATCGCGCCCGGCGGGTTCATCGACGTGACGATCGCCAATGTGAACGGCGATCTGGCGGTGACGCTCGATCAGAACCTTGTGACGGCCATTCCGGACCAGGCGACGCACGTGATCCACGTGACCGCGACCGACAAGACCGGGACGGATACCATGCACGTCATCGATCCGCGCGGCGCCCAGATCGACGTCCCGATCCGGGTCGCGCCGTACGGTGGAACGCTCGCGCAGATCCTCTCGCTCAACGTCACCGGGACGCCCGCCGATGGCGATTGGCTGACCGCACAGATCCGCGATCTCGTCCGTCGTTCCACGCAACTCCAGCCTGGCGCGCAGGCGACGTACGCCACGCCGGCGGCGAGTCCGTTGCCGAGCGGTGCGCATACCAGCGTGGTCGTTCCGGTGCAGATCGCAGGCGGCGCGAACTATCTCGACGTCGCGGGCAACACGACCGTCAACGTGACGAACATGACGCTCGATCCGTTCGTGCCTTCGCTGCTTCTCTACGACGACGATCCGGAGCGGATCACGGGCGACGGGCTGCTCTATCACGCGACGATCCAGCCGGGCACGCCCGTCCGGCTCTACTACTACCACGATAGCGATGCATCCCAGCACCGGCTCATCCTGATGCTCACCGCGACCTCGCAAGAGCCGACGCCGGTACACGTGATCGCCGCGACCGGCGGACCGAACGTCGACGTGATGACGGTCGGACACAACGTCAGCCGCAACTACGTGCTCTCGAAGCAGCGTAATCAGGGCGTCGTGATCGATCTTCCGACCGGCGGTGATTATCCGTTGATGGACGTGACCTTCGGCGGCGGGGCCGGCGTCGCGGGCTCGATCGATCTGCGCGTCTTGGGCGGTGGCCCGGTCGACATCTCGCTGCTCGCCGTGCCGCCGGATGCGGATGCAGATGCGATCGCCCAGATCGGAATCCAAGCACCGCTTGCCAAGGACGGGCACAAGCGGACCGGCATCTTCAAGATCGACGGAGACTACGGAAACGCGTATCGGAACTACGTCGCGGGCGGACCGGACGTCTCGCTGATCTACGGCGACCAAGGGCCTCCGGGGGCCGACGCGGATGCGGGCCGCGACGGCGGCGACTACGGCGTGCTCCAGACGATCGCGTTCTCGCTGAACAATCCGACCGACAAGCCGGCCATCGCCTATCTGTACGAACGGCCGATCGGCGGAATCGTGCGCTCGACGTTCTTCCTGGGCGGCACGCCCGTCGAGATGGGCTGCGTTCGCGACTCGAGCCAACGCTACCAGATCACATCCTACGCGCTCGCGGCGGGCGCGACCGTCCCGGTCACGGTCGCGACCATGACCGACGGCGGCTCGAACTATCCGATCGAGATCGGCATCACCGCAACCCCGCCTGTGGCCACCACTCCAGCGCTCGGCGCCCCTGACGGCTGCTTCCCGAAAGCCGCCCCAAGCCTGTCCCCAAGCACCGCCCCAAGCGACGCCCCAACCAGCGAACCAAGCCCCGAGCCCAGCCCAGGGTCGACGCCGGTCCCAGGCCCAACGGCAGAGCCCTCTCCCTCATTGTCATCCCGGGCGTAGGCCGCAGACCGTAGACCAGGGACGAGGGACCGCCCGAGGGTTTGAGAAAACTTTGACTTGTGCGCCGCCTTCTTGGCACACACAAGGTCCGGCGGCATGGTACGCTTCGTCCAGCTATGGAACGTACCAACGAACCGAAGATCGTCTTGCTGGTCCGCCTGCTCAACGCGATCGATGAGGGGCGCCACTCGTTCGAGGTTCTCAAAGAGCGGATCGCCGAGGACGGCAGGCAACCGAGCACCCGAAGCCTGCGCCGCTATCTCGCGATTCTCGCCGAGGCCGGTTTCCCGTGGTACTTCGACCGGGCGTCGAACGCGTACAAGTTCGCGGACGGCTACAGCCTCAAGCGTCTGGAACTCTCGAACAACGAACTCTTCGGCTTGGTCGCATTGCGATCGCTGGGAGCGAGTCTGGGCGGTGCGATCGGCGGATATATCAACGGCGTGACCGACAAGCTCGTCGGCTCGTCGCGCGGTGCCAAGGACCGCGTCGAAGCCCGGTCGCCGGTCGCGTTTCGTCTCGCCGAGGTCGGCCTCGACAAAGCGGGCGACAAGGCGTTCTCGTTGCTCTCATCGGCCGAACGTTCGTCGCGGAGCGTCGCGTTCTCGTACCGCGACAAGGAAGGCACCGCGAGCAAGCGGACCGCCGATCCGTACGGTTTCGTGGTCAGTTCCGGCCGCGTCTATTGCGTCGCGCACGATCGGTCGCGCGCCGCGATCCGCACCTTCGCCATCGACAGCATCCAAGAACTCGAAGTGCTCGCGTCGACCTTCGTGAAGCCGTCCGACTTCGACGTGGAAGCGTATGCCGCACGTTCGATCTCGGGCGTGCTCGCCGGTGGCGAGACGACCGAAGTGCGCGTGCGCTTCGACAAACGCGTCGCCAAGGCAGCGACGGCCGCGCAGGTAGTCGCCGATCGCAAGGTCGAGCGCGCCGAGGACGGCAGCGTCGAGATCGCCTATCGCGTCGGCGACGTCGCGGAGTTGGTGCGCTGGGTTTTGGGCTGGGGCGCGCAAGCAGAGATCGTGGGGCCGCCCGCCGCACGCGCGGATGCGCGCGCGCTCGCGGGCCGCATCGCGGAGCGCCACGCGACCGCATCCTAGGAAATAGACGAAGCCCGCCGGTTTTACCCGACGGGCTTCGCAACGTATCTTCGCATCGAACCTCGCCTGTTTGACTGCCTTGCGGCGATCCCACTGACGTCGGACGACGGTTCGACCGGAGCCTCAGATCGTCGCTTGCACGACGGTTTCGTCAACGGCGCCCGATCACGATCGAAACGTGAATCGTCCTTCAATCACTTGAAGTAATTGCATGCTAACACGCACATTTTCCGGTTGCAATATGCTCGGCTCGTCGCTCACAACGTATCCACAAGAATTTTAAGTTATCCACTCCCCGTCCACAATTCCTTACGTGTCATTTCGTGCGTAGCGAAGCGTAGTCGAGAAAAACGAAGCCCGTCGGCGTGAGCCGGCGGGCCTCGTTGTCTGCTTTCGCACCGTCCGCGCCTGTCTGACTTCCCGGGAGGGAGCCCTACTGACGTCGTCCGAGCGATCCGTCCGGGCCCTTTGAGAGCACCGCCTTCGCGATGTTTCGTCAACAGCATCCGGATCACGACTGCCTACGTTAGCCGTCCTTCGATCGTCTCGAAGTGTTTGCATGGTAGCACCCGCCAATTCCGCTCGCAAGTAGGCGAGGCCGTTACCCACAGTCTCTCCACAAGAATTTCGAGTTATCCACCCGATAAGGTGGGTTATGCGTCTTTTCCACCGAAGCCATCGCGCGTGAATCTGCTTGCTATGGGCCTCTTACTCGCGCAGAGCTTCTTCGGCGGCGCGCCGATCGACGGCATCCATTGCGACAGCATGGAAGGCGCCGTCGAGCACATCCACTCGCACATCGTCCTGGCCGATCGGGGCCGGACCGTGAACGTGCCCGCGAACATCGGGATACCGGAGGGTAGCGGTTGCTTATACTGGGTGCACACCCACACTGCCGACGGATTCATCCACATCGAGTCGCCGGTCAAGCGTCCGTTCACGCTCGGCCAGTTCTTCGATATCTGGGGCATGGACCTCAGCCGGTCCAAGGCGTCAAGCGTTCAGGCGCCTCGCGGCCGCAAGCTCGTAGTCTGGGTGAACGGTCACGCCTACACCGGCGACCCGAACGCGATCGTCCTGCGCGATCACGAGTCGATCGTGATCCAGAACGGGCCGCCGTTCGCGAAACTCCCTAAAGTCGACTGGGGAGCGCTCTAGGACCCACATGGCACACGCGGTCGACCTCGACGGCAAACACCTCTCGCTCGAGTCGATCGCGGCGATCGCCCTCGACGGCGCGCAGGTCCGGGTCACGCCGGAGGCGCGCGAGCGGGTCGTCAAAGCCCGACGCTTCGTCGAAGAGAAGTTCGATCGCGGCGACGCGATCTACGGCGTGACGACCGGCTTCGGCCGACTCGCCAACGTGACCGTCGATCCGAAGGACGCGGCTGCACTCCAGCTCAACTTGGTGCGCTCGCACGCGGCCGGCACCGGCCCCCCGCTCGCGCGCGAATACGTGCGTGCCGCCGGCGTGCTGCGCGTCAGCTCGCTCTCGGCCGGACACTCCGGCATCAAGCTCGATACGCTCGACC
>JBBRTL010000091.1:0-10343 GCA_038244445.1 Vulcanimicrobiales bacterium
AACCGGGTCGCGAGCGCGAACGCATCCCCCGCATCGATCTCGCAGACCGCTAGGATATCGGGCGCAGTCTCGTCGATCGTCGCCGCGAGCGTCAGCATCGCGCCGGGCGCACGCAGCCCGAACGCCCGCACGTACGCGAGCGTCAGGTCCGTCATCTTACAGGATCGACTTCCCGAGACCGGAGCAGATCAAGCCCACTGCGAGCGCCGCGGTCTGATTGCGATGATCCAGGATCGGGTTGATCTCGACCATCTCGATCGAGCCGAGCCGGCCCGACTCCGCTAGCATCTCCATCGCCAGGTGCGCTTCGCGATACGAGAGCCCGCCCTTGACCGGCGTACCGGTTCCGGGCGCCTCGCTCGGATCGATGCCGTCCATATCGAACGAGACGTGCATCGCACGATCGCCGGCGCCCGCGATCGCGACCGCTTCTTCCATCACCCGCGTCATACCCAAGCGGTCGACGTCGGTCATCGAGAACGCCTTTATGCCGGATGTCCGCAGGATCGCCTTCTCGTGCGCGTCGAGGTCGCGCAGGCCGATCTGCACCGTCCGGGCCGCGTCGGCAAACCCGTTCTCGAGCGCGAACCAGAGCGGCATGCCGTGGACGTTGCCGCTCGGCGACGTCTCCGGCGAGTTGATGTCGCTATGCGCATCGATCCAGACCAGGCCGGGCGCGTAGCCGCGCGCGCGCGTCAACCCGGCAAGCGTGCCCATCGCGATCGAATGATCGCCCCCGAGCACGATCGGGAACCCCCCGTCGCGGACCGCTCGTTCGACCCGGCCGGCGAGTTCGTCGCAGACGGATTGGATCGTGCCGAAGAACTTGGCATTCGTCGCGTCGGCGACGGCCTTCTCGCGGATCGGCACGTGCAGGTTGCCGTGATCCTCGACGTGGCCGATGCCGAGCGCCGCCAAGCGCTCGTGCAGCCGCGCGTAACGCACCGCGTACGGACCCATGTCGACGCCGCGCCGGCTCGCACCAAGATCCATCGGTACGCCGATGATATCGACGCGATCGCGCGCCGTCGAAGATGTTCCGCTCACGATGTCTCGACTTTCTCGACGGGCGCGCCGAACACATGCGTGACGATCACGCGCAGGATGCCGGCGATCGGGACGGCGATCAACATGCCGACGATGCCGGCCACCTCGCCACCGACGAGCAGGGCGATCAGCACGATCAGCGGGCTCAAACGGACTTGGCGGCTCACGATGTTCGGCGCGATCAGGTGGCCTTCGACTTCGAAGATCAGCAAGAATACGATGCCGACGATCACGGCGTTGCCCCAGCCGTTGTTGAGCAGCGCGATCAGGAACGACGGCGTGAACGCGAGGACCGCACCGACGTACGGGATCAGATCGCCGACCGCCGCGAGCAGCCCGAGCAAGAACGCGTACCTCACGTGGAGCAGCGCGAGCGCGATCGTGATCAGCACGCCGACCGAGAGCGCGACCAGCAACTGACCGCGGATGAAGCCGCCGATGACGTCGTCGATCTCGTCGAGGATGCGCAAGGTCGAGCGCAGCTTGGTCTCCGGGATCATCGCGAAGAACGCGTGCTTGAGGTTGTCCATGTCGAGGAGCAGATAGGCCGTGAAGAGCGGGATGATCACGAACGTCGCGAGCGCCGCGACCGTGCCGAGCAGGATCGTCACCGCGTGGCCGGCCGTCTCGAGGCCGTGCAGGCGCGACCACTCGATCACCTGTTCGGGGACCTTGGCGAGTTCGGCGCGCATCCACTCGGGCAGACGCGCCGCGATCGGATTGTGCGGATCGTTCACGAACCCGTTGATCTGGGCGATGGCGTCGGGGTAGTGCGCGATCAGTTGGGTGATATCGTCGGCGATGCGGGGCACGATCAGCCAGCCCGCGAGCGAGAGCGTCACCGCGATCCCGGCATAGACGGTCAAGATCGCCAGGAGGCGTGGCATGCGCCGCTCGAGCCAATGGACGGCCGGGTAGATCAGATACGCGAAGAAAATCGCGCCGACCAAGATGTAGAAGATCGTGTGGACCCGGTCCAGGAAACCGACCAACGCGTCGGCCAGATAGAGGCCGATCGCGAGCACCATCAAGAGCTTGAGCGCATACGTCAGGCGGCCTTCGGTCAGCCAGCCCCAGGGGTTCGGGCGGTGTTGGTTCACGGCTGCGGGGGTTTCAAAGGCACTGGAAAGACCCGTTTGACCAGGGCCGTGAAGGCGTTGGTGGCGGCGTTGACCGGGCGTGTGGCCCAGGCCGCACCGGGCAGATAGCCGTCGTCGAGGTCCATCGCCCAGAGAAAGGCCTTGTGCTTGGCCCGCAGATCTAGGCTCCAGGCGCGGGCCCGTTCGAACGCCCCGATGTCCCGAGCGCTCAGTAGCGCGGCGACCCCGGCGTCGTCGGGCGCCTGGGAGACCAGGTCGGCGACGGTGCGGTACCCGACTCCGAGGACCTTGAGCAAGGCCGAATCGGTCGGGCTCTGCCCGTAGAGGTAACCGCCGAGCGTGCCGGCCGATGCCGCGCGCGCTTTGTCGATGAGCCGGGGCAGCCAAGCGACCCCGTCGAGTTCGACGCTCCAGCGCCGGGGCGGGCCGAGCCGCAGGTCCGGGATTTCGGTCATGCGCGCGGGTTCGCGACGAAGGCATATGACTCCGGTACTGCGTAAATCCGTGCGATGAAACAGAGAGCCACCCTTGCAGTTCTCGCGGTCGCCCTTTTGACGCTCTCCGCGTGCGGCACGCGCGAGACCGCGCGGCCCGGTCAACTTACCCTCGGTATGGTCACCGATGTCGGCGGCTTGGGCGATCGTTCGTTCAACGACTCGGCCAATGCGGGCCTGATCCGCGCTCACGATCAGCTGGATGCATTCACGCGCGTCCTGCAATCACATTCGGCGGCCGATTACCAGCCGAACTTGAACGCTCTCTCGAATCAGAAGTTCCAGATGATCTACGCCATCGGTTTCCTGATGAGCAAAGATCTCGACCTGGTCGCCAAACAGAATCCGACCGGTCACTACGCGATCATCGATGCGGTCGTCGACGATCCGAACGTCGTCTCGGTGACGTTCAACGAACAGGACGGATCGTTCTTGGCGGGCGCGCTCGCCGCGATGGTCAGCAAGAAGCATCACGTCGCGTTCCTGGGCGGGATGGACATTCCGTTGCTCCGTAAGTTCGAAGCGGGCTTCGCCGCCGGCGTACACGAGATCGATCCGACCGCGAAGGTCGACGTGAAGTATGCGGGCAGTTTCGAAGACGTCGCCGCCGGCAAAGAACTCGCGAACCTGCTCTACAACTCGGGCGTCGATATCATCTACGCAGCCGCCGGCAAAGCCGGACTCGGCGCGATCGACGCGGCCAAGGAACGTCCGGCCGGCACCTACGTCATCGGCGTCGACTCCAACCAGGACGGCATCGCCCCGGGTAAAGTGCTCACCTCGATGGTCAAGCACGTGGACATCGCCGTCTTCGACATCGCGCAGGCGCTCAAGAACGGGAAGCCGCTCACCGGCCACGTCACGCTCGGCCTCAAGGATCAGGCGATCAGCCTGACCGACTTCAAATACACGTCGAACATCGTCGGTCCCGAGATGCGTAACCGCCTGAACGGCATCCAGCAAGCGATCATCAACGGCCGCATCAAACCGCCTTCGACGCGCGAGGAACTCGCGACGTTCAAGCCGGTGAAGATGTAATCACCGCGTTGGACGCTGCACTCGAAATGCGCGGGATACGCAAGGCGTATCCCGGCGTCGTCGCCGTAAACGGCGTCGATCTCGACCTTTTCCCCGGTGAAATCCACGCACTCGTCGGCGAGAACGGCGCAGGCAAGTCGACCCTCTCGAACATCGCCTTCGGCGAAGTCCGGGCCGACGCCGGCACGATAAAGGCCAACGGCACCGTGGGTTTGGTACACCAGCATTTCGAGCTGGTCGGACGTCTACGCGTATGGCAAAATATCGTCCTCGGGCGCGAGCCGCGTAAGGGCATCCGGATCGACGAAGCCGCCGCCCGTAAGTTAGTGACGGATCTAGCCGCCAAGAACGGCCTCGAGATCGATCCCGACGCATTCGTCGAAGATCTGCCGATCGGCGTGCAGCAGCGCGTCGAACTGCTCCGCGAACTCGAGCGCGAACCCACCGTCCTGTTGCTCGACGAGCCGACCGCCGCGCTCGCGCCCGCCGAGATCGACTCCTTCTTCAAGACGATCACGGCGCTCGCCGCGCGCGGCACCGCGATCATGATCGTCACCCACAAACTCCAGGAAGTGATCGCGTACTCGCACCGTATCAGCGTGATGCGTCACGGCGAGATCGTCGCGAAGCTCGACACCTATTCGACCAGCGTCGACGATATCGCGCGCGCCATGGTCGGCGGCGAACTGCCGCCCGTCGCCGCACGCGAACCGACCACCATGACGCCGTGCCTGAGGATCGACAACGTGACCGCCGGCAGTGGCGGGGCGCGCGCCGACGGCGTGACGCTCGAAGTTCGCGGCGGCGAGATCGTGGGCATCGCCGGCGTCGAAGGCAACGGCCAGACGGCGATCGCCGATGCGATCGCCAAGATGATCGACTATACCGGCAACATCGTCCTGGACTCGCGCCCGGCGATCGTACCGCAGGACCGTCACCGCGAAGCGCTCGTGCTCTCGTGGTCGATCGTCGACAACGCGGTGCTCGGTCGTCAACACGATCCGGGCATCCAAAAGGGTCTCTTGCTCGATGGTGCGCGCGCGCGCGCCGATGCCGAAGCGATCAAAGAGCGCTTCGACGTCCGCTGCGCCAGCCTCGACGTCGCCGTCAAAACGCTCTCGGGTGGTAATCAACAGAAGATCGTGGTCGGCCGCGCGCTGATCGACGATCCGAAGTTCGTCCTCGCTTACAACCCGACGCGCGGTATCGACGTAGGTGCCGCCGCGCTCGTGCAGTCGCGCCTCATGCAGGCACGCAACGCCGGAGCTGCTATCCTCTTGATCTCCTTCGAACTGGATGAAATCCTGACGCTCGCCGACCGCATCCTGGTGATGTATCGCGGCAAAGTCGTCGGCAACTTCGAACGCGCGCAGGTCGACCGCGGTGAGATCGGCCGCCTGATGGCCGGCTCGGCAGCATGAAGCCCGTACTGAAGATCTTCAACGGGCCGATCGGCACGTTGCTCCTCGTCGTCGTCATGATGTCGATCGTCATGTTGGGCTCGAAGGTGTCGCCGGTCGACGGGTTCTATGCCTTGATCGTCGGGACGCTCGGCGGCACGCGTGAGATCGCGGAGTCGCTCGCGCAGACCACCGCACTGCTCTTCCCGGCGCTCGGCATCTGCCTCGCCTTTCGGGCCGGCCTCTTCAACATCGGCGCCGAAGGTCAGTTGTTGCTCGGCGGGCTCGCGGCGGGCGCACTCGGCGCGCACTTCGTCGGGCCGGGTTGGCTCGCGATCCTGATCATGCTCGGCGGTGGGCTTCTCGGCGGCGGGCTCTGGGGCGCTCTCGCAGGCTGGATGAAGTCGCGCTTCAACGCAAACGAAGTCATCTCGACCTTGATGCTCAACTACGTCGCCTTCAACATCGCGAACTATCTGGTCGCCGGGCCGCTCAAGAGCCCGCTTGCGACCGGCGCGGAGACGGCACCGCTCCCGACGAGTTCGTGGTTGCCGGCCCTGATCCCGGATACGCGCTTGACCATCGCGCTCCTGATCGCGATCGCGATCGCCTTCATCCTGCAGTTCGTCTTCACGCGGACCGTCTTCGGCTACGATCTCCGCGCGCTCGGCGAAGCGCCCGAGGCGGCTCGCCGGAACGGCGTGAACATCAAGCGCCTCACCTGGCTCGCGATGGCGCTCTCCGGCGGGATCGCCGGACTCGGCGGCGTCGCGATCGTCGCGGGCGAACTCCACCGTTTTAATACCTCGCTCTCGCCGGGTTACGGATTCACCGCGATCGCCGTCGCGCTGGTCGGAGATCTGCAACCGCTCTGGATCTGCCTGGCGGCGTTCGGGTTCGGCGTGCTCGAGGCGGGCGGCGTCGCGATGCAGGCGAGCGCCGGCATACCGAAGGAGACCATCCACATCATCGAAGGCATCATCATCTTAGTCCTGGCGGCGCGACGCTACGTCGCGGCGCCCGTCGAGGTGCCCGCAGCATGACGCAGTCCCTCATCGTGACGATCCTCATCCTGACGATCGTCAAGGCCGTCCCGATCATCTATGCGGCGCTCGGCGGCGTGATCTCGGAGCGCTCGGGCGTCATCAACATCGGGCTCGAAGGCATGATGGTCGCCGGCGCGTTTACCGCCGTGCTCGTCAGCTATGTCACCGGAAGTCCGATCCTTGGATTGATCGCCGGCGTTATCGCCGGAGCGGTGATCGGCTGGGTCCTCGGCATCGCTGCGACCAAATTCAAGGTCGATCAGATCGTCGCGGGTATCGGCATCAACTTGCTCTGTACCGGCGCAGCTGCATACGGCGTCGTGCTGGTCTTCGTACAGACCGGCGTCAACGGGCAAGTCCCGCAACTCGGCGGCGTGAACGTCGCGCTCTTCGATCTGCATTCCGGCGCCCTCGCGGTGCTCGTCTTCGCGTTTGTCTGCGCGCTCGGACTGAGCTGGCTGATCTACAAGACGCCGTGGGGTCTGCGCGTGCAAGCTTGCGGCGAGAACCCGCTCGCCGTGAAGTCGGCCGGTCTCGACCCCCTGCAGACGCGCCTCATCGCCGTCACCATCAGCGGTGCCCTCGCCGGCCTCGGCGGAGCGTTCCTCTCGATCGGCGAATTGAACTCGTACACCGACGGGATGACCGCCGGCCGCGGCTTCATCGCGCTTGCCGCCGTCATCTTCGGACGCTGGACGCCGTTCGGGGCGACCGGCGCCGCCATCTTCTTCAGCTTCTTCGAAGCGCTGGAGTACGCGTTGCAAGGCCAGATCTCGTGGCTTCCCTCCGACGCCATGCAGGCGTTACCGTACGTCGCAGCCCTCGTAGCTCTCGCCGGCGTCATCGGAAAAGTTCGCGCCCCCGCCGCCGACGGCGTCCCGTTCTAGCGTAGCGTGACCGCTCCGGCGTTCAAACGCGTAACGCCGGAGAACTGGCTCGACGCCGACCCGAGCATGAACGTGCCGGACGGCCGCGATGAAGCCATACACGTCGAAGCGCAGGGTTGGATCGCGTTCGTGAACGGGCTACAACTCTCGCCGTCCATCCCGGAAGACGTCCGGGAAGCATTTCACTTCGCGACCGGTGCGGCCGGCTATGCCTATTTCTACTCCCCGATCTTCACGCTCATGTCCCAACAGATACTGCGTGTGGCCGACTTCGCGATCGATCGGCTCTTCGATCAGCGCGGCATCGTGCCGAAACCGGAGCGCTTCACCGAGCGGATCGGCGTGCTCGCGAAGCGCGGGCTCTTGAACGAGGCCGAGGCGAATCGCTGGGACGGTATCCGTCGTCTTCGGAACTCCGCAACGCATCCGAAGTTCCAGGAAGACTGGGGTCAAGGTATGTCGTTCGAGTTGATCGGAACCGTCGCTACCGCGATCGGCAACCTTCCTTGGAACGCGACGAAGTGACCGAGCTGCGCGGCGAACGTTGCCTGTTGCGGCCCTACGTCGCGAACGACGTCGACGCACTCCGGACGGCGGGTGACCGATTCGAGGTCGCGCGGTGGCTGACCGCGCGCTTTCCGCATCCGTACACGCGCGCGGATGCCGCAGCTTGGGTCGCGATCGTATCTGCCGAGAACCCGACGAACACCTTTATGATCGACGTCGACGGCGAGTTCGCGGGCTGCGTCGGCATCCAAGTCTACGACGGAGAACGGACGGGCGTCGCCGAGTTCGGCTATTGGATCGCGCTCGGGTACTGGGGCCGAGGGATCGCGACCGAGGCTGCTCGCCTACTCCTCGCCCACGCCTTCGACGCGCGCGGCCTGCGACGACTCAAAGCGCACGTCTTCGCGCCGAATCTCGCGTCGGCGCGCGTGCTCGAGAAGTGCGGCTTCATCAAGGAAGCGACCTTACGCCAAAGCGTTGCGGACCGCGAAGGCAACGTCCTCGATATGTATCTCTACGCGAAGCTCGCGACGGACCCGCGCTAGCTTCCCGAAGTCATTCGCCGGACCTGGTGCTCGTCGTAGTGATTCGTGCCGACGGTGAGTCCGGTCGAAAGGTCGGCTTCGGCCAGATCGGGCGTCAGATGTTTGACGATCGTCGCGTCGTCGTCCGCTTCGGCTTCGAGATCGACGGCGAGGTAGCTCGGCGTCCGGCCGTAGAGCACGATCGTGTCGGTCTCTTGCGTGTCCAGGTCGAGATACGACGCACGGACGACGCGCAGCTTGTCGCCGTCGTCGAGCGTTCCGTCCTTGGCGAGCCACCAGCCGGTGAGATTCACCTCGTAGCTCGGGTCGTCGGTGTAACTGCCGAGCCCGACGGCTCCGCTATCGGTATCGGTGAGCAACCAGCGCGAGACGGCATCCATGGCGCGGCGGATTCGCGTCGACGCCTGCCGCCCCCTCGGACGGCAGGCTTAACCGGGACGACCGCCAAGCCGATGATTCAATTAGATGCGTCGCTTCTTTTGGCTCTGCGTCGTCGGGTTGCTCGTTCTTCAGGCGAGTCCGCCGGCGCGTGCCGAAGTACCGGTCCCGCTCTCGCATCTCTCGTCGTATCTGCGCGCGATGGCGCGCCACGCTCCCGGGATGGTCGCGCTCGACGTGATCGACCTCGCGTCCGGATACTCGGCCGGCTACGATGCGGGCGCATCCATGCCGGCGGCATCGACGATCAAGATCCCGGTGATGGTCGAGGTCTTCCGGCAATTGCAGAACGGACGCTTCGACCTCAACCGCCGGGTCACGCTACGCGGCTCCGATAAGGACTGGGGCTCCGGCGAACTCTGTGACGCGCGAGCCGGCAAGTCGTACTCGGTCTCGGAACTGCTCGACAAGATGATCGACATCAGCGACAACACCGCGACCAATATGCTGATCCGGCTGGTCGGGCGTCGCAACATCAACTCGAGCATGTACGCGCTCGGCCTGCAGCACACGATCCTCGCGAACGACATCCGGACCGAGGGTTACGGCATCCGCTACGACCTGCGCAGCTCTCCGCACGATCTCGCGCGACTGCTCGCCAAGATGGCGCATCAGAGCCTGATCGACGAATGGTCCTCGTCGCAGATGCTCGCGATTCTCTCCGGGCAGGAACACAACACGCTGATCCCCGAGCCGCTTCCGGCGGGACTTGCAATCGCACACAAGACCGGCACCCTGCACGATACGCTCAACGACGTCGGCATCGTCTATGCCGACAACGCACCCTACGTGATCGCGGTGATGACGACCGACCTGCCGTCGCTCTCGTCCGGGCGCCGCTTCATCCGCGGCGTCTCGAAACTGACGTACGCGCAGATGGTAGGCCTGGCCGATTGGCGCACCGCCGCCGGCATCGACATCAACAGCGACGCGACGACCGCCGTCGCACCGCTATCCCCCGACGTCGCCGTCTGGGTCCACGGCGGCAACTAAGACACTTTGACGGTGTTGTAGACGGGCGTGATCCAGTTGCGGTAGCGAGGTTCTCTCGCCGTGACGACGCGGTTGTAGAACTCGGCGAGGCGCTTGGTGATCGGGCCTATCTCGCCGTTGCCGACGATGCGATGGTCGATCGAAGCGACGTGCGCGATCCCAGCGGCCGTGCCCGTGAAGAATATCTCGTCTGCGCTGTAGAGTTCGCCGCGATCGATCGAGCGTTCGACGATGTCGAGCCCGAACTCCGCGACCGCGATGTCCATGATCGCCTTGCGCGTGCAACCTTCGAGCACGTTCTGCGACGGGTCGGGCGTGTAAAGCGTGCCGCGGCGCACCAGGAAGAGATTCTCCGCGGAACCTTCGGCCACGTGCCCGTCGTGCGAAAGCAGAATCGCTTCATCGAAGCCGTTCATCACCGCTTCCGTCTTCGCAAGCGCCGAGTTGACGTACAAGCCGGTGATCTTCGCGCGCGGCGGTGCCATCGTATCGTCGGCCCGGCGCCACGAACTCACGCAGACCTTCAGCCCTTTGCCCGGATCGAGGTAGGCGGTGAACGGGATCGGGATGATCGCGAGTTCGGACGGCACGCCGTGCAGACGCACGCCCACGTCTTCCGCCGATTTGTACAGGCACGGCCGGATGTAGATGTTCGTCTCGAACTTGTTGCGGACGACCAGATCGACGGTGATGTCGACCAACTCGCTCGTCGTGTGCGGCAGGTCCATCATCAGGATCTTGGCCGAGAGCGCGAGCCGGTCGTAATGATCGCGTAGCAGCACCAGCGAGAGTTCGCGTTCCTGCGGATCCCAATACCCGCGGATCCCCTCGAAGCAGCCGGTGCCGTA
>JBBRTL010000092.1:0-9811 GCA_038244445.1 Vulcanimicrobiales bacterium
CGCCCAAAGCCGCCTTCGCCACGAAAAAGCAAGCAGAAAAAGCAATTCCAAAGACCACCTTGCGTCTCGCCCCCTATGAATGCGAGAAACACGGCTGGCATTTGGGGCATCGCTAGCGCAGCTTGAGGATATCCGCCAAGTTCGCGCTCGCATCGACCGTCACGTCGATGGCACCGCTTGCGCTCGTGAGCAAGGTGGTCACGCCGGGGCCGTGGCCGGCGACGAAGCTGCTGCCGTGCACGACTACGCCGACGCTGATCGCGCCGGTCCGGTAGATGCGGCCGAAGCTGTTGTCGGCGTCGATGATCGCGACGATGTCGCCGAGACGTAGATCGCGCAAGCCATACTGTTCGGCAGTCGCGTCGTCGAAGGTCTGGATGTCGTAGTCGCCGCGCGCGACCGTCGCTCTTCCAAGCCCGGAGCCCATCACCGCAGCCGGAATCGTCTTCGCGACGCGGGCAGCTACGCGGCCGTTTGCGACGCTCAACCCCCACGCGTCGAGCAGATCCGGATCGGCGTTGAACACGCGCACGTCACCGGCGTCTTCGAGTTTGAGGCCGAGACCGATGCCCCAGACCTGGATGGTGTCGCCGATCGTCATCTTACGCATGATCTCGGGGGCGAAGTCGATCATCACGTGTTCGACGCCGCCGTGCTTGCCGGTCACCCGGCCGGTCGCGCCCTTCGCATCCCCCGACGTGACCACGGCTTCATTGCCGATGCAGGCCAGGACCGTGAACGAGAGGTTGACCTTGTCGTCCTCGTGGCGGGCACTGACGCCCGGCTCGATATGGTCGGCTACGAAGGCGAAGGCCGAGTCGCCGACCCGGACGTTGAGCGTGATCCCGCCGACGCTCGGGACGATCAAGGCCTCGCCCTCGAAGCTGACGTCGTAGATGCCGGAGTTGAGCAGTGAGGGTGCGATCGCGCCGGTCACGGCCGACATGACCAGGCTGTCGCGATTTGTCCTTAGAACCATGTCCCCGAGATTCCATGCAGATACGCAAACACTTTCGTTTCGAGGCAGCCCACGTGCTGCCTCACCATCCCGGCAAGTGCGCCCGGATGCACGGCCACTCGTACCGGCTCGAGGTCGCTATCAGGGGCCCGCTCCAGGCGGACGGCCCGGCCCGCGGCATGGTCGAGGACTTCGACACGATCAAGACCGCCGTGCATCACTACGTGATCGACGTGCTCGACCATCAGACCCTGAACGACCTGATCGAGAACCCGACCGCCGAGCGGATCGTGCTCTGGATCTGGGACCGCCTGGCGCCGTACCTCGAAAACCTCGACGAGATCGTCCTGTGGGAGACCGCCTCCTCGCAGGCCGTCCTCACCCGCGCCGACGTGTCGTGACGCTCCAACTCGCCGAGATCTTCTACAGCGTCCAAGGTGAGGGCACGTGGGCCGGCACGCCCGCCGTCTTCGTGCGCCTGGCCGGCTGCAATCTCGCCTGCGATTTCTGCGACACCGACTATGCGCTCAAGTTCGTCGCGAGCGTCGACGAGGTTGTCGCGCGCGTGCGCGCCGAGGGCGGCGATTGTCCGATGATCATCCTGACCGGTGGCGAACCGCTCGCGCAGGCCGCGACTCTCGCGCTGATCGACGCGCTCCGGGCCGACGGACGGCGCGTGCACATCGAATCGAACGGCACGATCTTCGCCGAACTTCCCGACGACGTTTGGCTCTGCGTCTCGCCGAAGGAACGCGTCGATGTGCGGATGGCCGAGCGTGCGAACGAAGCCAAACTGATCGTAGATGGTCGCGTACCGGAAGAGCACCTGCCGCTCTTCGTGGATCAGCCGATCGTCCTGCTTCAGCCGGAGGGCAACAAGCCGAGCAACGTAGCGCTCGCGGTCGCCTACGCAAAAGCCCATCCGAGACGTTTCAAGGTCTCCCTACAGACGCATAAGTACATGGGAGTACGATAGCCTGTGATTCTTATCGTCTGCGCGGTCGCGAAAGAACTCGCGTTCCTGGAGCCGCAGCCGCACGTGGAAGTGCTCGTCACTGGGGTAGGCCCGGTCGACGCTGCCGCCAATGTCTCGCGCGCGCTCGCGCAGAGTCCGTACGATCTCGTCATCAACGCCGGGATCGCGGGCGCCTTCGACGGCGGCGCCGCGATCGGCGACGGAGTAGTGGTGAGCGACGACGCGTTCGAACTCGATCTTGAGACCGGCGAGCCGATCCTGCTTCCGGACGGATTGCGCGCGCACGATCGCGCCTCATCCGACCTCAGGCTGGTCGACCATCTGATCGAACTCGGCTTCGCCGCGCGACGTGGCGTGACGGTCGCGCGCGTGACCGCAACCGAGGCGACTGCAGCGCGACTCGCGCAACGCGGCGCGCAGACCGAAAGCATGGAAGGTTTCGCCGTCTTGCGCGCGGCCGAGATCGCGGGGGTAAAGGCGATCCAGGTACGCGGCATCTCCAATCGGGTCGGCGATCGCGCCCAGAGTCGGTGGGATTTTGACGCCGGCGTCACCGGTTTGCAACGCGTACTCTGCGCACTCCTCACGCTCTCGGTGCCGCGTTGATCGACGCCGCCTACGAACTCGCGTATTCACCCTGCCCGAACGATACGTACATCTTTGCGGCGCTCACCAACGGTCTGCTTCCGGACGCACCGCTCGTCAAGGTCGCCTACGAAGATATAGAAGAACTCAACAACGACGCTATCCAAGCGCGCTACGCGCTGACCAAGGTCAGCTACGGCGCGATCCCCTATCTGATGGGAAACTATCGCATCCTGCGCTCCGGCGGTGCCCTCGGGCACGGCTGCGGGCCGCTGCTCGTCGCGCGACCGGGCGCGCCGTCCGAGATCGAAGCCTACCGCGACAAGCTGATCGCGATCCCCGGCGAGCGCACGACCGCGTTCATGCTCCTCCAACTTGCGCTCGGCATGCGACCGCACGCGATCCAGATGCGTTTCGACAACATCGTTTCGGCCGTCGCCGATGGCCACGTCGAGGCGGGCCTCGTCATCCACGAATCGCGATTCACCTACGAAGCCGCCGGGCTCGTCTCCGTCGCCGACATGGGCGATTGGTGGGAGAGAGCGTCCGGCATGCCGATCCCGCTCGGCGCGATCCTGGTCCGCAACGACGTCGCCGACGCCGACGCGTACACCGTCAACGATGCGATCCGGCGAAGCCTGGCCTTCTCGCGCAACGACGAAGCCGCCATCATGCCGTTCGTGCGCGAGCACGCCTTCGAGATGGACGACGAGGTGATGCGCAAGCACATCGGCCTCTACGTCAACGAATACACCGACGACCTCGGTGAAGCCGGCATCGCCGCCGTCACCGAACTCTTCGCTCGCGCCCGCGCCGCCAAGATCATCCCCGACGACTCTTGCGCGCGCTTCGTCGCGGAAAGCTAAGGGCGTGCGACTGCTCGTCGTCGAGGATGACGAAGGCCTGCGCGACGTCCTGCATCGCGGTTTGACGGAACTCGGTCACGTGGTCGACGCCGTCGAAACCGGCCCGGACGGTGCGCTCCATCTCGAGACCGGCGACTACGACGGCGCGATCGTAGACTGGACTCTGCCCGGGCGAGATGGCCCGACCATCGTGCGCGCCGCGCGTGCAGCCGGCATCGCCACGCCGGTGCTCCTGCTCACGTCGCGCGACACTACCGAGGACGTGATCGCGGGGCTGGATGCCGGCGCGGACGACTTCTTGCGCAAGCCCTTCGTCTTCGGCGAACTCGAGGCGCGCCTTCGCTCGATCACGCGACGCGAGGCGACCCTCCCGACGGAGGTCTTGCGCATCCACGATCTGACATTCGACGTCGCTCGCCGCAGGACGGCTTGGTGCGATCAACCCGTTCCGCTCACCGCGCGCGAGACCGCCTTCCTCGAATACTTCCTCCGCCGCCCCGACATGGTGATCACGCGTGCGGCGCTCGAGGATGCGCTGTGGGAGCGGGACGCGCACGTCGAATCGAACGTGGTCGACGTCTACGTGCGGCGGATCCGCGCGAAGCTCGCCGACGCCGGGGCGCCGTCGTTGCTCGCGACCGTTCGCGGCGCCGGCTACCGCCTGAGTTCCCCCGCATGACCCTGCGTGCGCGCTTGGCCTGGACCTACGGCGTCGGTCTCGCGATCGGCTTGATGATCTTCGCGGTCGTTTCGCTGCTCGCGATCGATCGCGTCCAGCGTACCGGCCTGGATTCGCGTCTCGAATCCGCCGCCCAGGCGGCCGCACCGCTCGCGACCATCCAGGGCGCGACGATCGTCGTCGATCCCGACGATCGTCGACAGTTCGAGGCGATCTTCACGCGCGACGTTGCGGGCGCGATCTTGGATGTGCGGGGAAACCCGATCGCGCAGAGCCAGGAGCGCATTCCGCCTACGATCGTAACGTCGACCCTGGCGAACGCCGAACCCCACACGTTCGATGTCGGCTCGGGGGAAAATGCGCTACGTGCGTTCGTGGTGCCGGTCGAAAACGCCGCCGGTGCGACGCTCGGGTTCTCCGTCTCGTGGCGCGAGAGCGACTCGATCGATGAGTTCGACCGTGCAGTGCTCCTGGGCATGATCGCGATCAGCTTCGCCATCCTCGCCCTGGCAGCCGGCGCGGCCTGGCTGTTGGCGGGGCGCGCGCTTCGACCGCTCCAGCGGATGTCGTCGATCGCGACCGACATCGAAGCGCACGACCTCTCGCGTCGCTTGCACGCCCCGGGCGACGATGAACTCGGACGTCTCTCGATCGCCTTCGATCGCATGCTGGACCGCCTCGAGGCGGCCTTCACGCGACAGCGCCGCTTCACCGCCGACGCCTCGCATGAGCTGCGCGCGCCGCTCTCGGTCATCCGGGCCGAGGCCGATCTCGCGCTCCGCCGCGAACGCGGGAGCGACGAGTATCGGCGCGCGCTCGCGACCGTCGCGCGCGAGGCCGATCGACTCGAAGAACTGGTCGAAGCACTGCTCGCGTCGTCACGCGCCGACGCCGGTGCGGTCGCACGCGGACCGGTCGACTTGTGCGTCCTTGCGCGTAACGTGTCCGACCGGCTGGAACCGAGCGCTCGCGCCAAGAATGTCGAACTCTCCTTCATCGAAGACGAGGCGGCCGAGATCCCGGCCGACGGCGCGGCGATCGAACGCGCGCTGACCGCAGTGGTCCACAACGCCATCGCCTGGACGCCTTCCGACGGGCGCGTCACGATTTCCGTCGGTACTCGCAGCGTGACCGTCACCGATACCGGCCCGGGCTTCACGAGCGAAGGTCTGGAGCACGCGACCGACCGCTTTTGGCGCGGCGATCCATCGCGTCCGCGCGGAAGTTCCGGCCTCGGGCTTGCGATCGCGCGGACGCTGGTCGAGGCGAACGGCGGCAGTCTCTCCATCTCGAATGTCCCTGGATCCGGCGCCCGAGTCGGCCTGAACTTCTCCGCGTAACCCGGCGGCCACGTAGCGTTCATCTAGCCGTCATGTTGAGCGGATAGACTAAAGGCCATGAAAAAGCTACTCGCCTTCGCTCTCGCCGCGTCGATCTCGGCTCCCGTCGCCACCTCGGCGGCCGCCCTCAAGGGCAGCCAATATCAGCCGCAGGCCAAGATCAGTCTCGCCCAAGCCCGCGCGTCCGCGCTCAAGGCCGAGCCGGGCATCATCGTCGATCAGGAACTCGAAAAAGAGAAGGGCGGGAGCGGCCTTCGCTACAGCTTCGATATCAAGGTCGGCAAGGTCGTCCACGAGGTCGGCATCGACGCCATCACCGGAAAGGTGCTCGAAAACTCCATCGACACGGGCAACGACTAGCAGACCGGTATCCTGAAACTCGACGAGTTCGCGCTCCGTCACCAGCGAAGCATCGTCTTCCTGGTGGCGGCGCTGACGATTCTGGGCGCGTTCGCCTACACGACGATCCCCGCATCGATCTTTCCGACGATGTCGTTCGCGCGCGTCGATGTGGTCATCGATGCGGGCGATCTTCCGCCCGAGCGTGTCCGCATCGCGATCTCGCAACCGCTCGAACGAGCCTTCGGCGGGCTACCTTCGGTCACGCGGACGCTCGCGACCTCGACCCAGGGAAGCGCCGAGCTGATCGTCGAGTTCGATCCGGCGACCGACGTCCGCTACGATCTTCAAAGCGTCGATCAGGCCATCGCCGCGATGTCCGGCCTGTTGCCGCGCGGCGTCAGCACCAGCGCGACCGTCATCAATCCGAACAGCGAGCCGGTGCTCTCCTACGCGTTCTCGTCCCCGGTGCTCTCGCAGACGGTCGTCCGCGAACTGATCGCACAGAATCTCGTGCCGGCGTTCTCCGGCGTTCCCGGCCTGGCACGAACGCTTGCGGTCGGGGGTCCCGAGCGGGAATACAACGTCGATCTCGACGCGGCGGCGCTCGCCGCCCACGGTCTCTCCGCCGGCGACGTCGGTCGCGCGATCGCGGATGCGAACGCCGTCACCGCGCCCGGCATCGCGACCGCCTTCGCGCAGCGTAACGTCCTGGTGGTCGACTCGCGCATCCTCGACGCGCGCTCGCTCGGTGCGGTGGTCGTGCCCGACTCGCGACGCGTGCCGACGCGGCTCGACGCGCTGGGTCGCGTGAGCCTCGGCGTAGCGCCCGCGAGCACGGCCATGTCGTTCGACGCTTCCCACGCCGTCGGTCTGAATTTCTACGCGCTTCCCGGCGCCGATTCGGTCAAAATGGCCGACGCGGTCGAAGCGCGTATGCGCGATCTCGCACCGCGTCTACCCGGTGGAATGCGCGCGACGAAATACTGGGATCAAACGCAGTTGATCCGCGATTCGCAGAGCAGCCTGCGGGATGCGATCGGCTTGGGCGCGCTCCTCGCTGTCGGCGTGATCCTGCTCTTCCTCCGCAACCTCCGCCTGACCCTGATCGCAGCAATCGTCATTCCGCTCGCGATGGCGATCACGATCTTCGCGATCGGACGGATGGGGCAGACCCTCAACCTTATGAGCGTCGGCGGTCTGGCCGTCGCTGTCGGCTTGATCATCGACGACGCGATCGTCGTCATCGAGAACATCGCGCGTAACCTGCACGCCCACCCGACCGACTCCAAACGGTTGGTCGTCGTACGTTCGATGCGCGAGTTGATCGCACCGATGAGCGCCTCGACCCTGACGACGGTCGTCGTGTTCGTCCCGCTGGTATTGCTTTCTGGCGTCTCCGGCTTCTTCTTCCGAGCGCTCGCCGCAACCCTCGGAACGGCGCTCGTGGTCTCGCTCGGCCTGGCCATCTTCGTGACGCCGATCCTGGCCGAAAAGATGATGCAACCGGTCGGTGCGGTCCACGATGACGTCGGCTTCGTAGCTCGGCTCCTGGCGCGCTACGAGCCGCTCCTGCGTTGGGCGCTCGCACACCGCCGCACCGTCTACATCGCTTCGGCCGGCGTCCTGGTCGTCACCGCGCTGCTCCTGACGCGTCTGCCGAGCGACTTTCTACCGAAACTCGATGAGGGGCAGTTCGAGATCCGCTATCAGATGCCGGTCGGAACCGCGCTCGAAGCGAGCGATGCAGCCGCGACCCAACTCGAACGGGTCGCACTTGCGGATCCTGCAGTCGTCTCGGTGGGACGCTTCACCGGTATCGATACCAACGGTTTCTCGCCGACGCCCGTGCGCAACGGAACCATCCGCATCGCGCTCAGGCCGCGTTCGAAGCGCGACTCGTTCGATGCGATCACCAACCGGATGCGCGATGCGATGCAGCGTTCCGTCCCAGCCGTCCATTTGGATTTCCACCAGATCCTCGAAGACATCATCGACGATATCTCCGGCGCGCCCGCGCCGCTCGAGATCACCGTCCGCGGCGCGGACGAGCGGCTGCTCGAAGCGAGCGCGACCTCGATCGCGGATCGGATCGCGAAGGTCGCCGGCGTAACCGATGTCTTCTCGGGCGTGATCCACGACGACCCGGCTCTGCGCGTCGCGCCGAACGCGGCCCGTTTGGCAGCTCTCGGGCTGAGCGCGAACGATGTGAGCGATGCGATCTCCGCCTCCACGCAAGGGACGGTAGCGACCAGCTTGGCCGGTAGTACGACCTTAGTTCCGGTGCGCGTGCGGGTCGCCGGGGGCGGCGGATCTCCGGGTTCGGGGCTGCTCGCGACCTCGGCGGGCGTCCTGCAATTGGACTCGCTCGCGACGACCGCCCGAGATGTACTGACCAGCGACGTCACCGACGAGAACGGCCAACGCGTCGTGATCGTCACCGCCAACTATAGCGGGGCGACCCTCTCGGCCGTCGTGGCGGACGTCGGCAACGCGCTTGCACGAACACCTTTACCGCCTGGGTATACCTGGTCGATGGGCGGTGCGTATCGCGCCCAACAACAGTCGTTCCGAGAGTTCGCGAGCGTGGTCGCGATCGCGATCGCGCTGGTCTTCTTCGTCATGCTGGCGACGTTCGGCTCGTTCCGTCTGCCGCTCGTAGTCCTGACGGCGATCCCGCTCGCACTGATCGGCGTCGCGATCGGGTTGTTCGCGACCGGGACGCCGTTCAACGTCTCGTCGTTCATGGGGCTCTTGCTCTTGGTCGGCCTGATCGTCAAGAACGGCATCCTTCTGATCGACGTCGCCAACCGCAAACGCGCCGAGGGTGCCTCCGTCCACGAGGCGCTCGTGACCGCCGGAAGGCTCCGCTTGCGTCCGATCGTGATGACGACGTGCGCCGCGATCGGCGGCCTCCTACCGCTCGCCTTCGGGCTCGGCTCGGGTTCCGAGATGGAGCGGCCGCTCGCGATCGCCGTGATCGGCGGCCTCTCGACCGCGACGGTCTTCACCCTGATCGCGATTCCGGTACTCTACGCAGGCTTCACCGCCAAGGATCGCCCAGCATGATCGCCGCCGCACTCGCCACCGTCCTCACCCTTGCCGACGTCGAGAGGGGCGCCGAAACGCGTTCGCCGGCGATCGCACAAGCGCGCGCGGTCGTCCGAGAAAAGCAGGCTCTGGTCGCAGCGGCTTCGGGTTCGGGCGCACCGCAGGCCTTCGTCTCGTACGCGCAATCGCCCCAGAGCGGCGGCGCCGGCACGATCCTCCAACATCTCACGACCGCCGGCGCGCAGATCGCGCTCGGCGAGATCGCCGGTCGGAGTCCAGCCATCGCGCAGGCGCGTGCAGCTCTACGCGCATCCGAATCCGACCTGATCGGCGCGGAGCGGACCGAGCGGATCGCGAGCATCACGCTTTTCGCCGAGGCGTTGCGCACGCGCGACGTCCGCGGTTTGCGCGATGCCATCGTGGCGAGCGCCAAGGCCGACGAACGTGCGGCACGACTCCGCTTCGCATCGGGTGACGCGCCGCGACTCGACGTCGTTCGCGCGGACGTCGCCCTCGCTCGTGCCGACGCCGACGACGCCGGTGCGCGGGCCGACGAGGCCAACGCCGCGCACGCGCTCGCCGTCGAGATGGGTCTTCCCGACGACGCGATCGCACTGCCCGGATCGCTCGACGCCTTTTCGCCCGCGATGCCCGGAAGCGCCGACGACGCGATCTCGCTCGCACTCGCGCATCGCTCGGAACTCGCAAGCGATCGCGCGAACCTGGCCGCAGAAGACGCCGCCATCGCCTCGGTCCGACGTTCGAGCTTGCCGTCGCTCACCGCCCAGGCGGGTTGGACGACGGGCACCGACTCGGGTCTGCGGATCTCCGGACCGAGCGCGACCGTCACCTTGACCGTTCCGGTCTCGTCGACCGGCAGCGCGCTCGTGGATGCCGAGCGGGCCCGCCGCGATCAAGCCGCCGCTCGGCTGGACGCCGACGAACAACGAATCCGGGTCGACGTGGCGAGCGCGTGGCGTTCGTATTACGCCGCGCTCGAAGCGGCGAACGCGAGCG
>JBBRTL010000093.1:0-9783 GCA_038244445.1 Vulcanimicrobiales bacterium
GTCTGATCCGGGACAGAGATGGTCAACTGCACTTGCTGCGTGCCGCCCGCCTGAAGGTCGAACTCGCGTGGGCGAATCGCGCCCCAACGCAACAGCGAATGCTCGCGGGTCCCGATCTTTTGGAACTGGTAGCTCCCGCTCGCATCGACCCCGAAGTCGACCATCTGTGCTTGCACGTGCGTCGTTTCCCCGCTCGAGTTATGCACCGAAATCGGAATGTTGTAGGTCGAGCCTGCCGGGATCGAGACCTCGAACTTGGCGGGCGCGACGTCGATCCCAAGCCCCTGCGATGTGGCGTGTCCCGGCATCAGGAGAGTGGCCGCGACGATCGCCGCGAGGGCAATGAATCTCGACGAGTTCTTCATACCGGGTACCTTCGCCGTGGGGTGAAGACCCTCCACCCCATGGCGAACGCGCACAGTTACTCCCGAAGCCCTAGTTCGCGGTCAGCGTGTAGGTGACGACCGTCACCGTGCCGGCACCGGCCGACGCCGCCGCTAGGGGCTTGAGGACCAGTTCGAGATCGTGGCCGATGTTCGCCGGCGAAGCCGACGAGAAGGCATTGGTCTCGGTGGCCAACGTCGCCGAGGCGGCGCCGATGATGACGTTGCCGGCCGGGCAGGCCGCAACGGAGACGATCGACGGGGCGGCGACGCGGGCGGTCTGGGCGACCGGAAGCGCGGCGGCACTCGCCGGGAAGCTTGCGAAGCCGTTCGGCAGCGCGCAGAGCTCGGTGTCGGCCGGGACTGCGCCCGTCGTCACCTGAGCAGTCAAGCCCCAGTTGGTCGACGAGGTGACGACCTGGGCATTGACCGCGTTCTTGTACATGCAATCGGTGTAGTTGACGCCCACGTCCGGCGTCACCGAACCGAAGTCGACCGTGAGGTCGGCATTGGTCGGATCGGTCGCCGTGCAGAGGCCGGCGCCGCCGTTGAGGTTGGAGAGAATCGTGCCGGCCGCAGCGCCGAACGCTCCGGTGGCGCTGTAATCCGTGTGGACGTTCAGGGTCGCAACCGCCTGGGTGTTCCATTTGACGGTAACGGTCTTGGTAACGGTGGCCGCCGCCGAAGGCAGGGCCGGAAGTGCGAGCGACAACAATGCCGCGATCGCTAGGAGTTTTTTCACGTTCATAGTCCTTTCACCATGCGCGAGAGTGCCATCCGTGGCTAAGCGTGAAACAAGGTCTTACAACAATCTTATCGGCAACCGAGCATGGCTCGTTAGCAACACACCGTACAGAGGCCGTAAAGAAACGCGCAGGCTGAATGTAAAGACTCGGCCTGCGACCGGTTTTCCCAAGACCGTGATCGTGCCGTCCGACCACTCGATCCGGTCTCCGGCCTTCACGTCGACGAGGAAGCGAGCGCGCACGGATGCATATTGGCCGACTACGACATTTGGCGGAGTGAGTTGCAGAATGGCGATCGGCATCTTCGGGTCGACGACGAGCGTTGCGGTCGCACTCGCACTGATCCCGGTCGCGGTTGCGATCGCATCGTACGAGCCCGCCTTGGTCCCGGACGGCACTTCGATCGTCCCACGCCAGACCGAACGTTTCGCATCGTACGTCAGCGCGAAGGACGTATCGAAGACCTTGACGCTTGCGTCTTTGACGTTCGGGGGCGCGGCGTAGGAGACGGCCGTGGTTCCGAAGGGCGGTAAGCGAGCGTCATCGAGGTGCAGGGTCGCAGCAGTCGCGCCACCACCCATGAAGCTGAATACGACGTTCTTCTGCTTCTCGCCGACCGAGAACTCGGCGCCCTCGTAGTGATCGTTGCCGACCAACGTGACGGAGAGCGGATCCCCGACGGGCGCGACCCCGTCCGGAACCGTCTCCGGGTCGACCGAGACCGCATACGTTCCGGCCGGGAGGTTGTCGATGATGAACGAACCGTCGTCGTTCGTGATCGCCGCGTGTTCGCCAGGTTCGGCGACCACGTACGCGTTCTGAACGCCGCCTTTGAGCCCCAGAGCGTTGTGCGCGTACATCGCGTGGCCTGCGATCGAGCCGAGCGGTTGCGCGACGAAATCGAGCGTTGCGAGTTGCCCGTCGCGCACGGAAACGCGTTGCTGCGACTGCTCCTTCGTGAACGACGCGAACGCAGGCACCGACGTATCCATGATCGTGATCGTATGCGTACCAGGGCTCAACCGCCCGAAGCCGTACGCGCCCTGTGCGTCGGTCTGCGAGTACGTGCCGCCGTCGACGCGCAAGAGCACGTTGGCGAGCGCCAGTTGCGCGCCGTTCGAGTCCCGTCCGAAGACGTGTCCGGTGACGCCGCCGAAGTTGCCGACGCGGAAGTAGAGTTGTGCCGTCTGGCCGCCCTGCACGTTGATCGTGACGACCGGCTGATCGGCCGTCAATCCGCGCGGCAGCGATGCCGTCTCGATCCGCAACTGATGCTGGCCGGGTTTCACGAACGAGAACTGGAAGTCGCCGTTCAGATCCGTCCGCTGCGCTTCTTTTCCGTCGAGCACGACGGTGATGTTCGCGACCCCGCCGGTCGCAAGGCCCGCGACCGCGATGTTGTCGCCCAGGTCGTTGAGCACTCGGCCCACGACGATCGCGGGGAGGTGCGGATCGATACGGCCCTGCACGAGTCCGTTTCCGAACGCGAACGGTGCGTTGATCTGGACCGAAAAGATCCGCGAACGCCCGCTGTTGATCGGGTTCCGGCGATCGTCGAGGGTCTGCGTTCCGAACGACGCCTGGATCGAAAGGGCCGGCGAGATCTGACGCGAGATCGAGATCTGCGGCGTGCGTTGATACGCATCGCTGAGCATCGAGAGCGTGTGGCTCATCGAGTAGGTAAAACCGATACCCGTCCGGCCGAACAGACGCGTCGCTCCGAAGGACGAGGTGCGCAGCGTCGAGATGCCCGCGAACGGACTGCTCTGCCGTTGTTCTTGCGCGGAGAGCTGGAAGGCGAACGGTCCCAACTGTCGCTGCACCTGTGCGCTCAGCGACGAGTTGCCGATCGCGAAACCATCCTCGGTCGTGGTCCGACCGATCATGCCGCCCACGAGCGCAAAACCCTGTTTGATCGGGATGCCGATCTGCAACGCAGCCGTACCGGTCCACACCGCGGGCTGGTTGCCGCCCTGACGCGCGTCTTGGAACGTGACCTGGTAGTTGGCGCGTCCCAGCAGACCGCCGTACGACAGGAACGAGCGGCGCGTCTTCGCGACGCTTCCGAACAGGGTGCTCGTCTCGTATGCGAGGTCGGTCGAGAAGTTGCTGTGTTGCGACGACGTCCGAAAACCGAGATCGACGAAGTTGTCGCCGAACAGTTCGCCGCTCCCGTAGGCCAAGAAACGCTCCGGCGTGTGCCGGTACGTCGCCGTCCAGCCCGAGGAGATGCCGCCGTAGTCGATCCGGACCTGGCCGGCGATTCCGTGCAGCCGCCCGTCCGGGGCCTGTCGGTACTGATCCGCGATTTCGCCGACCAAGGCGGTCCGTCCGCGGCTGGCCGCGATCCCGAAGATCAGGGTCGCGGCGCTTCCCGTCAGCGGGCCCGGCGCGTTACGAACCACCCCGAGTTCGAAAAGATTTCGCCCGATCAGACGGCGCGCACGAATGCCCTGGATGTGCAGCGTCTCAAGGCCCGCACCGAAGGCCGGTCCCTCGAAGGCGGTCAGGTCGCCGGACGCGAGCGGAAGCACCAGCGAGAAGCCGCGTAGGGTCGAGCCGAGCGCGACCTGACCGAACAGGCTCACATTCTGGGTTCCGTATTGGAGCTGGTAGTGCGGCGTGGAAAACGACGCAATCGCAAGGCCGATTTGGGTGCCGTTCGTGCTGAAGCCGAGCGGGATGCGAATGTCGGCCGTCGAGTTGGCCGTCCGCCGCCGGAACTCGGCGGACAGACCGACCGTGCTGTTGGCGGTGCCGCTCGATTGAACGACCGGGGCGCCGAACTCGTCGAACCGAGAGGTGGAGACGCCGTTTTCACCCAGCGCGAGGCTGCCGTTGAGGCTGAACTCGATGGGCCCTCCCCGGCTCGCGCTCGGACCGGGCGTCGGCGTGGCCTTCGTCCCGGACGCCGGACTCGGACTCGGAGCCACAGTCGAAGTCGGGCCGGGAGACGGGGTCGCGACGGCGGCCTTGACGACGCGCACGGCCGCGGCTAAATACCCGCTCGCTTGGCTCAAGCCGGTTCCGGTGAGACCCGCGATCGAGCCCGCCAAGAGGCAGACCCCGACCGCTTGGACGGTTCTCCCGGCCAATCGAACGAGCGCGCGCGTTGCCAACCAGTCCTCCTACACCATCTTCGGACGGGAGGGCGCCGGCACTTAAGAAGGGCCCGCCTCTTTTATCCAGGTTTTACCCGTCTTTTACGCACCAATCGGCGCAAGTTTTGGCCCGATCGGCCGATAGGCATTATAAGTAGGGTCCGTTTCAAGGAGGAAGCTTACCTACCTCATGGATGTGCTGGGGAACAGCGGACTGGTTCTACGGAACCTTTCCACGGTTCAGAATTCGTTGACGAAAGACACACGCGCGTTGGCCAGCGGCCTCCGCGTGATTTCTGCGTCTGACGATCCCAGCGGTCTCGCCATCGCCGAAACTATCCACACGAAAGTCGCGGGCCTCCAGCAGTCCGTTACCAACGTGCAGACGGCCGGCAATCTTCTCAACGTCGCCGATGCGGCGCTCAACAGCGTTCAGAACATCCTCCAGCGCATACGCTCGCTGGTGGTCGAATCGCGTTCCGATCTGCAATCCAACGGCGATCTGCAGAACATCCAATCGGAAGTCGAAACGCTCTTACGCGAAGTCAACAAGATATCGAGCAACACGTCTTTCAACGGTCTCAAACTCTTCGACGGCACGTACGATACCTCGAGTGCGACCCCGGTCACGGTGACGCAGGTCGCATCGCCGATTCCGGATACGTCGCCGACGCGCACGGTTCCGAGCACGTATGCCGTCAACGCCGACGGACTCGGCAACTCCGGACCGATCGTCACGCTCGCCGGCGCCGGGATCCCGACGACGCCCGGATTTGCAGTGCCGGCGTTCGTCACGTTCGCTATCATCGGATACGATGCGAACGCCGTCGATCCCGATTCCAGCACGGCTGTCGGTCCGGGCGTCTACGTGCGGTTCACGGCATACTCCACCGATCCGAGCCTCGGCGCGAAGCCGGAGTTCGTCGACACCACCGCGGTCCCGGTGAACTCGGGACAGATCAGCGGCGCCTTCTACGACGCTCCCGGCAACGGCTTCGTGCTGTTGAACTTCAACGTCGCGAACCTGACCGCAGCTGATGTCGGAACGTCGATCTCGTTTGCGACCAGCGAAGGTACTCCGGCCTCCGGTGGAAAGCCGCTCTACGTGAACGACGGCGGGCAAGAAGGTACGGCGGTCGCGATCTCGCTACCGAATCTTTCGACCAACACGCTCGGTGTGAGCGACATCAGCGTCCTCGCGCCGGATCAGGTCGACTGGATGAACGCGCCGATCGGGACCGACTCGAGCAATCAGTTCGCCGCGTCTTCAGCCGAGTTGAAACTGGATGACGCTCTCGCTAAAATATCGCAAGTGCGTTCCGTCGTCGGAGCGCAGTCGGTCGCCCTCGGACAAGATGCGAGCAACGCCTCACTGACTGCGGTAAACGAGATCCAAGCAGAGAGTCAGATCCGAGACGCGGACATCGGCAAGTACGTCACCGATTACACGAAGAACCAGATCCTCTCCCAGATCGGGACCGGGATCTTGTCGCAGGTCGGGGTCGAAGCGAATCTGCTCTCCCGCCTGCTGATCAATGCCCTGAACGCCGCCTGACCGCGATCCAGGCACCTCCCCTCGCCTTGGGTTGACCCCAGCGGCTATACTTAACGTAAGGATACCTCGCTAGGTGAGGCGTCCACGCGATACACAGGCCGTTGCCCCGAAACGTCGAGAGACGCCAAGCGGGTAGACCAGACCTCGCCGATCCAAGGCGTTGTCCAATGCGGCTGAGCCTCCCGGGGCTCTACGGCGCGTGGTGCCAAAGCTCGATGCGAATGAGGTAGGACGCGACACCTCTCGTCTTATTTCTTTTTGGGAGAGGGGGTGAGCGCAATGGCATTTACCGACGGATTTATCAGCGAACTGGTCGGACGGCAGGCTACCTTATACGATCTGCCGATCGGCCGGGTCAGCGACTTCCTCGTCAACAAGCCCGACGACACGTTCCCCCAGATCGACGGCCTGGTCCTCAAGACGGTCCAGGGTCTGCGGTTCGCGCCGATCGAGTCGATCGCCGACGTCGATCGCGACGGCGTGGTCGCGCTCACGTCCGCCCCCAAGGAGCCCGCACCGCCCGACGCCGAGGCCCTCTATCTGGTCGCAGATCTGCTCGATAAGCAGATCGTCGACGTCGACGGTCGCAAGGTCGTCCGGATCAACGATATCGAGGTCGCGAACACGGGCGGGCATCTCCGCGTGGTCGCGGCCGACGTCGGCGTGGCCGGGTTGCTTCGGCGCCTCGGCCTCAAATCGTTCGGCAAGCGCTTCACGCCCTTCATCTATAGGCGCGTTCCGCGGGCGATGATCGCCTGGGATTCGGTCGCCCCGATCCGCGATGCGAATCCGTCCGAAGTCCACCTCTCGGTCAAGGAGAGCAAGCTCGCCCGCCTGCACCCCTCGGATCTAGCCGAGATCATCGGTGATCTCTCGGCCCGTGAAGCGCTCGCGGTCGTCCGCTCCCTCGACGACGAGACCGCCGCCGACGCCTTCGAACATCTCGATGCGGATACGCAGAAGACCCTGATCGACGACATCGGCGACGAACGGGCCGCCGACATCATCGAAGAGATGGACTCGGACGACGCAGCCGACCTGCTCTCCGAACTCCCCGAGGAGCAACAGACCCGCTTGCTCGCCGAGATGAACGAGTTCACCGCCGGCGAACTGCGCGAACTGGTCAAGTACGCCGAAGATACCGCGGGCGGCCTGATGACGACCGACTACGTCTGGATCTATCCGCACCGCACCGCCGAAGCGACCATCCGCAAGATCCGCGAGATCGCCCCCGAGTCCGAGTTCATCTACTATCTCTACGTGGTCGACAAGGCCGACGCGTTGCTCGGCGTGCTGACCCTGCGCAGTCTGCTGCTCGCGCCGCCGGATGCGACCATCGATAAGATCATGGAGACGGATCTGGTCACCCTCGCGCCGGACGCCGACAAGGACGAAGTGGCCGCCACCATCGCGCGCTACGATCTGCTCGCCGCGCCGGTCGTCGACGACCGCGGAATGTTGGTCGGGATCGTCACCGTCGACGATGCGATCGACGCGATCATGCCCGCCGACCTCGCCAAGAAACTGCCGCGCTTCACCGCGCGCCATCACCGGCGGACGGTCGTTGCAACAGGCTAGCAAAGCGCCGAAGCGCCGCTGGTGGCGCTCGCTGCTGCTCTTCGCGGGCGTCCTTGGTCCGGGATTCATCACCGCCTCCGCCGGCAACGACGTGGGCGGTATCGCGACGTACTCCGCCGCCGGCGCGCAATACGGCTATGCGATCCTCTGGATCTTGGTCCCGCTCGCGGTCGCGCTGATCGTGGTGCAGGAAATGGCGGCGCGCATGGGCACCGTGACCGGCAAGGGATTGGCCTCGCTCATCCGCGAGAACTTCGGCGTACGCGTTTCATTCTTCGCGATGCTCGCGCTCTTCGTCGTGAACGTCGGCCTGACCGCAACCGAGTTCGCCGGCATCGCGACCGCATCGGAGATCTTCGGCATCTCGCGCTATATCGCGGTCCCGGTCGCGCTGGTCGCCGTTTTCTTCTTCATCCTCAAGTTCGACAACAAGATCGTCGAGCGCACCTTCGTCGGGTTCTCGCTGATCTACATCTCCTACGCGATCTCGGCGATCCTCGCACATCCAGACTGGCACGCCGTCGCGCACGGCGCTCTGGTGCCGACCTTCCACGCTACCGACAAACAATGGATGTTCCTGGTCGTCGGTTTGATCGGCACGACGGTCTCGCCGTACATGCAGTTCTTTCTGCAATCCGCCGTCGTCGAGAAGGGCACGGGCGAAGAACATCTCGGGCTCGCGCGCGCCGACGTGGTGGTCGGCTCGGTCATCGGCATCGCGATCGCCGGCTTCATGATCGTCGCGAACGCGGCGACCATCTTCGTCGCCAACCACCATGGCCAACACATCCATCCGAGTCAGGCATCCGATTTCGCGGTCGCGCTCAAGCCGCTCGCGGGCTCGCTCGCCGCGACCATCTTCGCACTCGGCATCTTGAACGCCGGGCTCTTCACCGCGACCGTTCTCCCGCTCTCGACCGCTTACGTCATCTGCGAAGCGCTCGGCTTCGAGGCCGCGCTCGACCGCAAGTTCGCGGAAGCGCCATTCTTCTTCACGCTCTTCGGTGCGGGCTTGATCCTGGGCGCGATCCTAGTGCTGATCCCGAGCATCCCGCTCTTGCCCTTGATCCTGATCGCGCAGACGATTCAAGGCGTGCTCTTACCGGCAGAACTGGTCCTGATGCTCGTCATCATCAACCGGAAGAGCATCATGGGCGCCTACACGAACTCGCCGTTCGCGAACGTCATCGCCTGGACGACGGCGATCGTCGTCGGCGGCCTCTCGCTGATCTTCATCGTTCAGCAGCTGCACGGTTAGTCGCCGCGACGCGCTCGGCGAGCGCGCTGCGCGCCGCCGCTTCGTTCGCGAACGACCAGCGGTTGCGCCCGGCCCGCTTGGCCGCATAGAGCGCGCGGTCGGCCAGATCCATCAGTTCCGGTATCGTGGTCGCATCCTGCGGGTAGAGCGCGATGCCAATCGAGACGCGGACCTCGCGTTCGATCTCACCGATCCGCATCGGCGTCTGCAACTCGGCCACGATCTTGCGTGCCAAGTCGGAGGCGTCGGCGGCCCCATCGACGATCGGCTGCAGAATCACGAACTCGTCCCCGCCGAAACGCGCGACCGTGTCGCTTTCGCGCAGAGTCTTGCGTAGACGTTCGCCGATGCTGCGCAGCACCGCATCGCCGGCTGCGTGCCCGAAGGCGTCGTTGATCTCCTTGAACCGATCCACGTCCAGATACATGATCGCGAAGCCGCGATCGTAACGCCTGGCGGTCGCGATCGTCTGGCGGATGCGATCGTCGAAGAGCACCCGATTCGGGAGGCCCGTCAAACCGTCGGTGAAGGCCAGTTGTTCGATCCGCTCGGCGTAGCCCGCGCGTTCGAGCGCGGCTTGGACGAAGAGCGCGACCAGCGATATCAGGTCGCGGTCGAGCGGGCTGAGGGCCGCGCGCGGCCGGCGCGCCGCAAACGCGATCGCTCCGTAGACGTCGTCGCCAAGCCGCAGACGGATGGCGACGTACGATCGCCAGGGCGCGTTCGCGCGGGCCGGATCGTCGCGCCACGGCGATTCGTCGAGATCGTCGGCTTCGATCATCTCGCGATCGTCCAAGTGCCGCGTCAGACTACCGTCGCGCGCGAAGGTCTGCCCCGGGACGACGTTCCAGTGGGTTCCGACGGCGTTGCTGATCTCGATGCGATCTCCGACGAAGCGGGTGACGTAGCCGAAATCGAAATCGAACATGTGCAGCGCGAGCGCGATGGTCGCATCGATCTGCTCGCGCGCCGACTCCCCGCGGGTCGCCGCCACCAGGTAGAGTTCGCGCACCCGAGCGCCGTGTTCGATGACCGCGCGCTCCGCCGCGCGCTGAGCCGAGACGTTCTTGGCGATCGCATACGCACCACGGATCTCCGAAGCGACCGTCGAGGGCACGACCTTAAGGGTGACGTCGATCCGGTTACCGAGACGGTCGAGCAA
>JBBRTL010000094.1:0-9754 GCA_038244445.1 Vulcanimicrobiales bacterium
CAAAGCGGGCGTGCTGGCCATGACCCGGACTCTGGCGGCCGAGTGGGGGCGCTTCGGCATCCGCGCCAACGCGATCGCCCCTGGCCCGATCCACACCGAGGGGACGGACAAGAATCTGTGGAGCGTCGGCGACGTCGAGGAGACCATCCGTCGTCAGATCCCGCTCGGGCGGCTGGGCACCCCGGCCGACGTCTCGATGGCGGCGCTCTGGCTCTGCTCCGTCGAAGCCGAATGGATCTCCGGCACGACCTTGACGGTCGATGGAGCCCATTGGTTGAACGGCGGTACCCTGAACTTCCGCGAAGCCTACGACCGCCTGACCAAAGCGGTAGACGGCTAGCTCCCCAAAACGTAGGCTCGATGAGGCTATGGCGATCGATTCGACCCATGCGCGACACGAGTGGGAAAAAGAGAAGTCCCACTTCGTGAAGTTGCTCGACTTGAAACTCGAACATGTCGAACGCGGACGTGCGGTAATGCGCATGCCCTACCGCCCCGAAGTCCAGAACGGCACCGGCGCGATCCACGGCGGCGCGATCGTGAGCCTCTGCGACACCGTCTTCTACATCGCGCTGGCCTCGATCTACGGGCGCGAGCAAGACACCACGACCGTTTCGCTGCAATGCAACTTTCTCGCGCCTGCGACCGGCGATCTGGTCGCCGAAGCGACCGTGCTCCGCTCCGGCCGGCGTATCTGCTACGGCGAAGTCCAGGTCCGCTGCGGTGAGAAGATCGTTGCGCACGCGACCTTGAACTTCCTGAACACGTATCCCGAGGAGAAGCCCAGCGTATGACCGACGCGACCCTCAAACAGACCGCGCTCCACAACGATCACGTCGCGCTCGGCGGACGCTTGGTGCCGTTCGGCGGCTTCGCGATGCCGGTGCAGTATGCTGGCATCCTCAAAGAACACGACGCCGTGCGCAACCGCGCCGGTCTTTTCGATCTCTCGCACATGGGCCAGTTCATCCTCGAAGGCGAGAACGTGGCGCAGTGGGCCGACGGTCTGACCATCAATGCGGTCGAGACCATGAAGCCGCTCCAGGCGCGCTACAACATCTTCTGCAACCCATCGGGCGGCGCGCACGACGACGTGATCTTCTACAAGCTCGACGGTCGCTGGTTGCTGGTCGTCAACGCTTCCAACGCGGATAAGATGTGGGCGCATCTGAACGCGCACCTGAGCGACTCGGGCGTCAAGCTCACGAGCCTGCACGGCAAGAACGCGCTGATCGCGATCCAGGGGCCGAAGGCGCTCGCGATGCTGCAGCCGCACGTCGATATCGACCTGAACGCGGTCAAGTACTACTTCTGCTCCGAAGCGACGGTCTACGGCAAGAAGGCCGTGCTCGCGCGCACCGGCTACACCGGCGAAGACGGCTTCGAACTCTTCGTCGACGGTGCGGATGCCTCGGAGATCTGGAACGCGCTATTGCACGATCACGGCGCCGAAGGCTTGGAGCCGTGCGGCCTGGGCGCGCGCGACGTGCTCCGCCTCGAAGCCGGCATGCCGCTCTACGGACACGAGATGACCGAAGAGATCTCGCCCGTCCAGGCCGGCTTGAACTGGGCCCTCAAACTCGCGAAGCCCGCGTTCATCGGCAAAGCGGCGCTCGCCGCGCAGATCGAGGCGGATACGTTCCCCCGCATCGTGGGCCTGGTGATGCAGGGCCGCGCCCCCGCCCGCGAAGGCTACCGCGTCTTTTTCGACGGGAAAGACGTCGGTGAGGTCCGGAGCGGATCGATGGCCCCGTCCTGCGGTGGGAAGAACATCGCGACGGCCCTGGTCGAGAAAGACGCCGCAACTGTCGGCACCGAACTCGAAATCGAGATCCGTGGTGCGCGCCACGCCGCGATCGTCACCGCCCAGCCGTTCTACAAGCGCCAGAAATAATCGTTCACACGCCCTAAGGAGTCGTTCATGTCGCTGCCCCAGGATCTCCATTACAGCAACGAACACGAGTGGGTCAAACTCGACGGCGACGTCGCGACCGTCGGGATCACCGACTACGCGCAACACTCGCTCGGCGATATCGTCTACGTCGAACTGCCCAAGGTCGGCAAGACGGTCGTGCAGGCCGGTAACGTCGGCGTGATCGAGTCGGTCAAGGCCGTCTCGGATCTGTTCACGCCGGTCGGCGGCGAGATCGTCGAGATCAACGGCGCGCTCGACGCCGACCCGTCGGTGCTCAACCGCGAGCCCTACACCGACGGCTGGCTCTTCAAGGTGAAGGGCGTCGACGCCGCGCAGCTCTCGTCGTTGCTCGACGCGGCCGCCTACGAAAAGCTCACCGCAGAATAGATACATGACATACATACCGCATACCGAGCGCGATATCGCGCAGATGCTCGAGAAGATCGGCGTCGGCTCGTTGGACGACTTGATGCAGGTCCCCGACGCCGTCAAGATCCGCGCCGAACTCGACATCGTCCCGGCGCTGCCCGAGTATCAGCTCGCGCGGCGGCTCTCGCGCATGGCCGCTAAGAACACGGCCGTCGACGCGATCTCGTTCCTCGGTGCGGGGGCGTATCGACACTACGTGCCGCCGGCGATCGGGGCGCTCGCGATGCGGGGTGAGTTCCTGACGGCCTACACGCCCTATCAGGCGGAAGTCTCGCAGGGCTATCTGCAAGCCATCTACGAGTGGCAGACCTACATCTGCTTGCTGACCGGCATGGACATCGCCAATGCCTCGGTCTATGACGGTGCGACCGCTCTTGCCGAAGGCGCGATCATGGCGATCAACGCGAACGGCCGCAAGAAGATCCTGGTCTCGCGCGCGGTCGACCCGAACTACCGCGCGGTGCTCAAGACGTACTGCGACGGGCTCGACATCACGATCGACGAAGTTCCGCTCGCCGCCGACGGCTCGACCGATCAGGCGAAGCTGCGCGACGCGCTCGCCGGTAAAGAGTACGCGGCCATCGCGATCCAGTCGCCCAACTTCTTCGGCGTCGTCGACGGGCTCGAGCCCGGCTCGGCCGAAGCGGCCCGCGCGAGCGGCACCGTGCCGATCGCGGTCGTCTCCGAAGCCATCTCGCTTGCCGCGCTCGCGACGCCCGCGTCGTGGGGCGCGCAGATCGTGGTCGGCGAAGCCCAATCGTTCGGCGTCGCGCAGGCCTACGGCGGTCCGTACGTCGGTTTCATCGCCTCGACCACCGAGCATATGCGCCGTATTCCCGGTCGCCTGGTCGGCAAGTCGGTCGATAACCGCGACCAGATCGCCTACGTGCTGACGCTTCAGGCGCGCGAGCAGCACATCCGGCGCGAGCGCGCGACCTCGAATATCTGCACCAATCAAGCCCACTGCGCGCTGATCGCGACGATCTATCTGGCCCTGCTGGGCAAGACCGGCTTGCGCGACGTCGCCGGCCTCAACCTCGAACGTTCGCGCGAACTCGCGACGGCCGTCTCGAGCATCCCGGGCTGCGACCTGCGCTTCGAAGCGCCGGTCTTCAACGAGTTCGTCGTCAACGTTCACCAGCCGGCGGAGACGGTGCTCGCAAAACTGCGCGAGCGGAACATCCTCGGCGGCGTCGCGCTCGGACGTTTCTATCCGGAGTTCGCGGACTCGATCCTGATGACCGCGACCGAACTCACGACGACGTCCGATATCACCGCGCTTGCAGCGGCCCTGAAAGAGGTAGTGAATGTCCCTGCACGCGTCTGAAGCCCTGATCTTTGAGATCGGCGAAGAAGGCCGCGCGAACGCTTACGTAGAGACGGCCAAGCCGCTCGGGACGTTCTTGCCGAAGGCATTGCTCCGCGACGATCTGCCCTTGCCGGACAACACCGAACTCGACGTGGTCCGCCACTTCACGCGCCTCTCGCAGCGCACGTTCGGCATCGACCTCGGGTTCTATCCGCTCGGCTCGTGTACGATGAAGTACAACCCGCGGGTGAACGATCAGATGGCGAACCTGCCGGGCTTCCGCGATCTGCACCCGTACGCGCCGGACGAACTCGCCCAAGGCGCGCTCCAGGTGATGTACGAGTTGGAGCGTTCGCTCGCATCGCTCTTCGGGATGGCCGCCTTCTCGCTCAACCCGTCGGCCGGCGCGCACGCGGAACTGGCGGCGCTGCTGATCGCCAAGAAGTACTTCAAGGACAACGGTCAGGTCGTCCGCGATAAGGTGATCGTGCCGGATACCGCGCACGGCACCAATCCGGCGTCTGCGGCGATGTGCGGTTTCAAGGTCATCTCGATCCCGAGCGACGCGCGCGGACGGGTCGATGTCGAACTGCTCAAAAAAGCGGTCGGCCCGGATACGGCCGTCTGCATGATGACCAACCCGAACACGCTCGGGCTGTTCGAAGATCACGTGCACGAGATCACGGCGGCCGTTCACGCCGCCGGCGGTCTGATGTACTACGACGGAGCCAACGGCAACGCGATCATGGGCAACGTGCGCCCGGGCGACATGGGCTTCGATCTGATGCACTTGAACACGCACAAGACGTTCACGATTCCGCACGGCGGCGGCGGCGCGGGCCACGGTCCCGTCGGCGTGGCCGCGCATCTGGTGGACTATCTGCCGACGCCGGTCGTGCGCGCCGTTCCGAAACCCGATGCGGATCCGAAGCTCGCGCCGAGCGATCAACTGACGTTCTCGCTCGACTTCGACCGACCGAAGTCGATCGGACCGATGCGTTCGTTCTGGTCGAACTTCGCCCACGCCGTCCGCGCGCTGGCCTATATCTACGCGAACGGCGCCGAGGGGCTGAAGAAAGTCTCGCAACTCGCGGTGCTCAACGCGAACTACATCCGGGTCGGCATCCGGGACGTGATCGAGACGCCCTACGACGAGATCTGCCGCCACGAGTTCGTGGCTTCGGCACAAGAGCTGAAGAAGGCGACCGGCGTGCGCGCGCTCGACATCGCCAAGGCGTTGCTGGATAAGGGCTACATGGCGCCGACCATCTACTTCCCGCTGATCGTGCCCGAGTGCCTGATGATCGAACCGACCGAGACCGAGTCGAAGGAGACGCTCGACACCTTCATCGCGGCGCTGCGCGAGATCATCGCGACCGCCAAGTCGGATCCGCAAGCGATCATGGACGCGCCCGTCAACACGGTCGTCGGCCGCGTCGACGAAACCCGGGCAGCCCGCCAGCCGGACTTGCGTTGGCACCCGCCGTCGACGAACTAGTCGATCTCGTCGACGTCGCGATCGTCGGGGGCGGCTTCTCCGGCGTAACGGTCGCTGCGCAACTCGCGCTCCTCGCACCCGACCTGCGAGTCATGATGTTCGAGCGACGCGAGCGAGTCGGCCCCGGCCTCGCATATTCCAGCGCGCAGGCCGGATACTTCGCCAACTCTCGCGCCAGGCATATGAGCGCGTTCGAGGACGACCCCGATCATTTCGTACGCTGGCTCGACGGTCGCGCAACGCCCGAGACCTTCGTCCCGCGCGCGCTCTACGGCGAATATCTCGCTTCCATCGCGGCGGCACTTTCGCGCGGCGGTCTGGTGGTGGTGCCCTCGGCGGCGCTCGCGATCGTGGCGGAAGCCGATGGGATGTTTCGGTTGCAGACTGCGAACGGAAGGCAGGCGCGCGCGCGCGCCGTCGTGATCGCGACCGGTAATCTCGGTTTCGAGATCGCGCAGCTCCCGCTCGGACTGACCGCCCACCCGCGCTTCGTCGCCGATCCCTGGAGCGCGGAATACGCCGGCATGCGCGGCGACGTGCTGATCGTCGGGACCGGACTTACCGCACTCGATGCGCTGGTCGCGCTCGACGCGGTTGGATTTGCCGGCACCATCCACACCGTTTCGCGACACGGTCTCTTTCCACGTGTCGACACCCCCTTTGCAGCCTATGCGGGGAGACTACCGCTCGGGCCGACGGAGAACGCGCGCGCCGTGGTGCGCGAAACCCGAAAGGCGATTGCCACCTCGCAGCGCGACGGACACGATTGGCGCGCCGTGGTCGAGGCGTTCCGGCGGGAGATTCCGCGCGTTTGGGGAGCGCTCGACCTCCGCGAGCGCGGCCGCCTGCTTCGCCACGCGCGTCGCTATTGGGACGTTCATCGCCACCGCTCGACCGAGCCCGTCGACGCACTTCGCGCGCGCCTGCTCGCGGAAGGCCGGTTGGTCGTTCATCGCGGACGCATCGTCGCGGGCGGCGTCGATGCGGACGATAATTTCGTCATCGACATCGCCGGTCGCGACGGTTCGGCGCGAATCGGCGCTTCCACCGTCATCAGCGCGCTCGGGCCGCTCGCCGACTACCGCCGGTGCGTCGATCCGCTGATCCGAAGCCTGCTCGACGACGGCTGGATCACCACCGACCCGCTCGCGCTCGGATTGGTCGAAGCGCGAGCGGGTATCTACCTTGCGGGGCCGGCCGAACGAGCCTCGGACTACGAGGCAACCGCCGTCCCGGAGCTACGCCGCAAGGCCGAAGCCCTGGCAGCCCGCATTGCCGCTTATCTCCGACGCTGAGAAGAGGCGCGCGGTGGATCGAGTACGCATGGTATTCGCTCCGTTTGAAAAGCAGGCAGCCGCCAGCTGGTTCGGGAGGTTCCTCGTAAAAAAGGATGCCCCTTTTCATAGGCGCCTCTTGGGGCTTCGCGCTATAATAAGAGTAATCGCAGGGCGTCCGAACAGGCGCCTTTGCCATCTCACGGTTGCTCTCTTGGGGCGTTTTTCATGCGGATCAAATACGAGGTCTCGGCGGGTGGGCTCGTGCTGCGTCGGCACGAGGCCGGGTTCGATGCATTGCTCATCGGCCGCGGCTCGCCGCGCGTCTGGACGCTTCCGAAGGGCCACCTCGAGGCCCGCGAGACGAACGAAATGGCCGCTATCCGTGAAGTCCGCGAAGAGACCGGCTGCTGGGGCGAGATCATCATGCGCCTCTCCGAGATCTCGTACTGGTTCTACGTCGCCAAGAACAAGCACAAGAAATCGGTGACGTTCTACCTGATGCGTTACCTCTCGGGCGACACCGCCAACCACGACCACGAGGTCGACGAGGCTCGCTGGTTCGACATCGGCGCCGCCCGTCGCGCCCTCAAGTACGTGAACGAGAAGCGCTTGGTCGATATGTCGCTGGACTACATCACCGCCAACCCGGCCGCGTTCGGTGATATTCCGTTCGTCGCACGCCAGGCCGAACAAGCGACGTCTTGACCACCACCGATACCGCCGAACTCGACCCGACGGCCGCGGCCGACGGGGAGACCGGTTCGGCTTGTCACGTCCAGGTCGATGTCTTCGACGGTCCGCTCGATCTGTTGCTGAGCCTGATCAAGGAACAGCAACTGGATATCGCGACCGTACCGTTGGCGATCGTCTGCGAACAGTACCTCGAATACGTCCGCATGATGGAGTCGCTCGACGTCGAGGTCGCCGCCGAATATCTGGTCATCGCCGCCACCTTGGTCTTCCTCAAATCGAAAGCGTTGCTGCCGCCGATCCCGGCCGAGTTCTTGGACGACGACTCCGACACGCCGGAAGAAGTCGAAGAGCGTCTGCGCCGCCGCCTGATCGCGTACTCGAAATATCGCGAACTCGGGGAAGAGCTGCGCGAGCGTCAGTCCGAGGCGAGCGGATATTTCTATCGCGATCTGGGCGATCCAACCAGCGACGTGATCCAGCGCTACCGCGTCGATCCGTCGCGCCTGGGCCGGGCCTTCATCGCGATGCTCCAGCAGGCGCGTCCGGAGAAGCGTTCGATCGCGCGCGAGCGGGTCTCGCTGCTGGCCTCGATGGACTATATCGCCAAGCGCGTCGCCGAGCGCGGCGAGGTGCTCTTCTCCGAACTCTGTAAAGAACTCGGGATGCATCGCGAGACGATCGTGATCACGTTCCTGGCGATCCTCGAACTGATCCGCCGCCATCGCATCTCGTACGAACAGCCCGAACTCTTCGACGATATCCGACTCTTCCACTATACGAAAGACCCGCAGGAAGCATGACCGTAGAGATCACCGAGACCGAAGAACTCGAAGAGACCGTCGAAGCGATCGCGCGCCCGATCGAGGCGCTGCTCTTCGTCGCGTCCGAGCCGCTGACGATCAAACAGATCGCCAAGCTCACCCGCGCGACCGAGGTCGCGGTCGCCTCGGCGCTCGCCCGCATCACCGAGACCTACACCGATCGCGGCATCACGGTGCGTGAAGTCGGCGGCGGCTATCGTTTTGCGACCACCGCGCTCGCCCGCGAAGCGGTCGAAGCCTATCTGTTGCCGCCCAAGACGACCCTCTCGACGCCCGCGCTCGAAGCGCTCGCGATCGTGGCCCACATGCAACCGGTCACCAAGGGCGAGATCGAATCGATCCGCGGTGTGAACTCGGACAGCGTGGTAAGCACGCTGCTCGACCGTCAGTTGATCGCCGAAGCCGGTCGCAAAGACGTTGTCGGTCGCCCGATGACCTACAAGACGACCACCACGTTCCTGGAGTCGTTCGGCCTGCGCTCGCTCGACGATCTGCCGCAGTTGGAACTCGAGCCGGGCCAACCGCTCGAACTCGACCTGTTGAGCGCGACGATTCCGCCGTTGCTCCCCGAGCAGATCGAATCCGTCGAAGAGGCGGCCGAAGAAGAACGCGTCGAGGAAGACCCGCAAGCAGTCGCCGAGGAAGCGTAGTGCGCTTCGGCTTGCACGTCGGCGTCTCGGGCGGCTACCCGGCCGCGGTCGAGTACGCGAAATCGCAGGGTTGCACCGCGATGCAGATCTTCTCGAGCAACCCGCGCTCGTACCGTACCGGCCCGATCGATCGGACCGCGCTCGAACGCTTCGCCAAACTACGCGCCGAGGCGGATCTCGACCCATGCGTGATCCACACCCCGTACCTGATCAATCTGGCGAGCGACGACCCGAAGATCTACGACGGCTCGATGCGCCTGCTCGAACACGATCTCGAAGCCGCCGCGGTCGGGAAGATCCGCTACGTCAATACGCATCTGGGCTCGTACGGCAAGCGGGATCGGAACGAAGGTTTTGTCGCGATCTGTCACGCGCTCTCGGCGGTCCTCGAGTCGATCCGGCCCGGCGTCGTGCTGGTGATGGAGAACTCGGCCGGCGCGGGTAACCTGGCGGGCGGCACGATCGAAGAACTCGGGCGTTTCCTGAAGACCGTCGACCATCCGCAGCTCGGCGTCTGCCTCGATACCGCGCACGCTTGGGCGGCCGGCTATAAGATCGACGATGCGGCCGGCGTGGATGCGTTCGTGAACGATGCCGAAGAGCACCTCGGCCTGGACAACTTGCACATCTTCCATTTCAACGATACCGAGGTGCCGCTCGGCGCCGCGCGCGATCGGCACTTCCACATCGGCGACGGTCTGATCGGTTTCGACGGCTTCCGCGCGCTTGCCGCGCGTCCCGAACTCGCCTCGAAGACGGCCATCCTGGAGACGCCGGGTAAGAACGAAGACGACGAGCGCAACATGCAGACCATCCGCGCGATCTTCAAGGGAGCGGCAGCCGCCGCCGTATAGCGCGATGTTCGTCGCGCACTTCGACGTCGACGCGTTCTACGCAAGCGTCGAGATCCGCGACGATCCTTCCCTCGCGGGCAAGCCGGTCGCGGTAGCCGGAAGCAGCCGTCGCGCCGTCGTCCTGACCGCGTCCTACGAGGCTCGACCGTACGGCGTGAAATCCGCCGTCCCGCTGTACCGCGCGCTCGAAGCGTGTCCGCAGCTGGTCGTAGTGCCGCCGAACATGGCGAAATACAAGGCGGTCTCCCGCGATATCTTCGCGATTTTCGGCGCAGGCGGACACGCCGTGGAGGGACTCTCGATGGACG
>JBBRTL010000095.1:0-9725 GCA_038244445.1 Vulcanimicrobiales bacterium
CGAAGCCGCGTTCGAGCGGTTCGATCACGAACTTGCCGTAGTTATCGCGGCGCTCGCGAACTTCGATCGAGGCGCCCTGCGGCGTATCCAAAACGGTCATTATTGAAATGGTTGTCCTTTGTATCCGCTTACGTTATCCGCGGCCCGTCGTCGGACGGGCCACGATCGTACGCCTAGCGGCGGTTGTGTGAGATTAACGCGAGTAGTATTCGACGATGAGTTGTTCGTCGACGGGGGTATCGATCTGCTCGCGCGACGGGATCTGGATCATCTGCGCGCTCTTCTCCTGCTCGTTCCAGGTCAGCCACTCGGGGGCGCGGCGCGTGTTCGCGACTTCGAGGTTCGCCTCGAAGACCGGCGACTTCTGGCTGCGCTCGCCGATGCTCAGCACGTCGCCCGGCTTGACGATCAGCGACGGGATGTTGCAGATCTTACCGTTGACGCGGAAGTGGCGATGGGTGACGAGCTGACGCGCTTGCGAACGGCTCGACGCGAGGTTGAGGCGGTAGATGACGTTGTCCAAGCGGCGCTCGAGGAGCTGCAAGAACGACTTGCCGGTCTGACCCGGGACGCGGGCCGCTTCGCGGAAGTAGTTCTCGAACTGCGTCTCGTGGACGCCGTAGTAACGACGCATCTTCTGCTTCTCGCGCAGCTGGCGGCCGTACTCGGAGACCTTCTGACGCGTGGGCTTACCCTGCGTCTTCTGTCCCGGTGCGGTACCGCGGCGCTCGACCGCGCACTTGCGCGTGAGGCAGCGTTCGCCTTTGAGGAAGAGCTTGATCTTTTCGCCGGTCTTGCTGGAGGCCGTTTCGCGACGGCACAGACGGCAGACCGGACCAGTGTAACGTGACATGTATCTCTCTCTACGTTATACGCGGCGGCGCTTGGGCGCGCGGCAGCCGTTGTGGGGAATGGGCGTGACGTCTTTGATCAAGGATATCTCGAGACCGGCGGCCTGCAGCGAACGGATCGCCGCCTCGCGTCCGGCTCCGGGACCCTTGACCAACACTTCGGTCGTCTTCATGCCGTGATCGATCGCCTTGCGCGCGGCGGCTTCGGCGGCCATCTGCGCGGCGAACGGCGTGGATTTCTTCGAACCCTTGAAGCCGAGGTTACCCGCCGACGCCCACGACACGACGTTGCCGTGCGTATCGCTGATCGTGACGATCGGGTTGTTGAACGACGCGTGAACGTGCGCGACGCCGGACTGAACGTTCTTACGCTCGGTCTTACGACGCGTCTTGGTTTGCTTTTTGGCAGCCAACTGATATCACCAAATCGGTTTATCCTATCCTCCGAACGACGGAGGTGTCGTCGCCTCGACCACCTACGAACGACACTCGTGTGTCGCGGGCAATCTTCATACCGAGTCCCCGGCGAAAGGATCCGGGCTGCCGACGGGGCAGCGGGCCGCGTGCGCCACAGAGAGGGGCGGCGCCAAGAGGCTATTCTACGGGAAGACCCCGCCCCGGTCAACCCCGTATACCGCAGCGAGCGGAGGCCCGGACGTGAAGAGGGCCCCCGGCGATTGGCCGGGAGCCCCTTCACTTATCTAGCCCTTCCGGGAGAAGCGACTAGAACTTGATGCCCAGACCCACGTATGGGCCGTTCTGGCTGATGTCCGAGGGAGCGTTCGACTTGTTCTTGGCGGTCTCGCCGAGGAAGCCGAGGTCGAGGAAGACCGGGCTGGCCCCGAACTTCACCGTACCACCGACCTGGTACTTGAGGATGTTGTAGGCCAGGTTGAACTGGCGACCGGCCGGGTCGGTGAAGTTACCCTTGACGTTGGGGTAGTACCAGGCGCTGCCGTAGAGCGAGAATGCCTGGTCGAGATCGGGGAGCTTTTCCGCCCCGAAGCCGACGCCTTTGAGGGCGGGGTAGCCGTAGTTCCCGGTCTTGTAGATGTAGCCGACGCCCACGTAGATGCGCGGATCGGCGACTTTGAGGCCCAAACGGGCATCCAAGTCTTGATCGCGGACACCGAACGCCGGGACGAAGGTCTGGCCGCCGCCACCGATCGCCGTCACGCAACCCTGGTCACCCGGGACCGGGCAAGGCGAGAGCGGACCGGCTGGCGTCGCTACGCCCTGGTTGTGCGGGTAGCTGATCTGGCGGAAATCGCCTTCCAGCATCCACGGCAGGCCGATCGCATCGAACTCGAATGCGCCGCGGACCGCGTACGAGCCGTTCTTGCCGGTGTTGCCCGGGCTGAACTCGTTGTAGACCTTGGGATTGATGATGTAGTCGCCCGCAATGAAGGCTTCCTTATTCGGCACGACTGCCGGAGCCGGGGTTGCGGTCGGGGCTACGGTCGGGACCATCGTCGGAGCGGCCGTCGGAGCCGGCGGCGGCGTAGCCGGATTGTACCGGACGACGACGACGTGCTGCTCTGGGACCCACTGGACGTATGCGCCCATTCCTTCGGAGATGACGCGAACCGGAACGACGACGTTGCCCTGGTATATCTCGGGCGGAACGTCGAGCGGGCGAGATTCGCCGTTGATGATGACCTCCGGTCTACCGACGGTCACTTTGACGTCGGCTCCCGGTTTGCTGACGTCGACGGTCTTGCTGCCGGCGTCATACGAAACGGTCGCGCCCATCTGCTCGAACATCGAGCGCAGGGGGATGAGCACCGTTCCGCCCCGGACGATCGCTGCGAGCACGCGGCCCGCTTTGAGTTTGTCCGGCTTGGAATAGACGTGGTGATCGTTGTAGAGAATCGGGATCTGACCCGAAGGGGCCGATCCGAAGTTCGCGGGTGCCGCTTGCGCGTCGGCCTGAGCGATCGTCTGACTTCCTAAGTTTCCAGTCGATTGCGCGGGATTCGGCGAAGCGATCGCGGCAGATCCGATGGCCACGACGAAAATCGCGGACAGGATGCCTGTGCTGAATCGTTTCACTAGTATTCTCCTAAATGCGTACACTCCGAGCGTTGTTCCGCGCAATCGACGAAGGTAAACACCAAATCCAAAGAAGTCCGATGAGAATTTCGAGAGAAGCAAGCACGAAGGCCAGACGCGACGCATCTAAGCCGGCGAGCGCTCCAAAGCGGGCGATCGCCTCCGTCGTCAGTGCCGGCGCGACGATCTGCGGTATGACGATGGCGAGATTCCAGACCGCCATCGACGTCGCGAGCGCGCCCGGCGGGATGATGCGACAAGCGAGCGCCCAGTCCGCGACGAGGAAGACGCCCCAAGCGGCACCGGCGAACGCGGTCGCCGCAAAGGCGATGCGTGCGTCGTTCGTGGCGATGAGGACTAGGAGCGCGAGCATCACGCCCGCGCCTCCGATCGAAGCGACGGCGCGCTTGTCGACGCGATCGCTCGGTCTGGCCGCTAATGCGGCGCCGATGGCGCCCGCGACCGTGAACGCCAACACCATCAGCCCGCTCTGCGACTTGACCGCATCCAGAGGCGCGGACGGCGCGCCGGCGCGCACGTAGAAGAACAGATAGTCGAGCAACGTGAAGAACCCGATGTAGACGAACGCGCGCGAGCCGAAGAGATTTCCGAAGGTGCGATTCGTCCCTCGACTACGCTGCGCTACGCTCGGGATGACAGGGTCGGTCTCCCGTAATTTTAGACCGAGCATGTGACGTGCCGTCGCGACGCACGAGACGAGCAGTAGGCCGACGATCGCGGCCGCGACGATGCGCGCGTCGGCGATCTTCGCGGCGATCACGGCGCCGATCGCGTTGCCTAGACTTTGGAAGGCCGCCATCCACGACGACGCGACGCCGGTCGCGCCCGGCTCGACGACGTCGGGGATGATCGGCTGGTAGGCGGCCATCGCCGCGTTGAGCCCGAGTTGCACGAGGGCGTAGGCGGCGATCACTTGTGGGAAGGTCGGCGCGAGATAGAACCACACGATGCCGAGCGCACCGACGACGCCGCCGGCGACGTAGAAGATCACCCTGTCGCCGGTCGACCGGCGCCGTCGGTCGGAGAGCAGGCCGGCAACGATCTGGACGACCGCCGCCACGATCGCACCGGAGGTCGCGAGCAGGCCGAACGCGGCGACCGCGTTGCCCGCGACCAGCTCCGTCGAGCGGGCCTGCAGCGAGATCGCGAGCAGCGCACCCCAGACGGATTGGATCCCGAGCCAGTAGAGCGCGAGTTGCGCCGGCTTCGGCGCTCTAGCGATGGGCGACGACAAAGCGGTAATCCTCCACCGTATCGGCATCGAAACAGAGTTCCGGCGCGCACTCCCGCACCGCTTTGATCGCGACCCCGAATCGGCGCGGCGCCTCTTCTTCCAGCACGGCGACCGTCAGCCGTTTGGTCGCGAATCGGAACGCGAGCGAGAGACCTAAGACCGACGCCATCGCCCATGGCGACTTGCGTGCCTCGAAGAACCGCGTTGCCGTCGCGGCGGCTCGTTCAGCGACGCCGGGAGGAAAGAGAAAGGCGCCGCCGTTGACCACCCGTTCGCGGCCGAGGGTGATGCCGACCGGCGGTGCGCCCGGAAAGCGCACGTCGAAGAGCGCGGGCGTGGTGAGCGGCATCGCGAGCGCGTCGTCCGGCGCCGCGTCGAGAAAGGCGCGCAGCGCCTCGGCGTTCGTATACGGCAGGTCGGTCGTGAGCAAGAGCAACGGCTCATCGACCGGCCAGATGCGTAGCGCGCGCAGCAGATTCTCCGATCCGCTCTCGCTCTCGCCGATCACGACATCGACGCTCGCACCGCAAGCCGCGCGGACGGCGTCTCCGCCGACCACCGCGATCCTGGTCGCGCCCGCGCCGCGTGCCGCATCGATCCCGCGCGCGAGCATCGTCGCGCCGCGGACTTCGACCAACGCCTTGATGGTGGTACCGGACTCTTCTGCGTACGCGCCCGCGATGCGACCGCCGGCGGTCATGACAACGTTCATGCCTCGAACCCCGGAAGGCCGGGCTGCACCGCCGGCGCGTCGGACGGAAGGGCGATCCGGTCTTCGGCCGCGTCACCATAGCGCTCGACGAGCAGTGCTTCCAGCATCTCCGCATTGCCGGTCGCCTTGCCCACGGCATGGTTGTTGAAGAACACGTACGTCTGCTCGACCTGCGCGTCGATCTCCGCGATCCGGTCGGCCCACGGCACGAGTTCGTCGGCCCGATAGTCGTACTCGTAACGCGTAACGTTGTCACCGGTCCACCACATCGCTGCATTTCGCCCGTGAAAGCGCACGTACCCGATCGACGAGGTCGCATCCGAGGACGGAGACATGAGCGACTCGAGCGCGGGCATATCGACGTTGCACCAGCCGACACCGAGTCCCTCGAGCAGCGCCGACGTCTGCGGCGTCTGCCAGGCGACGTGTCGGAACTCCGCGACCAAGGGCAACCCGTCGAACGACGCGACGACGGCCGCCAGATAGCGTTCGGTCGATGCCTCGGGCCTGAAGGCGTTCGGAAACTGCAGCAACACCGCGCCGAACTTGCCCGCATCGCGGATCGGGAGCAAGCGCTCTCGCAACAATCCCGCATCTTCGTGCACGCGCGCGCCGTAGTCGCCGGGATGCGTGACCGCCTGCGGTGCCTTGAACGAGAACCGGAACGCCTTCGGAGAACGCGCGAGCATCGTCGCGATCGTCTGCTCGGCCGGCACGCCATAGTAGGACGAGTCGATCTCGACCGCTCCGAACCGGCTCGCATAATACGGAAGCATCTCAGAGTTCCGCGTCTTTGGGGGATAGAAAGGTCCGACCCAATCCTTATAGCCGTACCCGCACGTCCCGACGTAGATCATCCATCCGCCTTCGCCGCGATAGCAAACGAGCCCGGCAATCTGCCGGGCTCGTTTGCGTACGTCGTCCTTGGGGGGTGGGCTACTTCTTGGTCGCGACTTTTTTCTTGCCGGCGACGGTGCGCTTCGGGCCCTTGCGGGTCCGGGCGTTGGTCTTGGTGCGCTGACCGCGAACGGGCAGGCCGCGACGGTGACGGATGCCGCGGTAGCAGCCGATGTCCATCAGACGCTTGATGTTGCCCTGGACCTCGCGGCGCAGATCGCCTTCGACGCGGATCTGCAGCACGTCGATCGCGTCGCGCAGCTTTTTCTCATCGTCTTCGGTCAGGTCTTTGACCCGCAGATCCGGATTGACTCCGGACTGGTCGACCATGCGCTTGGCAATGGCCGGACCGATTCCGTAGATGTACTGCAACGCGATCTCAATGCGCTTTTCGCGCGGGAGATCGATACCAGCGAGACGTGCCATATTCTTAAATTACCCCTGAACCTGTTTGTGTTTCGGATTGACCGTGCAGATGACCCGGACCTTGCCTTCGCGGCGGATCACTTTGCACTTGTCGCACATGACCTTGACTGACGGACGTACTTTCATAATTGCTTTCTCTCTGGAGACCTAGGCCCGCACTTCTTCGCGGGGGAGGTAGCGGACGAGATCGGCGGGTTCGCCGACTTCGCGCGCGGTAAGAACGCGGGGACCATCGTCGGTGACCGCGATCGTATGCTCGAAGTGCGCGGCAAGTTTACCATCTCGCGTGACGACTGTCCAGCCGTCCTTGAGGGTATCGACCTCGCGGGCACCCTGCGTGATCATCGGCTCGACCGCTATGACCAGGCCGGTGCGCAGTTCCGGGCCTGTGCCCGGCTTGCCGTAGTTCGGAACCTGGGGCTCCTCGTGCATCTGCTGTCCGACCCCGTGGCCGACCAGCTCCCGGACCACCCCGTAGCCCCGGGACTCGGCGTGGGCCTGCACGGCGGCGCCGATATCCCCGACCCGGTTGCCGCGTTGCATGGCGGCGATCCCGATGAAGAGGCACTCTTGGGTGACGTCGAGGAGGCGCTTGGCCTCGGCCGAGATCGTCCCGACCCCGACCGTGACCGCACTGTCGCTGACGTATCCCTCGAGGGTCGTCCCGATATCGATCGAGAGCAGCTCGCCCTCGCGCAGGACGCGCGAGCCCGGGATGCCGTGAACGACTTCGGCGTCGACCGACGCGCAGATCGAATGTTTGAACCCGTGATAGCCCTTGAACGTCGGAATCCCACCGCGGGCGCGGATGCCGGCTTCGGCCATCGCATCCAGCTCGCCGGTCGTAATGCCCGGCCGGACGGCCGCCATCAACTCGGTCAACACGGCCGCGGTGATCTTCCCGCTGCGGCGCATCGTCTCGAGTTCGCGTGGCGACTTCAAGGTGATCATGCTAGTGTCCGTGCGCCACGCCGAGAACGTGCAGCAACTCGTGCGTCACATCGTCGACCGACGCGAGCCCGTTGACTTCGACCAGTTTCCCGCCGCGAGCGTAGTACTCGACCAGCGGTTTGGTCTGCGCTTCGTAGACGTCCAGACGCTTGGCGACGGTTTCGGCCTTGTCGTCGTCGCGTTGCACGAGCGGTCCGCCGTCTTCGTCGTCGACACCGACGACCGCCGGCGGGTTCGTCAACGTATTGTAGGTGCGGCCGTTACGCGGATTGCTCCAGCGCGCCGTCAGCCGCGAGAACAGGGTCTCGCGATCGGCATCGAACAGCACGACGCCATCCAGGTTCCAGTCTTTGCGCTCGAGGAGCGCGTCGAAGGCTTCGGCCTGCGCGACCGTGCGCGGGAAGCCGTCCATGACGAACCCGTCAGGATATTTCTCGAGTTCGGTCTCGATCATCGCGATGATCAGTTCGTCGGGCACGAGTTCGCCACGCTGCATAAAGCCCTCGGCCTGCTTGCCGAGCTGCGTACCTTGCGCACGATGCTCGCGCAGGATGTCGCCGGTCGAGATCTGGCGCGCACCGAAATGCTGCTCCAGGATCCGGGCCTGCGTACCCTTGCCCGCTCCGGGCGGTCCAAGAAAGATCAGCCTCATGCTACTTCTTGATGAACCCGCGGTAGTCGCGCATCGCGAGGCGCGCTTCGATCTGCGTGATCGTATCCAACGCGACGCCCACGACGATCAGCAACGAGGTCGATCCGAGATAGAACGTGGTGACCGAGAGCCCGCTCTGCACCAGGCCCGGCACGACGGCCAAGAGCCCGAGGTAGATCGCGGCCGCGGTCGTGATGCGTAGCAGGATCTTGTTGATGTAATCGACGGTTGGTTGGCCCGGACGGATGCCCGGCACGAACGCGCCGGTCTTTTTCAGGTTGTCCGCGATGTCTTTGGTGTTCACCACGATCGCCGAGTAGAAAAACGTGAAGATCACGACCAAGATGAAGTAGACCAGGTTGTAGAGCCCGCTTTGGGGCGTGAAGTAGATCTGGAAGAAGCCGGAGATGGCGGCCGGATTCATCGGGATCGCGAACGGTCCGAAGAGCTGGTGCCAGACCGGCGCGCCCGCCGACTTCGCGAAGAAGTTGATCGCCTGCTGCGGCAGCAACAGGATCGAGATCGCGAAGATGATCGAGATGACGCCCGCGTTGTTGAGGCGGAGCGGGATGTAGGTCGAACGCCCCGCGAACATCTTGCGACCGACCGTTCGGCGCGCTTGCTGGACCGGAATCCGGCGCTGCCCCTGGTACAGGAAGACGATCGAGACGATGATGCCGATCGCGATCAAGATGTAGGCGAGCAGGCTGAGCAGTTGCTCCGCGCCGGCCGAGACCGACGAGTAGGTCTGAGCGACGTACTGCGGGTAGCGCAGCACGATACCGATGAAGATGATGAGCGAGATGCCGTTGCCGATGCCGTGATCGCTGATCTGCTCGCCGAGCCACATCAGGAAGAGCGTGCCTGCGACGAACGCCAAGATGGCGAAGAGCAAGAACCAGACGCTGGTGTCGTAGAACACGTGCTGGCCGCGCATGAGGTTGGCCATGAAATAGGCCTGAACGGTCGCGAGCACGATCGTGAGCCAACGGGTGTATTGGCTGATCTGCTTGCGGCCTTCCTCGCCGCCTTTCTTCGCCAGCTCTTCGAGCTGCGGAAGGACGACCGTCATCAGTTGCATGATGATCGAGGCGTTGATGTAGGGCGTGATGCCCATGGCGATGATCGAGAGCTTCTGCAAGGCGCCGCCCGAGAGGAAGCCGAGCAGGTTCGAGAGTCCGTTGCCCTTGAGCACTTCCTGCCAGGCCGCGTCGTTGACGTTCGGCAACTGGACGTGGATCATGAACACGAACAGCGCAAACGCACCGAACACGAACATGACCCGCTTGCGGATCTCGGGGACGAGAAGCGCCGCGCGCAGGCTCGTCAGCACTTACGCGTTCTCTTCGAACGACGCGCCGGCGGCCGCAAGCGCTTCGCGCGCGGTGCCGGAGAACAGGATCGCGCGGAACTTCAGACCGGTCGGCAAGGTCGCGCCGTCGCGGCTTCCGCCGAGGATCTTGACGCCGTCGCAGAGGTCTTTTAAAAGGCCCTTCTCCTTGAGCGAGGCGGGCGTCACCTCGACGGCCGGATCCCAGGAGGCGAGCTGGTGCAGATTGAGGACCGCAAACGTCGAGCGGAAGTGCCCGATGTCGCGCGCCTTCTGCGAGTAGCCACGCTTGTGCGGAAGCCGACGCGCCCAGGGCGTCTGTCCGCCTTCGAATGCGGGACCCTTACCGCCGCCCGAACGCACGGTCTGACCCTTGCCGCCTTCGCCGCCGGTCTTGACCATGCCCGAACCGTGTCCGCGTCCGACGCGGGTGCGCTTCGGCCACGAGCCGCGGGTCGGCTTGATCGTGCCGAGCGTCATGCCGCCCGACGAGGGCGAGGCGAAGTTGCTGCCGCCGGTCGAGGCGGCTTTCGCTTTGACGGTCTTCTTGGGCGCGGCGGCCTTCGCCGCGGGTGCGCTCTTCTTTGCGGCCGCCTTCG
>JBBRTL010000096.1:0-9572 GCA_038244445.1 Vulcanimicrobiales bacterium
ATGGGGATCGTTCCAGAGCGGCGTCCCTACGCAGTCGCTGCTGGACTTCATCGGCGTCTCGTTCTACTGGGCGTCGGGAAACACGAACTACATCGCGCCGACGGTTCCGATCATCCCCTCGATGAACACGATCTCGTGGACGGCCTCCGCGACCACCACCGCGGCGGCGGCCAATGTCGGCCCGCTCGATATGCAGATCCCGTATCCTCCACTGTACTCGGCCGAGGGAATCCCGTTCCCGATGGGGGCGCTCTCGAGCACGCACTTCACGGTCCAGACGTACGGCGCGACCGGTACGCCGCTCGCGATCGGCACGTTCGTGCAGCCCGCGCCCCCGCCGGCCGAGTTCGCGGCCTACGTCCCGGGCATCATTCCGATCAACGAAGACTTCGAAGGCGTCTGGCATCTCTACGACTTCAACTTGTATTGGACGAACATCCGGCAGAACGCGCGCGATCGGACGAACGCCTACCTCGTCGGCAAGGGCAGCCGGCTCCCGCTTATCGCAGGACCGGTCTATGCGCAGGTCGCGGCCGGGGTGCCACTCTCGTATCAGGTCACGACCACGACCGCCGCGACCTCGTTCGCTGCGACCGGACTGGCCGGACTGACGATCGACACGCACACCGGTGTTCTGTCGGGAACGCCGAGCGCGCAAGCCTACTCGATCGTGATCACAGCGACGAACGCGGCTGGCTCCTCGACGGGAGAACTCGCCCTCATCGCGCAGTAGCGCGTGGCGTTAGCACGGGTGGTCTACTCGGACGGGAGCTCGTAGCCCTCGACGCGGGCACGCTCGACGTGTTCTGGTATTGCAAGGTACATGCGCTCGAGCACGTCCTCTTTGGATGTGCCTTCGACGATGCAGCCCGGGAGAGCCGGGCAGGAGCCTTTGAAGCCGATCTCGGTGCGTTCGACGACGATTTCGTACATGCAAGGGTTCTACCCAGTTCCGAGCACGCTAGAGACCAAGCGCCTCCCAGGTAACGGTTCCGGGCATGAAATGCGGGACCGACGACAGGGTCAGTGTGCCCGCTTCCACATCTTGCGGAACTTGCGCACGCGCCAGCGGCGGCTTTCACCTTTCGAGCCGTGTCGATAGGCGGCGAGCAACTCGGGTGCTCCGAACGAGCCGATCGCGACGCCGGTGTCGTCGACGACTGCGAGGACGAGCGCGTGAACGTGCGCGAGACGGTCGGCGGCTTCGCGTACGCGGTCGCCGGAGTGGAGCGCTCCCTCGAGCGATAGCGCGGAGTTCGGCGGCGCCATCAGGTCGCCGACCGCGACGAACTCGAGCGGGTCGACCGCGTATTCGCGAGCGACGTGCATGCCGCGTCGGGCGAGCTTCTCGGTCAGGATCGAGCGCGGCACGAAGACCACCGTAAAGGCCGTCGCGGCGATGCATCCGACGAAGACCTCTGGTGCGAGGCCCCACGCGCGGGTCGTCTCGAGCGCGAAGATCGTTCCCATGAACGGCGCGCGCATGGTGCCGCCCATCAGCGCGGCCATGCCGACGAGCGCCCAAGCCGGCGCGTGGTGGCCGGGAACGGCCGTGCCGATCAAGGTTCCCATCGCAGCGCCGATCATCAACAGCGGCGCGAGCACGCCGCCCGAGGTTCCGGAGCTGAGCGACACGATCCAGATGCCGATCTTGACCGTGATGATGCCGGTGACGACGGCGATCGCAAGATTTCCGTTCAGCATCCCGTCGATCGTCGGATAACCGACACCGAGCGCTTGCGGAACGAACCATCCACCGACACCGACGACGATGCCGCCGATCGCGGGCCACCACATCCAGTGGACGGGCAGCTTCTCGTAGAGATCTTCGGTGAAGTAGACCAGCTTCGTCATCACGAGCGAGATCACACCGCCGGCGATGCCGATCAGCAGCGCCCAGCCGAGATCGGTCGGCGCGAGCGTCGTCTGCGCGACCACCGCGAAGGGCGGCGCCGAGCCGATCAGCCACGTGCGCAGGACGTCGGCGACGACGGCGGCGATCGCGACCGGAACGAAACTGCGCGGGCGCCATTCGAAGAGCAACAACTCTACCGCGATCAAGACCGACGCGATCGGCGCACCGAAGGTCGCCGACATGCCCGCCGCCGCGCCCGCCACCAAGAGCGTCCGCCGTTCCAACGACGAGAGACGCACGAACTGCGCGAAGAGCGAGCCGATCGCCCCGCCCGTCATGATGATCGGGCCTTCCGCGCCGAACGGACTGCCCGTCCCGATCGTGATCGCCGAGGCGATCGGCTTCCAGAACGCGACCCGCGCTTGGACGATGCTGTCGCCTTCCAGAATCGATTGGATCGCTTCGGGAATACCGTGTCCGCGGATCTTGTTCGTCGCATAGCGCGCGATCAGACCGACCAGCACGCCGCCGGCGACCGGGATGAGAATCGAGATCGGTCCCCAGTGGTGAGGGTCGGGCTGACCGAGGGTCGGGTTCCAGACGCCTTCATACACGGCGTGGGTGATCGCGCCGATGGCGAACAGCAACAATTTTGCGACGAATGCGCCCACCACGCCGAGCAGAAGGGCGCATAGGCAGAGCAGCGCCAGCCGGCGGCCGTCGACGGTATAGTCTCCGAGTGGGCGACGCGCCGCGGAAATCATCCACTCATCCTAGCGGCCGCCTCGTTTCCGTGCAGGAACGTACGTCGCAGGTTCGGGCTTGTCGAAACGGGCGTTCGAGGGATAGGTCCGGCGAGGCGACCTCGAAAGGAGACCGCGATGGATTCCCTGACCCTCGACGACGCGCTGAAGCATCATTTCGGCTACGATTCGTTTCGCCCGCTCCAACGCGAGATCGTCGAAGCCTCGCTTGCGGGCGAGGATATCCTCGCACTGTTGCCGACCGGCGGCGGCAAGTCGTTATGTTACCAACTGCCCGCCTTAGTGCGGCCGGGCCTGGTCCTGGTGATCTCACCGCTCATCGCGTTGATGAAGGATCAGGTCGACGCACTCAACGCGAACGGCATCCCGGCGACGTTTCTGAACTCGTCGATCGATAGCGCGACCGCGATCGAACGTCTCGGCGGCTTGGATCGCGGCGAGTACCGTTTGCTCTACGTCGCGCCCGAACGGCTCGTGTTGCCGAGCTTCCTGGATCGGCTCGCGCGCTGGAATGTGGTCCGCGTCGCGGTCGACGAGGCGCACTGCGTGAGCGAGTGGGGACACGACTTCCGACCGGAGTACCGGCAGCTCTCGGTGCTGCGCGAACGCATGCCCGAGGTTCCGACGATCGCGGTCACGGCGACTGCGACCGATCGCGTGCGTGAGGACATCGAACGCTTTCTGCAACTGCGCTCGCCGGTTCGCTTCGTCGGGAGCTTCAATCGCCCCAACCTGCAGTATCGCGTCTACGAGAAGCGCGATTCGCTCAAACAACTGCTCGCTTGGGCCGCCGAGCGACCGCGCGAGAGCGGGATCGTCTACGTATCGAGCCGAGCTGCCGCCGAAGATCTGGCCGAGCGGATCGATCGCGCCGGGATCTCGGCCGTGCCGTACCATGCCGGCCTGACGCCGCACACGCGCGCACGTAACCAGGAGCGCTTCGTGCGTGACGAAGTCCAGGTGGTCTGCGCGACGATCGCATTCGGGATGGGCATCGACAAGCCGAACGTGCGCTACGTGGTGCACTACGACGTGCCGAAGAATCTCGAAGGCTACTACCAGGAGACCGGGCGTGCCGGACGCGACGGTCTCCCGAGCGACTGCGTGCTGTTCTACAACGGCGGCGATGCGGCCAAGCAGCGTCACTTCATCCGCCAGATCGGCGACGATGCCGAGCGCGCACGCGCGGAGCGACTACTCGCGCAGATGCTCGACTACGCTTCCACGTCGACCTGCCGACGCGCCCACGTGCTGCGCTACTTCGGCGAAGATGCGCCCGTGCAGTGCGGGAACTGCGACAACTGCCTCAACCCGGTCGAACGGCTCGACGGCACGGTCGCGACTCAGAAGTTCCTCTCGTGCCTCTATCGCATCCGCGAGCACCGCGGCTTCTCGACCGGCGCTCAACATGCGATCGACGTGCTGCTCGGTACCGCGACCGAGAAGGTGAAGAACTGGGGCCACGAAGCGCTGACCACGTTCGGCGTCGGTACCGAACTCACGCGCGACGAGTGGATGGCGTTGCTCGCCGAACTCATCCGGCTCGGCTACGTCGAGCTGGAATCGGCCCATAAGACGGTGATGCTGACCGGCGAAGGCATGGCGGCGTTGCGCGAAAAGCGCGAGGTCTCGTTCGCGCCGCCGCGCTTCGTGAGCGCGAAGGGCAAGAAGAAGACGCGCAAGGGCGCGAGCGCGGCCGAACCCTTCGAGGAAGATCTCTTCGAGCATCTGAGGCGCCTGCGCAAGGACCTCGCGGATACGCAGGGCGTGCCGCCGTACGTCGTGTTCTCGGATGCGGCTCTCAAGGAGATGGCGCGGATCAAGCCGACCACCCTGACGCGTTTCCGCGCCGTCAGCGGCGTCGGTGACGTCAAGTTAGAACGCTACGGCACGTCGTTCGTGGCGGCCATAGTTGCCTTTGAGGACAGGAAGGACGGCGCTTCCGGCTAAGCCAGCCGTCGTATGCTGGCGTTTTTGTTCTCGCATCTCTCGATCTTGGCCAACGGGGCGATCTTCTGCATCGCTTTCGTCGGGATCTCGGTCGCCGCGGCGCTCCTCGTCCATCGCTTTGCCAAGCCCGCCTTTTTCGAAGAACACTACGAGCAGGCGGGGTTCATCTTCGCAGTCATCGGCGTCGTCTACGCGGTGTTGCTCGCGTTCGTCGCGATCGGCGTCTGGGAGCGCTTCGATGGTGCCGAGTCCAAGACGTACGAGGAGGCCAACGCCCTGGTCGACGTCTATCGCCACGCCGGCGCGCTCCCCGAGAAGCTCCAGATCCGCGGCGCGCTCAGAAGGTACACGACGCTCGTGATCGAGGACGAGTGGCCGAAACTGACCGTCGACAGCCATAGCGAGGCGGCCGACGCCGAGATCGAGACGCTCTCGCGCGATGCCGATAGAATCCAGCCCAAGTCGATGGGTGGCCAGAACGTGCACGCCACCATGCTGGCTGCGCTCAGTCAAGCGCTGGCGGATCGGTCCGGCCGTATCTCGATGGGCGCGACCGGTCTCAATCCGATCGTGTGGGCGGTCATCGGCTGCGGCGCGGTCGTGGCGGTCGGGTTCTCGTTCCTGTTCCCGTTCAAACGCAGACGCATGCAGGTGCTCATGGTCGGATCGCTGGCGTTCAGCATCGCGATCGTGTTCTACCTGACGACGGCGATCGATTACCCGTTCCACGGCGATATCACGGTGCAACCGCATGCATTCGAGAACGCGCTTCACACCTACGCTGCGATCGACAAGAGCGATCCCTAGGCGAACCCTCGTGCCGGCAGGCCTTCGTCGCGCTGCAGCCAGTTGAGCGGCGAGTAGGCCGCCTCGCCGTCGACCGCGTGGAGCGTATAGGCGTGACGGGACTTGGTCGAACGGTTCGGGGCGCTGTAATGCGGAAGCCGGCCGTGAAAGACGACTAGCGCGCCGGCCTTGACTTCGACCGGAACCGCGCCGTCGCTCGGCCAGGGCGTCGCGTCGAGATCTTCCATCACCGCCCGCCCGTCGCGAACGACGAAGCGCTGGCGAAGCGGCGAACGGTGCCCGCCCGGTTCGACCCATAGGCACCCGTTGCTCCGATCCGCATCTTCGAGCGCGAACCAGAACGTCGTGACGGTCGACGGCTCGGTGTCGAAGAAACCGGCGTCTTGATGCCAGCGCACTTCGCCGCCGATGTTCGGCTGTTTGAAGATATACATCGACTGATAGAGCAGCGGACGTTCGAGCCCGAGCGCGAGCGCGATCGTCTGGAGGCGCGCATCGTGCGAGAACTCTTCGAAGACCGGGTCTACGTCGTGCATCGCGTGGCCGATCTTGTTGATCGAGAGATCCTTGGATTGACGTAAGCCCCCGGCGGCGTCGAACGCGGCCTCTTCGAAGAAGCAGCGTACGGTCGTGCCGGATTCCAGGAAGTACGCGTCGCTCTTGGCGGCTTGATCTTTGGTCGTGAAGATGGCGGCGCCGTCGGATGGGTCAAAATCACGGACGATCTGCTCGGCGCGCGCCCGGAGGGCCGCGACCTGGTCGGGGCTCTTGAAGTCGGGAATGACGACGTAGCCGTCGCGATCGAAGGCGGTGCGCAGATCGGGCATCTCGCGCCCTTCGCGCGGCAGGCCGCACGCTCTTGCCTCCGCGAACTCCGAGCGTTGAATGAACGTCGTCTGCATCGGCCAGGCCTGTATCGACCGCACCTATCGGGCGGACGATGCCGTCCGTCCGGCCACCTCGAACCCGGCGCAGAGCCGGCGTGGCTTCGGCGGCGTGGCCCGCAACGTGGCCGAGTCGCTCGCGCGCCTCGGCTCCGAGGTCGCGCTCTTGACGGCGGTCGGCGACGACGACGAAGGCGCGGCGCTGGCGGCGCACACCGCCGCCGCCGGCGTGAACGTGCGCGGATGGCGCTCCGTCGTCGGCCGGAGCACCGGCGAATACGTGGCGATTCTCGAGCCCGACGGCGAGTTGGTGCTGGGCGCGTGCGACGCCGGTCCGGTCGAAGAGATCGACGCCGCCGCGATCGTGGACTGGCAAGGGATCTTCGAGAACGCGACCTGGGTCTTTGCCGATTGCAACCTCGGTGCCACAGCGCTGCGGGCGTTGATCGAATTGCGCGCGCGCTCGTCGTTTCGTCTGGCCATCGACGCGGTCTCGGCCGCCAAGGTGTTGCGTCTTCCCGCCCAGCTGCACGACGTCGACCTGTTCTTCTTGAACGTGCATCAGGCCGAACGCCTGGCCGGTCCTCCGCAGGCACGCGCGGTCGTACTGACGCGCGGTGCCGACGGCGTGGATGTCGTCGTCGACGGTGCGACCACGCACGTGGCGGCGATCGCTGCGACGCCGGTCGACGTGACCGGTGCGGGCGATGCGCTGGTCGCCGGCACGCTTCACCACTTGCTCGCGGGCGACGATCTGCTCGCGGCGGTCCGTGGCGGAATGCTGGTCGCGGCGCTGACCCTCGAATCGCCGGCCAGCGTACGCCCCGATCTCTCTCTCGATCTTCTCGAAAAGAGCCTTCACCGACTATGACCGACTCGCTCGCCATCGCTCCCGAAATCGCGCGGGCACTCGCCGCCGGCCGGGCCGTCGTCGCGCTCGAATCGACGATCGTCACGCACGGCATGCCGTATCCGCAGAACGTCGCGACCGCCCGCGAGGTCGAAGCCCTGGTGTACGCCGAGGGTGCCGTACCGGCGACCATCGCGATCGTCGACGGCGTCATCAAAGTCGGCTTGAGCGAAGCGGAACTCGAGTGGCTCGGCACCGCAACCGATGTGATGAAGCTCAGCCGCGCGGACTTGCCGTTCGCGGTCGCCGCCAAGCGCCATGGATCGACGACCGTCGCGGCGACCATGCTGGTCGCGCATCTGGCCGGCATCGCGGTCTTCGCGACCGGCGGCATCGGCGGCGTGCATCGCGGCGCCGAAGAGACGTTCGACATCTCGGCCGACCTCGAAGAACTCGCGCGCACGCCGGTCACGGTCGTCTGCGCCGGCGCAAAGGCACTACTCGACCTTCCGAAAACGCTCGAGTTCCTCGAGACGCGCGGCGTTCCGGCGGTCGGCTATGGCACCGATGAGTTCCCGGCGTTCTGGAGCCGCACGAGCGGCCTGCGCGCGCCGCTCCGGCTCGACACCGCCGATGCGATCGCCGCGTTCGTCCGCGCGAAGCGGGATCTCGGCATCGAGAGCGGCACGGTCATCGCGAATCCGATCCCGGCAGCCGACGAGATCCCCGCAACCGAGATGGCGTCGTACATCGAAACCGCCGTCAATGAGTCGGTCAACGCCGGCATCAAAGGCAAAGCCGTCACCCCCTGGCTCCTCAACCGCATCTTCGAGATCACCAATGGCAAGAGCCTCACCGCCAACGTCGCACTGGTGAAGAACAACGCCCGCCTAGCCAGCGCGATCTCGATCGCGTTAGCCGTTTCTCCGCAATGACACCTCCGGAAGGATGAGCGCGCCTCCTTGTCATCCCGAGCGTAGCGCGAAGCGCGTAGTCGAGGGACGACTCGAAGGAATTGCCGACATGCGTCCCTCGACTACGCTTCGCTACGCTCGGGATGACAAGCGGCGAGTTCTTCCAAGAAGGTCTGCGCGCGTTTCCGCTCGCCAGGATCGTTTGGCCCGGACCTCTTACACAGCGCGAAATAGCGTGCGCCAAGATCGAACGGATCGACGAACCCCAAGCCCGTACGCATGTCGGAAATCTCGGTCATGAGATCGAGTAGCTCCTTGCGCGCCGCACTGCGATAGATGCTTTGGTCTAGAAACTCGTTATCGCCGAAGATGCCCAAATAGCCCTGACTCGCTTCGCGCAGCCCGTCGATCAACGTCGTGCGAAACCGCTCTTCGAGGGCTGCGAGTTCGTGCTCGGCCTTCTCCCTCCGTGTCGCCCTGCTCACTCCGAACTCTCCAGTGAGAGCAGCAATTTGCGTAAGATCGTGCCGAGCCCGGCGCGTTCTTGGGGGGTGAGTACCTTGAGCAGTTCGGTCTCGTTGGCGACATGGGCGTCCATCGCGCGGTCGATCAGATCGCGGCCGCGTTGGGTCAGGCCGACCAGGATGCCGCGCCGGTCGCGCGGGTCGTCGACGCGCTCGACCAGGCCGTCCCCTTCGAGGCGGTCGATCCGGTTGGTCATCGCGCCGGACGAGAGCATCAGCCAGCGGTAGAGTTCGGTCGGGGTCAGTCGGAAGGGCGGACCCGCCCGGCGCAGGGTGGCGAGGACGTCGAAGGCCTCACGGGTCAGGCTGAACGGCTTGTGGGCCTCCTGGAGGCGGGGCATCAGTAGGCTCGCGGCCCGGGCGATCCGGCCGAAGACCTCCATCGGTTCCGCCGCCAGATCCGGCCGCTCGCGGGCCCACTGCTCGATGATCGCGTCGACGCGGTCCCGCATGAATCTCCACCTAAAGTATCTTGACGTAGAGCGATATCAAAGATATCTTAAGGTGAAGATATGCGCCGCCTCACCGATATCCTGGTTACCGCCATCGCGCCCCTCGTGTGGGGAACCAACTTTCTTCTCACCACCGCGATTCTGCCGCCCGATCGGCCGCTGCTCGACTCGGTCATCCGGTCGCTCCCGATCGGCCTGCTGATCGTCCTGTTCAGCCGGAAGCTCCCCAAGGGCGACTGGTGGTGGAAGACCACGATCCTCGCGACCCTGAACTTCGGCGCATTCTTCCCACTCTTGTTCCTGGCCGCGTACCATCTGCCCGGTAGCGTCGCTTCGATGATCGGGGCCGCCCAGCCGGTCTTCGTGATCGGGCTCGCCTGGGGGATCCTCGCCCAGAAACCGATCGCGCAGACCCTTGCCGCGGCGGCCAGCGTGGTCCTCGGCCTCGCGCTGCTGCTCGGACCGAGCGCGCACGGATTGGACGCCGTCGGCGTCGGCGCCGCGTTCGCGGCGACCGCCATGATGGCGGTCGCGACCGTCCTGCTCAAGCGCTGGGGCTCGCCCGCGCCGCC
>JBBRTL010000097.1:0-9508 GCA_038244445.1 Vulcanimicrobiales bacterium
CGTCACGCTCGAGATGGACGGCAAGAAGGCGCTCTTCTCCGGCGACATCGGCCGCTACGGCCGCCCGTTGCTCTACGATATCGATCCGATCGGCGCGCCCGATGTGATGGTCTGCGAATCCACCTACGGCGGTAAGGTCCACCCGCCCCAGCCGCTCGAAGCTCTCCGGGACGCGTTGCTCAAGGGCATCGCGGGCGGCGGCGCGATCGTCATCCCGGCCTTCGCGGTCGAGCGCACGCAGGACATCATCTACGCGATCACCCAGTTGCAGCAGACCGAGCCGAAGCTCGCGCACCTGCCGATCCACCTGGACAGCCCGATGGCGGACAAGGTCGACGCACTTTTCGCGAAGTTCCCGGACGCGCACAAGCCGATCCCGCTCGGCACCGACGGCGCGCCGTTCGGCTGCAAGAACTTCACCGTGCATCGCACGACCGACGAGTCCAAGGCGCTCAACAACGTCAAGGGACCGCACGTCATCATCTCGGCGAGCGGCATGGCGGCCGGCGGGCGCGTGCTCCACCACATCCATAACAATCTCTCGGATCCGACCGCGAGCCTGATCTTCGTCGGCTACCAGGGCGCGGGCACGCTCGGCTTCCTGTTGGTGCACGGCGCCCACACGGTCAAGATCCTCGGCGATTCACTACCCGTCCGCTGCCAACTTATCAGCTTGCAAGGCTACTCGGCGCACGCCGACAAGAACGACTTCAAACGCTGGTTCGCGACTTGTACGAGCAAGCCGCACCTCTACGCCGTCCACGGAGAGGTCGAATCTGCGACCGCTCTGGTCGCGATGGTCGAGAACGGCAACGGCTGGGACGCCGACGTCGCCAGGCGCGGCGAGACGGTGACGATCTAGATTCCGTAGTTCAGGCGGTCCAGTCGAGCATCGCTTCCCGCTCGGGTTTCGGGAAGGCTTCCTTCGACTTGATCGCCTCGACGTACTTGCGCTTGCCGGCGCGGTTGCCTTTGCCGAGCATGGTGCCGCCGACCAGGCGATCGCGCCAGAAGAACAGCGAACGGTACCAACCTTTCTCGTCGTCGATCTTCCGGACGAGTTCGATCTCCGGTTGGATCTCCGGCGAGAGGCCGAACTGGGTGATCGTCTGCCCTTTGAAGAGCATCGACGAGTACTCCGGCACGTCGTGGTAGGGTTCGGAGCCGCCGATCATGTTGAGCGCGACCACTTTGCCGTGCGCGCCGGCGTTGTTCCAGGTGCCCATGCGGTAGCGCATCTCGAGGGTCGGATCGTAGAAATCCGCGATGTCGCCCGCCGCGAAGATGCCGGGCACGTTCGTCTCCATGCGATCGTTGCAGAGGATGCCGTTCCTACTGACCTCGACCTCGGTGCCGTCGAGGAGTTCGATGTTCATCGTCAAGCCGAAGCCGACGCCGTAGCAGTCCGCCGCGATCTCGGTGCCGTCCTTGAGGCGGACCTTGGAGACGCTACCGTTGGAACGGACGAACTCCTCGACTTCCGCGCCGTAGTGCATGTGGACCCCGTCGGCTCTGGCCGCCTTATCGACGAACTCGCCCGCGACGTCGTCCAGAACGCGATGCAGCGCGTGCGGGCCGCGCATCACCCAATGCGCCTCGACCTTGCGCGACGCGAACGCCTCCGCGAGTTCGTAGGCGATGTAGGAGCCGCCGACGGCGACCGCAGCTTTGGCAGTCTCGAGCCGTTCGGAGATCGCGCGGGTCTCGTCGAGATACTGGAAGTTGAAGACGTTCTCGGCACCGGTTCCGCCGGGCGCGGGGGCCGGGTTCGGACGCCCGCCCGTCGCGATCAGGAGCGCGTCGTACCGGTACTCGATGCCGCCCGCGATCGCGATTTTTTTGGCCGTATCGATGTGATCGACGCGCGTTTCCAGGTGCAGATCGATCCGGTTGGTCTCGTGCCACTCGCGATTGCGGATCATCACCTTGGCTTCCGGGATCTGCTTGCGCAGCATCGGCGGGAGCGAGATGCGGTTGTAGAGCGTGTACGGCTCGTCCCCGAAGAGGTGGATCTCGCAGGTCGGGTCGTGCTTGCGTAGGTGTTCGGCGGCGGTCGTGCCGGCGAAACCGTTCCCGACGATGACGTAGCGGCGTGCGTCGTTCTGAACCATCGGTCGCAGGTTCGCCGCTCCCGACGCTCATCTTGCCGCCGGATGAAACGTTGACGGTCGACGCCCGGTACTAGAGTGCATGAACAACGATTTCCTCGAGAAGACGCTCCAACAGGCCAAGGACCTCGGCAAAGAACTCGGCGAGCGGGCCCGCGAGAGCGCCGCCGTTACCGGCAATCAAGCGACTCAGGCGGTCGAGACCGCCAAGGCCGAGGCGATCAAGGCCGCCCCGCAAGTCCGCGACCTGCTCGGCAAGGCCTACAAAGCCGCCACCGACGTCATCGCTAAGATCGACGGGAAGTAAGGCCGAACCGCCTCCCCCTTATCCGAGCAGTGCGATGCCGGTCATCATGGCGAAGCCGACGTCGAGAGCGCGCTCGTCGATGTCGTAGCGCGCGCTGTGTTGGGGGTAGTGGCCGATCTCTTCGCCTCGGATGCCGACCACAAAATACGCGCCCGGGCGCTCCTGGAGCATATAGGACATGTCTTCGGCCCAGAGCACGACGTCGTGCGGGTCGATCACGTTCTGATTGCCGACGACCTCGATGCCGACCGCGCGAACGACGTCGTTCATGGCATCGTCGTTGACCGTGGGCGGATAGCCGAAATCGTATTGGAACGAGTAGTCGGTGCGCATCGCATCCGAGACGCCTTCGACCATCCGCTCGATGCGCTCGGGGATCGACCGGCGCACCGCATCGTCGAACGCGCGGACCGTCCCTTGCATGTGCGCGTCGTCCGGGATCACGTTGAAGGTCGTGCCGCTCTCGATCTTGCCGACCGTCACCACGACCGGATCCTTCGGCGCGATCTCGCGGCTCGGGATCGTCTGCAACATCGTCACCAACTGCGCGGCCGCCACGATCGGGTCGACCGAGGCGTGCGGCATCGCACCGTGGCCGCCCTTGCCCTCGATCGTGATCTCGAAGCGATCCGACGATGCGAAGAACGCACCGTCGCGGACGCCGATCTTCCCGACCTCGAGCCCGCTGTACAAATGCAACGCGAACGCGCGGTCGACGTGTGGGTTCTCGAGCGCGCCCTCGTCGATCATCATCTTGTTGCCGGCCGGGCCTTCTTCGCCGGGCTGGAAACAGAACACGATCGTGCCCTTGACCCGATCCCGGTTCTTGGCGAGTTCGCGCGCGGCGCACAGCAGGATCGCCATGTGGCCGTCGTGCCCGCACGCGTGCATCACGCCTGCGTGCTCGGATGCATACGCGCTCTCGCCGAGTTCCGTCACCGGGAGTCCGTCCATATCCGCACGCAGCAACGTCACCGGACCGGGCTGTCCGCCGACCAGGGTCGCGAGCAGCCCCGTCCCGGCGACGCCGGTCCGCAGATCGTCGAAGTCGCACGCGCGCAGCTCCGCCTCGAGGTACTTGGCCGTCTCGAACTCGACTAGCGATAGTTCGGGATGCGCGTGGAAATATCGGCGATACCGGACCAGATCGTCGCTCGGAATCGCGATCACTTCTGCAACCAATCGTAACGGAAGAAATAGATCGACGGGACCGGACGGCAGAGCGCTATGGCCGGGGCTTAGGTCGTCTTCCGTGCGGCCGCGACTTCGGCGTAGGCCAGAACGTCCGCAACGTCCTGATCGTCCTCGGGCACGCCTCCCCAGGGCGAAACGTCGGTCACGCGGCCGCGCGCGTCGAGCGCCACCGCGTAGTAGAGCAGCGATGCATCGCCCTTATAGGCCGGCCCGATCGTGTCGGGCCAGACGCCCTTGGCCGGCGCGACGATCGACGCGCCGACGAACGGGTGCTCGCAACCCAAGCCGACCGGCGCATCGACCGGCGTGGCGACCGCCGCGACCGACGGCTTCGCGAACGGAGAGACGAATGTCGACGGCGGATGTTCGATCGAGTCGGGCTCGCTCCAGACGCCTTCGAACCCCGTCGGCACGACCGAGACGGGTGGATCGCATGGCGTGCGCCCGCGCGCCTGCCAACCGAACGCGCCGTCACCCGTCGCGCTCGCTTGCGCGACCCACATGCGCCGCACGATCACGTTCTGCGGAAACGTGACGAACTGCGTCGGCGCGGTGAACATGGTGAGATCGAACGAGAGCCGCCCGGGAGCGAAACTGCGCGTCTCGGAGTAGAACGAGAGCTTCGCGAACGGCGCCGTGAACCAGCCCTTGTCGGTTTCGATCGCGATCAGCCCATTGGCCGTGCGCTTGCCGAGCGCCCCGATCTTGTAGCCGTACGTCCTGGACGCGTTCCCGGTACCCGGATCGGTGATCGCGTGGAAACCGAGCAGCGTGGCGGGGCAGAACTCGGCAACCGCCTGCGCGCGCCCAGCGCAGAGCGCCACGGCGATGAAAATCAGAATCACGGCATGCAAGAACGAACGATGCTTCACGACCGACTATTTTGTTATGCGGGCAGGTCGACCTTGCTATCGACGAGGGCGTAGAGGTCGCGGTCCTCGCGATCCATCCGGCCGGCGAGAGCGGACCGGATGCCCGCCCAATCGCGCGAGAACGCGGCCGGATCCGAGGAGACGGCATGCGGCACGATCCAGCGCTCGACGAAGCGCCCGAACGCCTCGGCGAGTCCGCCCATCTCGGCCTGAAAGTCCTCGGCCCTGGCCCGGACGTCGGGGTCGACGTTGGCGAGCATCGCCGGGTAGAGGTGTTCTTCCTCGAGCTTGAGATGCGCCGTCAGGACGCCGCTCAACTTGATCAACAGGGGCCGGGCCAGCTCTGCGGTGCCGGGCACGATGTCGGACGGAATTCGGGCCACCAGGTCGCGGAGCGCGCGATGGTGCTCTCGATAGACGGCCGTGTTCATGGTGGCTCACCCTCCTGTCCCGGTTATCGGCGCCGACCTTGGGCAGCCGCAGGATTCGGGCCGGGGGGCGGGCGATAACGCGACTCGTGACTTCCACGACCAAGGTCCCCGCGCTGACCGATGAGCAACTCATCGCGATGCTGCGGGTGATGACCGCCCAGCGGACCCTGGAGAACCGCGGCTTCGCGCTCAACCGCCAGGGCAAGATCCCATTCGCCTCGGCCAGCGAGGGTCACGAAGCGGTCCAGGCCGGCGCGGCGATGGCCTTCAAACGCGGCAGCGACATCCTCTGCCCGTATTACCGTGACCTCGGGCTCGCCCTCGGCGTCGGCCTGACGCCGATGGAAGTGATGCTCTCGCTCTTCGCGCGCGCCGCCGACCACAACGGGGGCCGCCAGTTCCCGCACCATTACGCCAGCAAGAGGCTCGGCATCCACACCATCTCCTCGATCATCGCGGCCCAGCTCCCCCATGCGGTCGGCGCGGCCTACGCGATGAAGCTTCGTAAGGAGACCGGCCGTGCCGTGCTCGCGACCTTCGGCGACGGCTGCACGAGCGAGGGCGAATGGCACGAGTCGCTCAACTTCGCGGCCGTCCACCGGCTCCCGATCGTGTTTCTCTGCGAGAACAACGAGTGGGCGATCTCGACCCCGCTCTCCAAGCAGATGGGCCAGCCCGACGTCGCCAAGCGGGCTGTCGGCTACGGCATCCCGGGCGTGATCGTCGACGGCATGGATCCGGTCGCTTGCTATGAGGCCGTCGCCGAGGCCCTCGAACGCGCCCGGACGGGCGGCGGGCCGGCCCTGGTAGAAGGCAAGTGCTATCGCTTCCTCTCCCACACGACCGACGATGACGACCGGACCTACCGGAGCCGCGAAGAGGTCGAGGAACACCGCAAAAACGATCCGGTCCCCCGCTTCGAGCGGCTCCTGATCGAACGGGGAATCCTCACGGAGGCGACCCTGGACGCCTTGAAGCAATCGGTCCTGAAAGAAGCGAACGAAGCTACGGACGCTGCCGAGGCGATGCCGTACGCCGACCCGGCGACCCTGACCGACAACGTGTACGCCGATGGGCACGAGCCCTGGCGCTAGCCAACACATAGGAACGATGAGCATGTCAAAGACCGATACGAAGGGGAGCGCCGCGCTCGACAAGCGCGGGCTGACCGACGACCAGTTGCGCGCGATGTTCCGCAACATGCTGCAGCAGCGGCAGTTGGACAATCGCGGTTTCCAACTCAATCGCCAGGGCAAAGTCCCGTTCGCACTCGGGAGCGAAGGCCACGAAGCGATCCAGGCCGGCGCCGCGATGGCGTTCGAGCGCGGGAAAGATATTCTCGCGCCCTACTATCGCGACTTGGGCCTGGCGATCGGCATCGGTCTGACGCCCTACGAGATCCTGCTCTCGCTCTTCGCGCGCGCCGCCGATCATAACGGCGGTCGCCAGTTCCCGAACCACTACTCCTCCAAGCGCGCGGGCGTGATGTCGTTCTCGTCGATCCTGGCGGCGCACATCCCGCACGCGGTCGGCGCGGCCTACGCGATCAAGATGCGCAAAGAGGCCGGACGCGCGGTGCTGGTCACCTGCGGCGACGGCACGACCAGCGAAGGCGAGTGGCACGAATCGATGAACTTCGCCTCGATCCACAAGTTGCCGATCGTGATGCTGGTCGAGAACAACGAGTGGGCGATCTCGACGCCGCTCGAACTGCAGATGGGGCAGCCGGAGATCTGGAAGCGCGCGGCAGGCTACGGTATGCCGGGCAAGCGCTTCAACGGGTTCGATCCGATCGAGACGTACGCCAACGTGAAAGAAGCGCTCGATCGCGCCCGTTCGGGCGGCGGACCGACCCTGCTCGAAGGCACGTGCTACCGCTTCCTGGCGCACTCGACCGACGATAACGACATGACCTATCGCACCCGCGAAGAGGTGGTCGAACATCGCAAGCTCGATCCGGTCCCGAAGTTCGAGAACCTCCTGGTGGACGCAGGCATCATGACGACTGCGAGCGTCGATGCGATGAAGAAAGACATCCTCCGCGAGACCAACGAAGCGACCGATCGCGCAGAAGCGATGCCGTACCCGGTGGCTGAAGACCTCTACAAGAATCTCTACGAAGGAGCCTGGCAGCCGTGGCAGTGATGAACAACGTCGAGGCGGTCCGCGCGACCCTCTACGACGCGATGAAAGCCGACGACCGGACGCTGATCCTCGGCGAAGACGTCGGCGCCCGCGGCAACGTCTTCCTGATCAGCAAGGACTTCATCACGGAGTTCGGCGCGGATCGTGTGATCGACACGCCGATCGCCGAAGCCAGCATCGTCGGCATCGCCGTCGGTATGGCGATGGAGGGCCTGCGGCCGATCGCCGAGATCCAGTTCGCCGACTTCATCTATCCGGCGTTCAACCAGATCGTCGGCGAAGCGGCCAAGACGCGCTATCGCAGCAACGGCGAGTACACCTGTCCGCTCGTGATCCGTACGCCCTACGGTGGCGGCGTGCGCGGCGCGCTCTCGCACTCGGTCTCGATCGAAGCGCTCTTCTATCACGTGCCCGGCCTCAAGATCGTCGCGCCCTCGTTCCCGGCCGACGTCAAAGGCTTGCTGAACGCCGCGATCGACGATCCGGATCCGGTGCTCTTCCTCGAACACAAGAAGACGTATCGTTTGATCAAGGGTGAAGTGCCCGAAGGTCATTACACGATTCCGCTCGGCAAGGCCGACGTCAAGAAGGCCGGCACGCAACTGACGGTCGTCTCGTACGGCCTCTACGTGCACTGGGCGCTCGACGCCGCCAACCAGTTGGAGAGCGAGGGTCACTCGGTTGAAGTGATCGATCTGCGCTCGATCCGCCCGATGGACAAGAACGCGATCCTGGACTCGGTCCGCAAGACGCGCAAACTGCTGATCATCCACGAAGACAACAAGTTCGGCGGCATCGGTGCGGAGATCTCGGCGATGGTCGCCGAGGAGGCGCTCTTCGATCTGGACGCCCCGATCCGCCGGTTGTGCGCGCCCGACGTTCCCGCGATGGGCTACGCGGAGCCGCTCGAACACGAGTATATGTCGTCGCCGGCTTTGATGGCCGATGCGATGCGGGAGATGGTGACGTTTTGAGCCCTCTCGATGGATGTGCCCGGCGGGAACACACCGCGTTCCGGGGGACGCTCGATTTTTCACATCCTGTGAAAAATCTGCTCGCCTCGTCGTCGCTCCCGCCATCCTGGCTCCGCTCCTCCCTTCACACGCCCCCGGAACGCGGTGTGTTCCCGCCGGGCACATCCATCGAGGCGATGCGTTAGATTATGGCTACGACGATTACCATGCCGCAACTCGGCGAGACGGTGACCGAAGGTACTGTCGAGCGGTGGCTTAAGCAGCCCGGCGATAACGTCGAGAAATATGAAGCGTTCGTCGAGGTCTCGACGGATAAGGTGAACTCCGAGGTTCCGGCGCCGGTTACCGGCGTGATCAAGGAACTGCTGGTGCAAGAAGGCACGACGGTTCCGACCGGGACGCCGATCGCGATCATCGACGACGTCGCTTCGGCCGGTTCTTCGGCGCCCGAGAGCGCTTCTGCGCCGCCGTCCACGCCTGCGGCGATGGCCGCGAGCGCCAACGCCGAACCGGTGCCCGGCTTCAATATTCCGCAGTCGTCGCCGAAGCCGGCGGCGAGCAACGGGCATGCCGCGCCGTCGGTCGGTACGCCGGCCGAAGCATTGCGCGGCGTTTCGCCGGCGGTCCGTCGGCTTGCGCGCGAACATAGCGTCGATATCCGTAACGTCACCGGGACCGGCTCGAACGGTCGCGTGACCGCGCAAGATGTCGTCACCGCCGCCAGCATGGGTCCGGCTGCCGCAGTGGCGCAGTCGATCGCCGTCGGCACCAACTTCGGTGCGTCGGCGCCGCCTGCGGTCGCCGCACCCCGCTCGGGTCAGACCTCGTACGGCAATCCGGTTCCCGGAACGACGATTCCGCTCACGACGTCGCGCCGCATCATCGCGGAGCGGATGGTCGAATCGAAACACAACGCGCCCCACGCTTGGTCGATGGTCGAAGTCGACGTCACCAATGTCTGGAAATGGCGCGCCCGCGAGAAGGATCGCTTCGAAGTCGAGACCAGCTACAAGCTCACGCTGTTGCCCTTCTTCATCCGGGCGGTCGTCGAATCGATCGCGAGCTTCCCGTTGATGAACGCGAAGTTCGTGCCCGAAGGCATCCACGTGAACAAGGACGTGAACATCGGTATCGCGATCGGTCTCGCCACCAACCTGGTCGTGCCGGTCATCAAGAACGCCGACAAGCTCTCGATCAAGGGTCTTGCGATCGCCGCAGGCGACCTGATCGACCGCGCCCGCAAGAACAAGCTGACCGCCGACGACGTCCGCGACGGCACGTTCACCGTCAACAACAACGGCGCGAACGGTTCGTGGGCTTCGGCCCCGATCATCAACGCCGGTCAAGCCGGCATCGTCACGATGGAGACGGTCGTCAAGAAACCGATCGTCACCCCCGACGACGCCATCGCGATCCGCCACATGATGAACTCATGCTTGAGCCTCGACCACCGCGTCGTGGACGGCTACGTCGCCAG
>JBBRTL010000098.1:0-9301 GCA_038244445.1 Vulcanimicrobiales bacterium
CAACCCGGCGTCGATGCGCAGGCGCACGCTCGCGTCGGCCAGCGCCGCGCTGCCGTCGTTGGCGACCGCAATGGTGGCTTCGATCTCTTCGCCGGGGTGCACGATCTCGGCGCCGGCGCGCGCTACGTGGTTGCGGCGTTTCGGCGCGTACGGTTCGGAGCGGACCACGATGCTGCGCTCGAACCGGCGCGCGCCGTCGCCGCGCTTCGGTTCCCATGCGAGCACCAGCGCGAGTGGCAACGTCTCGCCGTGCGCGAGCGGCGAGGCGATCACCGCTTCGCACTGCAGTTCGACCGACTCGTGCTTGTCGATCCGGCCGAGATCGAAGGCGAGCGCCTCTTTCTTGCGTTCGCGTACCGGACGCCCGTCGACGCGCGACGCGCCGCGTACCGAAATCACGCCGTCCGGAAGTTCGAGGGTCGCGGTCGCGCTCTCGGCCGGGGCCGTGCCGACGTTGGTCGCGATCAGCTTGAGGGTCACGCGCGTGCCCGGCGCGACGTCGTGCGAGGGCTCGACCGTCCAGGCCGTGCGGTCGTCGGAGAAATCGGGCTGGGATGCGACCGTCAGCGAGGCCGGATCGAGCGCGAACGAGGGCGTCTCCTGCGAGGCGACCTGCGCGACCGCCACGATCGACGTGCCGTCGGGGAGCGGATCCAGAATGCGCGCACGATAGAGCAACGTCGCGGTAGCACTCGCGGCCAGGTTCGCGACGATCACCGGCGCGTGGGTGCGATCGAAGCTGGTCCCGAGTTCGCGCTCGACTTCGCGCCCGTTCACCCGGACCGAGTTCGGCACGTAGGCGGTGTGCGGCGGGATCGGCGCGACCACGACCACGTCGTGGGCCGAGGACTCGCCGGCGTTGTGGACGCGCACCAAAACTTGGACTTCGCTGCCCGGGGTCGCGTCGTGCCGCGCTTCCAGATGGACGTTGGTCAGCACGTTGTGGAGCTGCGGACGGCTCCGAGCGATCAGACGCACCACGTTCGAACCGACCGGCGGAACTTCGAACGAAGCGACCGCAGCTTGCAGTTCGACGGTCGACCCGTTCTCGATCGCGCCGGCGACGCTGTAAGCGATGTCGATGCGGCGCTCTTCACCCGGCAAAACGTCGCCGATGTGCGCGCCGGCCCGGGCCAGGAGCGGGGAGTTGCCGGATTCATCGTCCAGACCGGTCGAGTCCAGTTCGCCGGAACCGACCAGATAGACGAGGCCCTCGGGGACGTTGAAACGCACGCGCACGCCGGTCGCGGGGGCGCCGCCTTGGTTGCGGAACGTGAACGCGGCACGCACCGTCATCCCAGGTTCCAACTCGCGGTCGGGCGAAACCGCGAGGGTTCGGAGGCCCTCCGGCAGCGTCGGCGTACCCGGCGCGAACACTTCGGTCAGCGAGCGCATGCGCGCCTCGTTCGCCGCAGGCCGGGTGCCCCCTTGACTCGACTAACGCACTCGTTTATCACTTCGCGAAAGGGCCCGCATGCTCGCAGTCAACGACGATCGGATCGCAGGGGCGGTCTCGCGCCTCGGAAGCGAGAGCGCTTTCGAAGTCCTCGCCCGTGCCCGCGCGCTCGAAGCGCAGGGCCGCCGCGTCGTGCACATGGAGATCGGCGAACCCGACTTCGACACGCCCGAGCATATCAAAGAGGCCTGCTACAAGAGCCTGCGCGACAACCACACTCACTACACCGGTTCGGCCGGCATTCCCGAGTTGCGCACGACGATCGCCGAATACGCCAGCGCCTTCCGCAAGATGCCCAAAGCCTACACCGCCGAGAACGTTGTGGTCGCGCCGGGCGCCAAGCCGATCATCTGGAACACGCTCTCCGCGATCCTCAATCCGGGCGATCACTTCGTCTACTTCGATCCGGCCTATCCGGCCTACGCCTCGGCCGCCTCGTATCTGCAGGCCGACATCACCGCGATCCCGCTGCTCGAGTCGCGCGATTGGCGCATGGATCTGGACCGGCTCGAGCGCGAAGTCGGCGACAAGACCAAAGTCCTCGTGATCAACTCGCCGCACAACCCGACCGGCGGGGTGCTCCTCAAGTCCGATCTCGAACGGATCGCGGCGCTCGCGATCAAGCACGACTTCCTCGTCATCGCCGACGAGATCTACAGCCGCAACTTCTACTTCGACCGCGAGTTCGATTCGATCGCCTCGCTGCCGGGCATGCAAGAGCGCACGATCATCGTCGACGGTTTCTCGAAAGCGTATGCGATGACGGGCTGGCGTTTGGGCTACGCGATCCTGCCGGCCGATCTCGCCAAAGTCGTGACGCTGTTCAACAACAACACGTTCTCGTGCGTCGCCACCTTCGTGCAGGACGCCGGCATTGCCGCATTGACCGGCCCGGACGACGACGTCAAGCGCATGAACGAGATCTTCCGCCAGCGCCGCGATCGGCTGATCGACGGCATCAACAAGATCCCGAACATCTCGTGCACCTCGCCCGAGGGCGCGTTCTACGCGTTCCCCAACGTCACCAAGGTGACGAGCGACGACAAGGCACTGGCGTCGTTCTTGCTCAGCGAAGCGGGCATCGCGTGCTTGGGCGGCAGCGCGTTCGGCGCGGCCGGCAAAGGCTATCTGCGCTTCAGCTACGCGGCGAGCTTCGAAGATATCGATCTCGCACTCGAACGTCTCGCCGAGTTCTTGCCCAAATTCAAAGCCTAGGCGACGACTCCGACCGGCGCGCCCTAGCCCTTCGCAAGAAAGCGGAGGGCCTGGCCGCCGCGGGCGAGGTCGATGCGGCCACGCCGCTCTACGCCGAGATGCTCGATCTCTATCGCTCCAATCCCAACACCCCGCCGCTCGAGATGGCCAACGCGCTCCGCAGCGCCGCGCTCCACGCCGAACGCCGCGAGGATCGCACCGAAGCGCGCAAACTCTGGATCGAAGCCCGCAGCTACTACCAAATGCTCGACGAACGCTTCGCCCTACTCCGCGGCCTCCCCGGCAACCCCGGCGTCATCGAAGCCGACAAGCATTTGGAGCAACTCGGCTAGTAGCGCCCCGAAGCTCTCACCCCGCAAGCACTACTTGTCATCCCGAGCGTAGGTGCGAAGCACCGTAGTCGAGGGACCGCCACCCAAGTATCATCCTGAGGAGCGAACGACGAGAGCGTCTCGAAGGACGCATGAAGAAATACTGTGAGGAGGACAACATGAACGAAAAACCCGAGAAGCCCGACGCTCCGCAAACGGTTCAGAGGCCGCCCATGCCGTCGAGAATGGCAGCGATGCTCGCGACCGTCCCCGGAGACTACAAAATGGCCGAATGGCCCACCGGTCCCGCCGTCGGCGTAGAGGTTTTCGACTGAAGGACGCTCGTTCCGTAGAACTACGGACGCCCGGCGACGGCCTAAACCGCGATACTAGGCTCATGAAACACATCGCAATCGCCGCCACCGCCGCCCTCGCCATCCTGACCATCGCCGGCCTCACCGGCACCACCGCCGCCCGCGCCCAGATCACCAAGGCGGTCCACACGATCGAACACCCGGCCGAACTGCGCGACTTCATGCCCGCGATCCCCGATCGCCTCTGCACCCTCCGCGCCGGAGCCCAGGACATGCTCGTCACCGGCGACGGCCGCCCGGTCTACGACCCCCGAGCCATCCTCGCGCAAAATTGCTAGGTGAAAACAAAAGAACGTGCGTTCGTCGCATCGCCGGCTCCCGGAAGAAGCCGCTCGTCGATCGTTGCTCAGCCCGCGCGATCGAGATAGTGGCTCTGCGTGAGTCGTGGGGATGAGTGCCTAAGCGTTCTACTTCGGCGGCGTCATGATGAACGGTTTTCCGAGAGAGTAGATCGCGTAGAAGTCCGCCTGTTGCGATGGCGCGGTCTCTCGCTTCCACGCGAATCCGTCGGTAGCGACCCCGAGTGCGTTGACGAGAATCTCCCAACGCGGGTCCGTCGAGAGAACGTCGTGGCCGAACTCCGTGTTCGCGATCCGGTATGTCGTTATGGTGCTACACCGCCCGACCACGATCTCGGCGTGGCGCCCATCGATCAGCACCACGAAGCTGGAGCCGTGCCGGAGCCGCTCCCGCGGCGGATCCTCGATTATACGTGCTCGTTCCAGCAATTGCTTCATCGCGATGAAGCGCGTCACATCACCGGCAGTAGGGTCGTGAGCGAACCGACCCAAGCGCGGCGACCCGTACACTCCAACATACGTACCGCCGACGCCGGCATTGCCTTCGAAAAGACGCACCCCGAAGCAGCGGCTCTCGCTCGAGACCGCAACGCAGTCCCTCAGGCCAATCGAATCGATATCACCGTACGTCATCGTCCCGCCCTGGTAGCACGTCGCGGCTGCCGGGAACGTGCACGCCCATACCATGCCGAGCACCGTGAGAAGCCAAAGCGTAAGTCGCATCACGTCGACTAACGCGTGCAGGTCGCGCCCGGTGACCTACTTCGCATAGAGGTAGATGGCGTTGGCGAGTTCGCCGAGGACTTGGCCGGCGATGTGGCCGCCGTCTTGGTTATGACCGGCGAGCATGTTGTTGAGATAGAGCGCGAAGGCGACGCGCTTGCCGGAGCGGGTCGTCACGTAGCCGACCAGACCTTTGGCCGTGATGATGCCGCCGTGGCTGAGGGCGTTGCCGCCGCCCCAGGTCCCCGTCTTGGCGTGGACTTTGCCTTTGGCCGGCGCGTTCTTCTGGATGTCGAAGAGCGTGCCGTCGACGCCGAGGATCGGCAGACCGCGATAGAAGTCCGGATACCACTTCTGGGTCTGCGCCCAGGCGAGATAGTGGACCATGAAATCGGGCGTGAAGTACGCGTCGCCGCCGCCGAGACCGTCGGTCTGCGATGCCTGGTTGATGTCGAGGCCGGCGCCCGTGATGAACGCGCGCTCCTTGTCGAAGCCTGCCTGCAGCGCGTCCTTGGCGGTCGCGTGCGCGATCAAGACGCCCCACAGGTACGGCATGATGCTGGCGTGCAGGTTGTCGCTCACCTTGAGCGTGATTTTCACGTCTTCACGGAGCGGTGGAGAGATGTGTTGGGCGACCAGATTCGCCGGCAGGTAGGTCGCGGCGAACGTCTTGCGATCGAAGGTCGCGTCGCGCGGCGCATCGCCGATCTGCACGCCGGCTTGCTGAAGAGCCAGCGTCAGTCCGACCTCCGCGAAACGCGCCGGCGTCGGAACGCGATACGCATAGAGCGTCGGCGGAGCGCCAAGTGGGACCGAGCCGATGAGGGTGACGGTATGATTGCCGTTGTCGTCGGCGACGTCGGTGAAGTCGAGCGTGTTCTCGCTCTTGGCGGCGCCGGTGGTCGCCTTGTCGACGAAGGTCGCGTACGGCGTCTGCGGCGAGACCGCGATCGTCGGTGCGTCGCTCGCGCGCGCGGCGGGGGTGACGATCGTGTCGATCAGATTGTCGTTGACCACGATCGGCGAGACGTATGCGCCCGTTCCGTCCTCCGGCCCGGCCTCGGGGAAGAGCGACGCGTCCACGATCACGCGCCCGGTCACGCGCTTCACGCCGGCGGCTGCGATCTGCTTGGCGAGATCGCGCAAGACCGCGAGCGGATCGCCGGGGACGGCCTTGGTGTCCTTGGACCCGTCGTAGGAATGGTCTTCGTTCTCGAAAGCCATCGTGCCGTCGGGCCGGATGCGCTGCGAGAGATCCGGATCGCCGCTCGCGACCAGCACCAGATCGCCGTTGAGCGTGCCGTTCGCGTCGATCGCCCCGGTCCGATAGATCGGCGTCGCGAAGCGGAAGTCGCCGCCGAGCAACGCAAGCGTCGTGCCCTCGGTCAGGGTCTTGGTGGTCGAGGCGGGCTTGAAGAACTTCTCGCCGTTACGCGCAAAGATCATGCGCTTCGCGCCCAGGTCGTAGACCGCGATACCGAACGACGTATGCGCGAGCGACGGCGTACCGAGGATCCGGTCGACCGCCGTCGCGAGCGACGGCGCGGGCGCTGACCATGCCGGTGCTGCGCTCGAAAGGACGGCCGCGACGGCGGCAATGACGACAGCGCGAACAGACACCTTCATAGAGGCATGGTTTTCGAGGGACGGCGAATCGCCTTCCCATGATGCTGCCGCCTGCGCCCCAACCTCGCTATTGGAAAGCGCTGGCATTCGCCGCGATTCCGGTCGGAATCGTCTTGTGGACGATCTTCGCCCGTAGCTCGATGCCGGCGTGGCTCGCCTGGACGCTCTGGGCCGGTGCGACCGCGGCGGTCGCCGGCATCGTCCACGCGCGGATGAGCAACGACTGGCACGTCCGCTACGAGATGAATCTCCACGGCTTCGAACATCGCGCGAACGTCGGGCGCAATATCCGCATCAAGAAAGGTTGACGACGATGAAACGCGCCGTTCTCGGCATCATCGCGGCCTTTGCGTTGCTGCCGCTCCTGGGCGCCGCGCCGACCAAACCAATCGCACCGCTGCTCTGGCTGGTAAGCCCCGCCCACCAGCGATGCGCCATCATCCCGCCAAGATCGCGCCACGCTTTCGGAACGAGGGCGAAGAGGTCGTTCATGTTGCGGGTGCTTCAACGGAGGGTTGCATGGTTTCGGCGACGTGCATCCAGCGGATCATCCACGGGTTGATGAAGGCCGTTGTGCCGATCGCGACCAAAAGCCAGGCGAACGTTTCAATCGCCTGCACGATGTGCGTGCGCGGTGCTACCGGCATGACGACCCATTGAAGACCGCGCACCAAGAGCGTGGCGATAACCGTCAAGCCGAGCGTCGGAACGAACGCCGCGCGCGACGTTATGCGCCACGAGAATGCAAAGGCACCCTCGGGGTGCTCGGCCGCGAAGAAGACGAAGCCGAGTTTCGTCGCGAGCAGCAGATAGAGCGCGGTCCTCCAGGCCGTCAACAGCCAGGGTATCGCCAGGGCTCGTTCCAGCAATATGCCAGGCACCATGAAAACCGCTACACATACCATGAAGCCGAACCCGATAAGAAGGAGGCGGCCGAACCGCGGCGCGGTCAGCGAATAGCCTGGTTCGCCGATGCGCATCGTGTCGACGTAGATCGGGATCCACAGAACAAAGTAGCCCACGTCGTAAGCCAGTTGACGCCAATCGGGGCGGCCGGATTGTGGTGCCCAGAAATAGAGGGCGCCGACCGCGAAGGCGACGAGGAGGCCGATCCACCAACGCCGTGCGACGATCGCAAGGAAATCGTTCCACGCCGCAGGGATGAGTAGGAACGGCGCCTTCACCACCTATACCAGCTTCATCGCAGTCTTCACCGCGCGCATGGTGTCGGCGGCGATCTCGCGGGTGCGGGCGGTGCCTTCGGCCAGGATCGCGTCGACCGCGCCGGGGTCGGCGGCGTAGATCGCGCGGCGTTCGCGGATCGGGCGCAAGTACGCGTTGAGGGCTTCGGCGAAGTCCGCTTTGTCGGCGACGCAGCCGAGTGCGCCGGAGCGACAGCCGGCCGCGACCGTGCCGGTGCGCTCCGTATCTGCGATCAGGTTCCAGTGGGTGAAGACCGGACAGATCTCCGGACGACCCGGATCGTTGCGGCGTATCTTGAGCGGATCGGTGATCATCTTCTTCACCTTGGCCGCGGTGGTCGCTTCGTCGTCGGCCAGGTAGATCGCGTTGCCGTACGACTTCGACATCTTGCGACCATCGGTACCCGGCACTTCCGGGTTCTCGGCAAACGTCGGCTTCGGTTCGACCAGGATCTCGGTGCCGGCGCCGTAGAGATGGTTGAAGCGCCGCACGACTTCGCGCGCGAACTCCAGATGCGCGGATTGATCGCGCCCGACCGGCACGAACGCGCCCTTGACGATCGCGATGTCGCAGAGCTGCATGAGCGGATAGCCGAGGAATCCGTAGGTCGCGATCTCGGTGCCGAGCGCTTCGATCTGTCCCTTGTACGTGGGCACGCGTTCGAGCCACGAGACCGGGACGATCATCGAAAGCAGCAACTGCAGCTCTGCGATCTCCGGCACGGCGGACTGCAAGAAGAACGTGGCCTTCTTCGGATCGATGCCGGATGCGAGCCAATCGATCACCATCTCGTTGCGGCCGCTGCGGATCTCGCTCGGATCGGCGAAGTCGGTGGTGTACCCGTGCAGATCGGCGACCTCGAAGAACGCGTCGGCGGTCTCCGCGTAGACCTGCCACTGCTTGAGCACACCGAAGTAATGGCCGAGGTGCAAGCGTCCGCCGCCGCTCACGCGCATGCCGGACATGACGCGGGGTTTAGTAGGCAACTTGCAGACCTCCGAAGCGTTGGTGGGAAGCGATGCGGGTGCGCACGTAGGTGCGAGCGGACTGCACGGCGTCGAGCAGCGGGAGTCCGCGCGCGAGTTCGCAGGCGAGAGCCATCGCTAGCACGCAGCCGCCGCCGCGCATCGCGCCGCTTACGCGCTCGTCGCGGTAGAGGTCGACGCCGTGCGCGGTCGCGAGCGCGTCGACCGGATCGCCGTCGAGGTGGCCACCCTTGACCAGTACGGCCCGCAGGCCGCGCGCGCGCAGTTCCATCGCGGCGTCGCCGAGATCGTCGCGCTCAAGACCGGTCCGCCCGAGTAGGCGCTCCGCCTCATCGAGATTCGGTGTCAGCACGACCGATGCCAACGTCGCGATGCGATCGCGAAACGCGGCGAACGCGGCGGGGTCGAGAAACGCGCCGCCGAGCGTCGCGCCGAAGACCGGATCGACGACCGCGACCGTCTTGGGATATTTCTCGAGGAAGCTCGCGACCAGCTCGACGTTCGGCTTGCCGATCAGCGCGCCGACCCGGAACACGTCGACCTCGTCCATCGGCAACGCCTCGAACTGGGCGCGCACGATCGCTCCCGGCAACGCATAGGCCGCATGCAGGCCCGTCGCATCCTGGGCGGTCACACCGGTGACGACGGTCAGCACGCGCACGCCGTAGCCGGCCGCGACCTGTTGATCCAAGCCGAGCCCGGCGATGTTCCACGGATGGGTAGTCCCGATCGAGGCGACGACGGCTTCGCTCATACACTTCCCTCATTCCACATCGAGACCAAGGCCTCTGCCGCGGTGCGCGGATCGCGCGCGTCCGCGATCGCCGAGATGACCGCCGCCATCGCGACGCCGGTCGCGCGGATGGAGGGAATCGATGCCAGGCCGATGCCACCGATCGCCGCGACCGGTAGCGCGGTCGCGGCCGCAATGCGTGCGAGTCCCTCGATGCCGATCGGTTCGCCCGCATCCGCTTTGCTCTGAGTCGCGTAGACCGGGCCGACGCCGATGTAGTCCGCACCACCCGATTCGGCCGCGACCGCCTCCGCGATACTACCGCACGAGACGCCGATCAGCCGTTCGCCGAGCGCCGCGCGCAGGCTCGCGACG
>JBBRTL010000099.1:0-9273 GCA_038244445.1 Vulcanimicrobiales bacterium
CGAGTTGCCGACGTTGAACATGTTCGACATCGTCGCCTTGCGCTTGCCGATCGACTCGATCACGGCGCCGGCGTATTCGTCGGCGACGTCGACCACCACATATTCGACCGGTTCCCAACGCTTGCCGTCGCGCTCGGTCGTGATGACCTGCGGTTTGGAGACCTGCATCTCGAAGCCTTCGCGGCGCATCGTCTCGATCAGGATCGAGAGATGCAGTTCGCCGCGTCCGCGCACTTCGTACGTATCGGCGCTCGCGGTGTCTTCGACGCGCAGGGCGACGTTGGACTCGAGTTCGTTCGTCAGCCGCTCGCGGATCTGACGCGAGGTGACGTACTTGCCTTCTTTACCCGCGAACGGCGAGTTGTTGACCGAGAAGAACATCGAGACGGTCGGTTCGTCGACCGCGACCGCGTGGATGCCTTCGGGATTCGACGCATCCGCGATCGTGTCGCCGATGTTGAGACCTTCGATGCCGGAGACGCAGATGATGTCGCCGGCGTCGGCCTCGTCGATGTCGACGCGCTCGAGCCCGGCGAACGCCAGGATCTTGGTCAGTCGGAGGCCGGTCTCGATGGTGCCGTCGTGCGCGATCTTCGAGATCGGCGCGTTCAGGCGGGTCGAACCGCGGAATACGCGCCCGATGCCGATGCGTCCGACGTATTTGCTGTGATCGATCGCCGAGACCAGCATCTGGAACGTGCCGTCTTCCGCGGGCGCCTCGGGGATGTGGCTCTTGATCGCGTCGAAGAGCGGCTCGAGATCCGTCCCCGGCACTTCGAGGTCGTTGGTAGCCGTGCCGAGCTTGCCGTTGGTGAAGAGTACCTTGAAGTCGGCTTGTTCTTCGCTCGCGCCGAGTTCGATGAACAGGTCGAAGACCTCGTTCACGACTTCCATCGCGCGGGCGTCCTTGCGATCGATCTTGTTGACGACCACGATCGCGCGAAGATCCAGTTCGAGCGCCTTGCGTAGCACGAAGCGCGTCTGGGGCATCACGCCCTCGGCCGCGTCGACCAGCAACACGACGCCCTGGACCATCTGGAGCACGCGTTCGACTTCACCGCCGAAATCGGCGTGCCCGGGCGTGTCGACGATGTTGAACTTGGCGTCGCCGTGGCGAACCGCGGTGTTCTTGGCGAGAATGGTGATGCCGCGTTCGCGCTCGAGCGGGTTCGAATCCATCACCCGGGTGGTGAGGGCTTGGCCTTCGCGAAAGACGCCGCTCTGCCGGAGCATGGCGTCGACGAGGGTCGTCTTGCCATGGTCGACGTGGGCGATAATTGCGACGTTACGGATGTCTGGACGCGTTTTCACCGCTCTATCCTATCCTCGGACCGCCGTCGACCGCAAGCGAGGTAGTCGCAGGGGCGCGCTTTTGGCCGTATTTGCGAGGGTTTAGCCTCTCGCGGAGCCGGCCGTCGGGAGCATGAACCAGAACGAGGTCCGCCGCCCCGGGTCGCTGTCGAAGCCGATCGTGCCCTTCATAAGGCCGACCAACTGCTTGCAGATGTAGAGCCCGAGGCCGGTCGAGCCGTCGCCTTGGGCGAGCCTCCCGAAACGGGTGAAGATCTTGTCCCGGTCGACCGACGCAATCCCCGGACCCGCATTGTTGACCGTGAAGCAGACCCGGTCGCCGTAGGGCCGGATCTCGACCGTCACCACCGAGGCGGCCGGCGAATATTTGACCGCATTGGAGAGAAAGTTCGTGAGGATCTGGACCAGCCGGCCCTCGTCGGCCCGAACGGACGGAATCGGTGCGAGGTAGATCGTCTGGACCTCGCGGTCCGGATGTTCGCTGGTCGTCCGGGCGACCGATTCGACCATCACCGCGATCGGATCGATCGCCTCGAAGCGGAGCGCGAGCTGGCCCGCATCCATCCGCGAGAGCAACAGGAAGTCCTCGAAGATCGCGGAGAGACGATTGGTCGACGATCCGACCATCGCGAGCAGATCGTCGCGACGCTCCGGCTCGAGCTGGTCGAGATGCGTCTCGAGCAACGACGCGGCGCCGCGAATGGCGGCGAGGGGCGAGCGGACCTCGTGGGCGACCATGCTGAAGAAATCGTTCTGCAGGCGCGCGTGCTCTTCGACCAGGCGACGGCGCTCGACCTCGGCGCGATGCGCGCGCGCGTTGGTGAGCGCCAATCCGATCAAGTTTACGAAGATCTGCATCTGGCGCAAAACGTCGTGGGATGGGGCTTTCCCGTCGGCCGGATGGTCCGGCGAGAGATAGCCGAGCATCTTGCCGTCGCTGCCCGCGAGCACCAGTACCAACGCGTCGCGTTCGTGCCACATATTCTCGGCTTCGCGCGGCGCGTTGCGCGGCAGGTCGCCGGTGTAGATGCTGTGCTCGGTATCCCGACCCTGTTCGGCGACCAGATAGTAGCAGTTCGGAAAGACTTCATAGGCCGGGGTCATCGCTTCGGAGATCTCGGCGTACGGGATCACTTCGCCCAAGCGCTGACTCTTGATCTCGTCCGGGTACCCCCAGAGCACGCGCCGGCGGAGTTCTCCGTCGGGCTCGTCGGCTGCGACGATCGTGACGTAACGCCACCCGAAGGCCTCGGCGAAGCCGCGCGCGATCGACTCTAGAGCCGGTGCCGGGTCGCGCGCCAACAGGATGTCGTGGGTGATCGAGAGGAGCCGCGCGAGCAGGCCGTCGTCGCTCGGCGGCGTTGCATCGAAAGAGGTCATCGCCTTATCCCAACTATCGGCACGTCAGGGCGATACCTCTAGCAGACCCTCTCGAGGGTGACTTCGAGCAACGTCTCGACACCTTGGTCGACGGCAGCCGGAAGGTCGTCCCGTGCCCAGATGCACCGCGCGGTGGCCCAATCGATGGCGCGCGTCTACTTGATGGTGAGCGGGCGGTAGCGGATGCGATGTGGTCTCGCGGCTTCTTCGCCGAGGCGTTTGACCTTGTCGGCTTCGTACTCGTGGTAGTTGCCCTCGAAGAAGTGCACGTTCGAATCGCCTTCAAAGGCCAGGATATGGGTCGCGATCCGATCCAGGAACCAGCGGTCGTGCGAGACGACCATCACGGTGCCCGCGAACTCTCCGAGCGCGTCTTCGAGCGCGCGCAAGGTCTCGACGTCGAGATCGTTCGAGGGCTCGTCGAGTAGTAGCACGTTGGCGCCGCTCATCAACGTCTTCGCGAGATGGAGGCGGCCGCGCTCGCCGCCGGAGAGATTGCCGACCAGTTTCTGCTGATCGCCGCCCTTGAAGTTGAAGCGGCCGAGATACGCCCGCGACGGCATCTCGAAGCGTCCGACCATCAACAGATCGCGTCCGCCGCTGACGTCGTCGAAGACGGTCTTGGTGCTGTCGAGCGACTCGCGGCTCTGATCGACGACCGCCATGTTGACGCTCTGCCCGATACGGATCGCCCCCGAGTCCGGTTGCTCCTTGCCCGCGATCATGCGGAAGAGCGTCGACTTACCCGCGCCGTTCGGGCCGATGATGCCGACGATCGCGCCCGGCGGCACTTTGAACGAGACGTCGTCCATCAGCATCCGATCGCCGTAGGCTTTCCCGACGCCTTCGAAATCGATGACGTTGTCGCCGAGCCGGTCCGCGACCGGGATGAAGATCTCGTTGGTCTCGTTGGTCTTCTGGTATTCGTACGAGTTGAGTTCTTCGAAGCGGGCCATGCGGCTCTTGCTCTTGCTCTGTCGTCCCTTGGCGTTCTGGCGGACCCATTCGAGTTCGCGTTTGAGCGCTTTTTGGCGGGCCGACTCGGTGGCTTCTTCGGAGGCGAGACGCTCTTGCTTCTGATCGAGCCAGGACGAGTAGTTGCCCTTCCACGGAATACCGCGGCCGCGATCGAGTTCGAGGATCCACTCGGCCGAGTTGTCGAGAAAGTAGCGATCGTGGGTGACGGCGACGACCGTGCCCGGGAATCGTACCAGGAACTGTTCGAGCCACTCGACGCTCTCCGCATCGAGATGGTTGGTAGGTTCGTCAAGCAACAGCATGTCGGGTTTGGAGAGCAGCAGCCGGCAGAGCGCGACGCGCCGCTTCTCGCCGCCCGACAGCGGGCCGATCTTGGCATCCCAAGGCGGCAGGCGTAACGCATCGGCCGCGATCTCGAGCTGCTGGTCGACGTCGTTGCCGCCCTGCGCGAAGATGATCGCTTCGAGTTTGGCCTGTTCTGCTGCGAGTGCGTCGAAGTCGGCGGTCTCGTCGCCGTACGCCGCGTACACTTCATCCAAGCGCTTCTGGGCGGCGTTGACTTCGCCGAGCGCTTCGGCGACGGTCTCGCGGACGGTCTTTTCCGGATCCAGCTTGGGCTCTTGCTCGAGGAAGCCGATCGAGATGCCCGGCATGGCCTGGGCCTCTCCGTCGAACTCGGCGTCGACCCCGGCCATGATACGGAGCAGGCTCGATTTGCCCGAGCCGTTCGTTCCGAGAATCCCGATCTTGGCGCCGGGGAAGAAACTCAGCGAGATATCTTTGAGGATCTGGCGCTTGGGCGGCACCATCTTGCTGAGCCGGTGCATCTGATAGACGTACTGCATGAAATCCTATTGAAAGAGAAGCGCTTGGAGTTTTGCGAGAACGTGCTCCATCGTCGCGCTGTCGAGCGTCCCGATGATGCGGGCGCCGCGTGCGATGCGGTCGATCGTTCGGACGTGATCGACGAGGACCGCTCCATCGATTCCGCAGTAGGCCGAAGGGACCTCGAAGGGCCAGCCTTTGCGCTGACGCGTCATCGGACAGATCGTGACGACATCCGAGTGGGCGTTGTATTCCGATCCTGAGACGACCACGCATGGCCGCGGACCACCGAGTTGTTCCGAGCCCATGCCCGGACGAAGATCGATCAGGAGGATGTCGCCTCTCTTCGGCGCGCTCACCATCCCTCGTCTTCGAGGCGTTCGGCGCCCACGTCGTCACCCCAGTCGATTTCGGGGTGCTGGTTCTCAGGTCGCATCTGCGCGACGAGGTCCCCGATAAGGTAGGAGACTTTCGGTTGCGCCGGCCGTAGGAGATAGCCATCCGCCGCGCTTTCAAGGGAGAGGGTTGACCCTTCTCGGAGCCCGAGATCCAGGCTGACCGCCTTCGGAATGCGGATTCCGAGGCTATTTCCCCACTTCGATACGGTGACATCCATAATATACATTGTATATCATTTCGGACCGATAGACAAAGGTCGTGGCTCCGTAGTCTTACGGACGCGCGCGGGTATCCGACGCGGCTACGCTCCTTGCATGGAAACGTTCACCTCAATCATCGTCGATCTCGCCCTGTTCGGCGGGTGTGTCCTGGCCGCCGACTTTCTCACCGGGCTCATGCATTGGGCCGAGGATACCTGGCTATCGCTCGGGCGCTCGGAGTTCATGGATCGCGTCATCGTGCGCGACAACATCGAGCATCATCGCCGTCCGGGTTCGATCCGCGCCGGCACGTACTGGCAGACCAACGGCGTCTGCATCGTGCTCGCGGGGATCGCCGCCGGTGCGTTTGCGATCTTTCACGTCCATGCGTGGGAGCCGTATCTGGTCGCGCTCTTGCTGTCGCACTCGAACCAGGTCCATCGCTGGGCCCACAGCTCGAACGTGCCGCGGGTCGTGCGCGCACTGCAATCCGTCGGCGTGCTGCAGTCGCCCGCGCACCACGCGCGTCATCACAAGAATCCGTTCGCCTCGCACTTCTGCGCGGGCACGAACTTCCTGAACCCGATGCTCGAAGCGATCGGCCTCTGGCGCGCACTCGAATGGACGATCGAGCGCTTCGGTCCCCGCGTCCGACGCGCCACCGAGGCGCGCGGGGGATATTGAGAGGGGCATAGGCCGAAGGACCGATGGTCGGCACCTCGACTCGGTGCTACGTCAAAGCACCTCGGGCCCCTAGCTCCACGAGTGGAGCCACTGACGCATCTGGACTTGCCACATCGGCGTGACCACGCCGGCCAGGATCGGATAGAAGAACGCGAACGCGGCCGCGACCAGGACCACGTAGGCGATCGCCGGGACCTTCCAGCCGCGCTTCCAGGCCTGTTGTAGCGCGATCGCGTTGCACATGCAGATCAGCGCGACGTTCACGTAGAAGTGGTAGTTCCAGGCGATGCGCGGCGTCTCGATCCACGGTAGCCATTGCGCGAGGTACGCGATCACGACGAGCGCGTAACCCTTGTTCCGTTCTCGCCACGCAAGCCATCCGACGAACGGCACCGCGAAGACGCCGAACCAGAGGATGATCGGATTGGGCAACGAGTAGATGTAGCCGACCGTCACGTGGTCGCCGCTGCCGCCGTACTTGGCGTAGTACATGACCGGACGGATGTCGAGCGGCCACTGCCACCAGACCGACTGATACGGATGCGTCGCGACCAGGTGATCGTGATACTCGAACGCGCCGTACTGCATGTCGACGACGTCGGTGACCGTGTACGCGCGCGGCGGACTCTGCGGCAGATCTTTGAGGCCGATGAAGTGCGGGATGTAGGCGAGCGCGTAGATCGATCCGAGCGCGAACAGCACGGCGCAGAAGATCACGTCGAGCCGGAAGCCGAACGGCGTTCCCCACGCGTACGGCACGCGCGCGCGGTTGAGATACTCTTCGCGGAAGGTGCGGAAGACCGGTTGGAGCGTGACGAGCGCGAGCACGACCACCGCGACGCCGTAGACCATCACGCCGTACCATTTGCTGGTGACCAGCAGCGCCGCGAAGATCGAGAAGAGCGCGAGCCAGAGATCGGCAGCGTGCGGCTTCGACGAGCGCTTGAGTAGGCGTCCCTCCAGCAGCAGGCGGTAGACCAGATAGAACCCGGTCGTCATGTAGACGACGAGTACGACCTTGGTCGAGAACGCCTCGGTCGGGAATCGAAGCAGAACGACCCCGATCGAGAGCACGATCGAGCCGAGAACGCCGACCCCGCGAGCCTTCAGGGTGACGAGGACCGCCGCGAGTTCGAAGGGCGGCGTCTCGCGCTCTTGCGAGGCGATCCAGAAACGGTAGAACGCATAGATCGCAGCGAGCGAGAAGAGCGCGACGAACGCTTCCGGCGTCGCGATCCGCGACTGGACGAAGTGCTGTCCGTCGAGCGCGAGCAAGATAGCGGCGCACGAGGCAAACAGCGTCGAACCGGTGATCCGCTTGGCAAAGACGTAAAGCAGCCAGACGACCACGGCGCCCGCGACGACGTCGAGGAAGCGCCACCCGTACGACGTGTCGCCATGCGCCATGCCGCCGAACATCCAGGTCGAGAGCGTGATCAGGAGCTTAGTGACGGGCGGATGAGTGCTCTCGTAGATGTAGTTGCGCGTCAAGTAGTTCTCGGCCGCGCGCGCGAAGTAGATCTCGTCGAAGATCTTGTCTGCCGGGAACCAATAGTTGATGAAGAGCAGGACGAACGACGCCAACCCGATGCCGATCGAGAGCACGTAGTCGAGCGGCCAGAGCAGGCCGAGCGTCCCTTCTTTCGGATCACCTTCGGCGCGGGGCGGTGCCTTCGGCCAGGCGAACTTCGGCAGCGCGATCGAGTCGCTCGCCTCGCCGGCCTCGCCGTTGAGATAGACGAAGCCGAGGATGAAGAACGCCGCGACGTTGAGCAGCGAGAGCAGATGGTCGCCGGCGCCCCAGATGTCGACCGCATTGACGCCGGGCAGGCCGGGTGGAGTGACCGCCTTCAGATACTCGAGCGAATAGGCAAGATTCGCGAAGAGCGTCACCGTGACCGCGATCGTCGCGATCAGATAGCGTCGGCCGAACGAGATGCACGCGCAGAGCAAGAGGAGTGCATCGAAGACGTAGCGCTCGTGCATGCGCGTCATCAGGATGAAGAACGCGAACGCGATCAGCGCGCTCGCCTCCACGAACGATTCGGTCGTGCGCTTCTGGAGATAGCGCCAGAGAATCAGAACGGTGGCGCCGGCGAAGAGCAGTTGGCCCCAGACGTGTTGCGTGAGAAAGACGATCGGCTGCGAGTCGGGTAGCCAGAAGGGACGTGCGACCGTCCAGAGGTTGAAAGCGTTGACCGAGTTGTACGGATAGCCATCGTAGCCGGCCAAGTAGATGCCCTTGAGCCAGATCAACACGTCGATCGAGTTGCCGTCCGGATGGAACGGCCGCGCGAGCAGCGCGGCGACGATGAAGGCGGCCAGGATGCCGCCGACGGTCGCGAGGATGCGCCGGTCGATGCGCTCGCGGCGGCCCGCAAACGCGAACGCGATGAAGAGCGGCGCGAGCACGGCGGCCTGCGGCTTCACGAGCACGGATGCGGCGAGTGCGATCCAGGCCTCGACCGCGAACCAGACCGAGTCGGCATCGGCATCGGCAGCGCGCACCATCCAGTAGACGGCCAACAACGCGAGGCCGCCGGAGACGGAGTCGACCTGTCCCCATGCGGAGGAGACGAAGATCGCGGCCGGATTGAGCGCGAAGATGGCGGCCGCGCCGAAGGCCCAGGCCTCGCTTGCGTAGCGGCGCACGAGCGCGTAGAGGACGGCCGCATCGAACAGGTCCATCAGGATCGCGGGCGCCTTCACCAGCGCCAGGAAGAGTCCGGAGTTCCCGTGCGGCGCCAGGAGCGCGTAGACGTGCCCGATCAGCCAGAGCACGTACAGATAGCCCGGAGGGTAGTCGGCGAATCCGTGCCCCCCGGTCGGATAGAACGTCGCGAACGAGCCGCCTGCCAGCTGCGAGGCCCAGGCCTGGAAGTCCCCGACGTCGATGCTGAAGCCGGCATTCGGCACGAACGCCAGGCGGACGAGCAAGGCGATGACGAGCAGGGCGATAAGGCGCCCGCGGGACGAGAGACGTTGCATCGGCTTACTATACAACACGAATTGAGACTTCAGAGAGAGCCGGACCCTAGTCTAGGGGCAATCGCCCGTTTCACAAGGAGTCCACCATGGTCCGAACCCTCTCGCGCATACTCCTCTCGGCCGCCCTCCTGGTCGCGCTCGTCCCGGCGGCCCATGCCTCCGCCGCCGATTCCCGGGACTTCAAGGTCTACAACAAGGGCGACCATACGATCGTCACCCTGAACGTCTCGAAGCACTCCCACAATACGTGGGAAGAGGACGTCCTCGGCGACGACGACGTGATCGCCCCGGGCGATGCCCGCACGATCCGCTTCCACGATGACGACGATTCCTGCATGTACGACGTGCGCGCGGTCTACTCCGACTCGACGAAACGCGTGATCTCCGACGTCAACATCTGTACCGACAACGTGTCGTTCTACTACTAATGGCCGACGATGCCGGTGCCACGACGTTCGTGGTGCGTATCATCCGGCATCCGAGCAGCGCTTCTTATTGCCGCGTGACG
>JBBRTL010000100.1:0-9258 GCA_038244445.1 Vulcanimicrobiales bacterium
AGCCGCAGCCCGTCGTAGGTCAGGATCTCCAGCTCCTCGACGTTTGCATCGGTCTTGCCGGCCATCTGCGCGTGCATCCCGCACGAGTTGTTGCCGATCATTCCGCCCAGCGTATTGCGATTGTGCGTCGCCGGATCCGGGCCGAAGGTCAGGCCGTGCGTCTCCGCCCGGTCGCGCAGATCGTCGAGCACGCAGCCCGGTTCGACGGTCGCGCGTTTGGCCTCGAAATCGATCGCGGTGACGCCGTGCATGTACTTGGAGAAGTCGAAGCAGACCGCCGCGTTGCACGAACTGCCCGCGAGGTCGGTTCCCCCGCCGCGCCCGTAGATCGGGACGTCGTGGCGCGCGCAGACTGCGACCGCCGCCTCTACGTCGCGCGCATCCCGCGGCAACACCACCGCGACCGGCACCTGCCGGTAGTTGGAGGCGTCGGTCGAGTACAGCGCGCGACTGCCGTCGTCGGTCCGCACCTCGCCTCGAACGACCGCGCGCAAGCCGCTCTCGAGCGTCTCGATGTCAGCAAGCATAGCGTTCCGCATCCTTCGCGCGCAGTTCGAGGCCGATGCCAGGGCGCGAGAGATCGGGCGAGAGCGCCCCGTTCCGTGGCGCCTCCGCACCGTCGAAGAACATCCGCTCGATCCGCGCGTGGTCGAAGAAATACTCCATGTGCCGCAGCGACGCCATCGCCGCTCCGGCGTGCAGGTGCAGGTGCGGGGCGCAGTGGGTCGAGAGCGGCATGCCGTTCGTACGACACAGGCCATCGACCGCAAGCAGCCCGGTGAAGCCACCGCAGCGCGTCGCATCGGCCTGCAGCACGTCGACCGCACCATACTCCAGCATCCGCGCGAAGTGATCCAAGCCGTAACCGTACTCTCCCGAAGCGATCTCCATGCCGGCCGGCGAACCTGCCCGCACCTCGGCCAAGCCCGCGAAATCCTGGTGGTAGACCGGCTCTTCGAACCAGCTCACGTTCGACTCCGCGAACGCGAGCCCGTACGCCGCGGCCTGCTTGCGCGTATACGCGGCGTTCGCATCGACGTACAGTTCGGCATCGCCGATCGCTTCGCGCGCCGCACGGACGCGGGCCACATCCTCGTCGGGATCGCGCCCGACCTTCATCTTCACCCGCGGTATCCCGTCACGCACCCAGCCGCCGAGCTGATCGCGCAGCTTCGGCACGTCGTACGAGGTGAAGCCGCCGCTACCGTAGACCGGCACCTCGCGGCGCGCCATGCCGAGCAACCCGCAGAGCGGCGCGCCGAGCAGCTTCGCGCGCAGATCCCACAGAGCGACATCTACCGCCGAGATCGCCATCGAAGCGATCCCGTCGCGGCCGAGATTGCGCACGGCGGCGCTCATCGCCGTCCAGGTCTTGGTCGTATCGCCGGCGTCGCTGCCGACCACCACGTCGTGCAGCGTCTCGCGCACCAGCGTCGCGGTCGCGCCGTCGGCGTACGAATAGCCGATTCCGTACGCGTCGCCCGCTTCGACGCGCACGAAGACCATCGTGGTCGCGTCCCAGACGATCGTTCCGTCCGATTCGGGGCCGCCCTCGGTCGGGACCCGATAGGCCCGCACCTCGAGCGAACGGACCGGAACGTCGAGGCGCGACCCACTCGCCGCCGCGCTCACGAGGTGGTCTGCGGCAGGACACCCGCGAGAACGCTCTTGATGCTCTCTTTGACGACGCTCGCGCCGTCGGGGTCGCCCTTGCGCAGGGCCGAGAACAGATGGTGCGCCTGTTCCAAGGTGATGTGCGGCGGGAGTTGCGCGATGTTCGGGTCGACCACCGCGTCGACCACGACCGGCCGCTCCGAGGCCAGCGCGCGATCCCAGGCGCCCGCGATGTCTTCCGTCTTCTCGATCCGGATGCCGGTCAGCCCGATCGATTCGGCATACCGCGCGTAATTGAACGCCGGCAAATCCTGCGAGGCTTCGTACTTCGGATTGCCGGATTCGATCCGCATCTCCCAAGTGACCTGATTGAGGTCGCTGTTGTTGAGCACCAGGAAGATCAGGTGCGGGTCGCTCCAGGTCTTCCAGTATTTCGCGACCGTCAGCAGTTCGGCGGTGCCGTTCATCTGCATCGCGCCGTCGCCGGTGCAGGCGACCACCGTCCGGTCCGGATAGGCGAACTTGGCCGAGATGGCATACGGCACGGCGCCGCCCATCGTCGCCAGGCTTCCCGAGAGCGAGGCCTTCATGCCACGCTGCATCTGCACGTTACGCGCGAACCAGTTCGTGGCCGTGCCGGCATCGCCGGTGACGATCGCGTTGGACGGCAACCGCTTCGAGAGTTCGACGAAGACCAGTTGCGGATTGACCTGATCGCCGGTCACCTGCGAGCGAGCCGCTTCGTCTTCGTCCCAGGCCTTGCGGTGCTCGGCGATCTTGTCGCGCCACGCCGTGCTCGTCTTCTGCTCGAGCAGCGGTAGCAACGCCGCCAGCGTCGCCCGGCTATCGCCGATCAGATTCACCTCGGTCGGGAAACGCAGCCCGATGTTACGGCCGTCGATATCGATCTGGACGCCGCGTGCATGCCCTTCCTTCGGGAGAAACTCGGCGTACGGATAGCACGTCCCGACCATCAGCAACGTGTCGCAGTCGTTCATCATGTCGCTGCTGGGTTTCGTGCCGAGCAAGCCGAGCGTACCCGTCACCCATGGCAGATCGTCCGGCAGCACCGCCTTACCGAGCAACGCCTTAGCCGCGCCCGCCCCGAGTTTGTCGGCGACCGCGATCAACTCGTCGATTGCGTCTTTCGCGCCCTGTCCGACCAACATCGCCACGCGCTTGCCGGCGTTGAGCAGATCGGCGGCGCGCCGCAAGTCCGCGTCGGTCGGCACCACCACGGGCGACGAATAGCCGATGCTGCTGTGGGCGGTGTTGTGCTTGTGCGGCGGCTTCGGCACCGCTTTCATCTCCTGTACGTCCTTCGGTACGATGATGCACGCGACGCCCCGCGTCGAGGCCGCCACCCGCATCGCCCGATCCAGCGCATGCCGCATCGCGATCGGCGACGTCACCGTGGTGACGTACTCCGAAACGTCCTGCAAGAGAACTTGCAGATCGACTTCCTGTTGATAGGACGATCCGAGCGCGCTCGTGGCCGCCTGACCGACGATCGCCACCACCGGCGTATGGTCCATCTTCGCGTCGTAGAGTCCGTTGAGCAGATGAACCCCGCCCGGCCCCGACGTCGCGAGACAGACGCCGGTCTGTCCGGTGAATTTCGCGTGCGCGCACGCCATGAAGGCAGCCATCTCTTCGTGCCGGACCTGAACGAATGAAAGTTTATCGCCGATCCGATCGAACGCACCCATGATGCCGTTGATACCGTCGCCCGGATAGCCGAAGACGCGATAGACGCCCCACTCCGCAAGCCGTTCCAAGAGAAAATCACTTGTCGTCAACGTCTTCCCCTATCTCTAACTCCTCGTAGATACCCGGCGACGCAAGAGCATAAACGAGTGCGTCCGATCGTCCTTTCGACTCCAAACAACCAAGCGGCGGCCTCGGCGACGGGTCGCGCCGCCGTTACGCGCTAGCGTCCGGCGCACCGCCGGCAGACGCACCGCGTGCCTGCTTCTCGAGTATCTCGAGAAATGGCTTGACGATGTCGATGGGCATCGGGAAGATGATCGTGGAGTTGTTTTCGCCGCCGACCTCGGTCAGGGTCTGGAGGTAGCGTAGCTGCATCGCCGCAGACGTGCTTCCGAGGATCTGCGCGGCGTCGGCCAAGGTCTGCGCGGCTTGAAACTCGGCTTCGGCATGGATGATCTTCGCCCGCCGATCACGTTCGGCCTCGGCTTGTTTTGCGATCGCGCGGATCATGTTCTCGGTGAGTTCCACGGTCCTGATCTCCACGTTACTCACGTTGATTCCCCACGCCTCGGTCTGCGCGTCGACGATGGTTTTGACGTCTGCGTTGAGTTTGTTCCGCTCGGAGAGCATCTCGTCGAGTTCGTGTTCGCCAAGCACCGAACGCAACGTCGTCTGCGCGAGCATGTTCGTAGCGGGAAGGAAGTGTTCGACCTGGATAATGGCTTTTGCCGCATCCACGACCCGGAAGTAGAGCACTGCATCCACTTTCATCGAGACGTTGTCGCGCGAGATCACGTCCTGCGTCGGGACTTCCATTACCACGATGCGCAAGTCCACCCGGACCATCTCCTGCACGAATGGCCACAGCAGGACGAGCCCGGGTCCTCGCACGGCTTCAAATCGGCCGAGCGTAAAGATCACGGCCCTTTCGTATTCGCGAAGAATTTTCACGGTCGCGCCGATCAGCGCGAGGAACACGACAACGGCAACGATGGCCACGAGAACGACTACGGTGATCACAATATTCCCTCGTTAATGAAGCTCGAGACGCTCTGTCCCGGAGTTACAGCATAATCGGAAGCGACGCCGCGAATCCGTGCGCTTTGAGACAAACCGGCACTCGACCCTCTGAACTGACGGCGGCTCGCTTCACGTCTTCGCGCGGGTCAATGCTTTGCCCGAATGGAACACGACCGCCGGCTCGCCGGGGTGGTGATCGTGCTCCGTGATCGAGTACATCGTGTTGTCGGCCGTCGTACCGCGCTTGTGGACGCCGGTAACGGTACCGTGACCGATCGCACTGCGATAGTGCCACGTCACGGCGGTCCCGGCGGGAATCGTCTTGAAGGATGGTGCTTTCTTAGTAGGCATTATGATGTTGTGTCCTCATGGCGGATAATGGCACGCATGCAGTATTGGTCGGCGACGGAATAGTACAGATGCACGTCGCCGTCGACCTCGACGGCCGATGCGGCGAACGCGATGTCGGTGTCCTGGTCGTGGCGTTCGGTATGAGGCAACACCAGCGGCACTGCCGATCGGCCGAGCACCCGGGCGTAGTCTGCCGTAAAGATCGTCCATCCGATGCGCCAGTGCGCGTTCTCCGCCGCGCCGTTATAGAACATCACCGGCTCTTCCATGTTCGCTTCCAAGATCGGGCCGGTGCTCAGATGCCAAGATTCCCACGTGCCGGGTCGAGCATCAAAAGGCGCCTCGAGCACATCCCACGGACCGCTGACGCTCGCCGATCGCGCAAGACCGATCTTCGATTTGCCTTCGTGTGCGTACTCGAAAAACAAGCGCCAGGTGCCGTCGTCGACACGTGCGATGGTCGCCTCTTTTGGATTCGCGACGCGCTCGGAACTTGCCAGCGCGATACCGCGCTTCTGGAGGTGATGGACGTCGGGACCGGTTGCGAGCAGCAGGCTGCCGCGCTTGAGATGCTCGTTCCATCCGCTATAATAGACGTAGTACGTTCCATCCACGTAAGCCAGCGTCGGGTCTTCGCAGCCGCCGCTATCGAACGAATGCGGCACATCCGGCCCCGGTGCGATAACTGGCTCGTCGTCTAACGTGAACGTCAGTCCATCGCTCGACCTGCCGTAATGGATCCGCGCGATCTTCTCCGATGGAACGTCGGAATGGTTGACGATCCGCAGCAGGAGATCGAACCTGCCGTCTTCGCGCCATACGTACGGGCTCAGCTTGTACATCGAAGCTAATGCCTGCGAACACCGGAACGTGAGCGCCTCTTGCGAGATCAAGCGAAAGCTGCGCACCGCACCTCACGCCCTGCGATAGAGGTCATACTATCTCTATTCCCACTTACATCACATGTAACCCAGCGGCAGGCGCACATCTGTGCGCATTCAATCAAAACGGCTGTGAAGCAGGACTAATTACCGGCCGAGGCAGATTCACGCTAGGCCATGGCGCTCACGATTCAACAGTACGAACTACCCGTCGCGAAGCCGTATCGGCTCGACCTTACCGTGACCGTGCTGCGGCGCCTGTCTTCAAATATCGTGGACGTATACACACCGGACGGTGAGTATCTCCGGGTGCTCGGCCATTTCGAGCAACCGCTGCTGGTGCGCGTCTCTCCGAAGGGACCGGACGCTCTGGCCGTGACGCTCGAGGGCGAACCGGCGGCGCATCAGCGGGCGTTGGCGGTCGTTCGCCGCATGCTCGGCACCGACCGCACCCTCACGCACTTCAACCGGGCCGCGGCGCGCATTCCGTGGCTGCGACCGTTGGCCGTGCGCGCACGCGGTGTCAAGCCGCCGCGCTATCCGACCCTCTGGGAGGCCTGCGTCAACGCAATCGTCTTCCAGCAGGTGAGCCTCGCGGCGGCAACCGCAATTCTGCGGCGACTGATCCTTGCGCTCGGTTCTCCGGTGGTCCGTCACGACGACGTCATGTTGCACGCCTTCCCGACTGCGGACAGCCTGCTTCGAGCGAACGACGACGTTCTTCGTGCCGCCGGTTTGAGCGCGCAAAAGATCGCAACGCTGCGACGCGTGGGCGAAGCCTTGGCCTCCGGCGCGCTCGGCGAGGCGATGCTCGAGGAACGCACCAGCGCCGAGGCCGCCATGCTCCTCACCTCGATCAAAGGGATCGGTCAATGGACGGCCACGGTCATTCTGCTACGCGGGCTGGGTAGGCTCGACGTCTTTCCGATGAACGATTCGAGCGTCGCCGCCAACCTTGCACTGGTTGCGGGTTCGGCGCCACTCGACGTCGGGAGCGTGCTCGATGCGCTCGGGCCCCAGCGTGGAATGCTGTACTATCATCTCTTGCTCGCGCGGCTCGACATTCGCGGCGAGGTCGGTCGCGCTTCGTCGTACGACGGAGCCCGCCGCTAGCGCCATGGCGCGAGCGCTGCAGCGCGTTCGTTGGCAGCCCAAACGCCGATCGTGGTGATGAAGGCGACGAGCAGCACGAGTCCGCCCGCCATCCACATTATTACGCCGCCGTTTTGCTGATCGAGCAACGCTTGCGCCAGAGGCCTTCCGAGCGCGTAGTGCGGATAGAGCGCGTATCGCGTAGAGTAGATCACGAGACCCAAAAACGCCCCCTGCGGGATGGCCAGGAACAGGTACAGGGTGCGCGCGGCGTACGAAAGCGGCCAGGGTACGTAGCCGACCTGTACGACCGGCATCCAGAACAGCATCGCGGCGACGACGAAGAGCGCGTGCTCGAAACCGTGGACCCATTCGTGTTGCAGCGCGGCTTCATAGAGCGGCGACAGGTGCACCGCCCAGAGCGTCGTCACGTAGAATAGCCATGCGAAGACGGGCGAAAAGAGGGCGCGAACCGGCGAGCGCTGCACGACCTGCGCGATCGCGCGCGCGATGCGCGCCGGCGCCAAGGCCACGCACAACAGCAGCGGTGCGCCCAAAAGCAACAGCGGCGGACCGACGAGCGTCAAGATGAGGTGTTGCGCCATGTGCGCCGCGAAGGATCGGTCGGCGAGGGCATCGGCCGGTGGAAGGAGGGCGGCACCCATGACCGCGACGCCCGCCACGAAGCAGCCGACGCGCAGCGCCGAGAATCGGCGCAAAGGATATCGAATGCCATACGCTCGCACGGCCACCAGATAGGCGACGATCGTGGCCACACCGAGCGACGCCGCGATCACGGAATCGACTCGTCGTCGAACCCGCCCTGTTCGTTGCGGCGCAGCCGCACGCGCGGCGCCTGCTGCACGCCGTGTCTTCTGCGCAGATCGTTTGCGAACGCACGTGCGACGAAGAATGCGACCAACGGCGCGAGGATGCAGAACCATCGGTAGACGATCGTCAACACATCGATCGGAAGGTGCAGGTAGCGCGCCTGCACATCGTCGCTGCCCGCAAGCGTCAGACCTAAGGCTAGGACGAAGAGCGCGACGCCAACGCCGGTGCGCCACGGCACGTCGCGCGGACGATCGAGCAACTGGTGCGGCGCGCGATCCTTGGTGATGGCCCGCTCGATGAACGGCCAGCCGAAGAGGATGATGAAGAGCACCCCCGGGAGCAGCAGGCCCGGAAAAAATGGCGAGGGAATCAAATGCCCAAAGACGTGGATCGACCAGGGCCAACTGATGCGCAGCGCACCGTCGAGCCAGCCCACGTACCAGTCGGGCTGCGCGGGCGATGCCGCCAGATACGGTACGTACGGGCCGTAGAGCCAGATCGGGTTGATCTGCACGAATGCGCCGAGCGCGGCCAGGGTCGCAACGGTTCCGAAACCGAGCGCGGCCGATTTTACCGCATAGTTCGGGAACAGCGGCGAGCCGACGACGTTGGTTTCGGTGTGCCCCGGTCCGGGGAACTGCGTGTGCTTCTGCCGCCACAGGATCGCCAGGTGAATCGCGATCGTGCCGGCGATGATTGCGGGCAACAAGAAGACGTGTGCGGTAAACAGCCGCGGCCCCATTTGCGGACCCGGAAAGGCTCCGCCGAGTAGCAAAGACGAGCCCCACGTGCCGACGAAGGGGATCGAGAGCAGCACCGAATCGGCGATGCGTAGTCCAATGCCGCTGAGCAGATCGTCCGGGAGCGAGTAGCCGGTGAAGCCCTCGCCCATCGCGAGGATGAACAACAATACCCCGATCAGCCAGTTCAACTCCCGCGGGTTGCGGAACGCTCCGGTGAAGAAGACGCGCGCCATGTGCGTCACGATCCCGGCCACGAAGACGAGCGCGGCCCAATGGTGGATCTGGCGTATCAAGAGTCCGGCGTTCACCGCGAAGCTCAAGTGCAGCGCCGAGGCATACGCGGTCGACATCGTGATGCCATCGAGCAAATGGTACGGCCCTTGGTAGACCAGCTTCGCCGGGGACGGATCGAAGTTGAACGCGAGAAACGTCCCGGTAGCGAGCAACACGATAAAGCAGTAGAGATTGATCTCGCCGAGCATGAACGACCAATGGTCCGGGAAGGCTTTGCGCAGCGCGTGCTTGATGAAGTGCGCCGTCCCCAGCCGGTCGTCGAGCCACAATACGAACCGCTCGATCCCGGTCATCCGCTCGACGGACGCTCCCAGAAACCCGGGCCGACGGGAACCGGGAAGTCGCCCTTTGCGCGCAGGTACCCCGCGGCATCGATCTCGATCGGCAACTGCGGAAGCGCGTGATCGGCCGGCCCGGAAACCACCTTTCCCGCGTCGACCACGTCGAAGACGGATTGATGACACGGACACAGCAGTTGATGACTCTGGGCACGATAGAGCGCGACCGGGCAGCCGGCGTGCGTGCAGATCTTCGAATACGCGACGTACCCGTCGACGCTTGCGCCGAGGCCGTTGGGTAGACGGACGAGCATCGTCTGCGAGGATGCGTCACCGATGGCACCCTCGGGGAAAACGGTGACGACCGCATCGACGTTGAGGTCATCTTTCTGCACGAACCTGCCGTTCTCGTGCGCCAGCCGATCGCCGGGCTTCCATTTG
>JBBRTL010000101.1:0-9165 GCA_038244445.1 Vulcanimicrobiales bacterium
ACTACGCGGTTTCGCCGCTACGGTGCGAAGCACCGTAGTCGAGGGACGGCCACCAACACGAGCCTAGACCGGGAAGATGACCAAGCGGCGTTCGGGTTCGACGCCTTCGGACTCGGTGCGGACGCGTTCGTCTTCTTGCAGGGTCATGTGGACGATCTTACGCTCCGACGGAAGCATCGGTTCGAGTTTTTGGGCCGTCTTGGTGCGGACCGCCAGCTCGACACTCGCGAAGGCCAGCTCCTTGAGATCGTCGGCGCGCCGCGCGCGGTAGCCCTCGGCGTCGATCGTGAAGTAGCGGCGCGCGTTGCGAGTGCCGGCGTTGATGATGTTGTTGAAGAGCAGGTTGATCGCTTCGAGGGTATTGCCGTGACGGCCGATCAGCATCGCGAGGTCGGGACCGGAGACTTCGAGATACTCGCCCTCGGGACGCGGGATGTAGGCGATCTCGACGTTCGCGAGGCCCATGTTCTCAAGCAACGTGCCGAGCAACTCGCGGGCCGGCTTCGCGTCGTCCGGCAATGCGGTCGCCTTGTGCTGGTTGGTATACGGGCGACGCGGGCCGCGCGGGCCGCCGCCGTATCCGCCGCCGTAGCCGCCAGCCCGGCCGCCTCCGCCACCGCTGCCGCGTCGTTCGCCCGGCACGGCTCGATCGCGCAGATTCTTGGGTTGTTCCTCGAACTCGAAATCGTCTTCGTAAAGCATTATCGTTTGGCGCCTTTCTTTTTCTTTTTCGAGCCGTTCGTCGAAGGGCCGTTCCCGCTCTTGAGGGCGACCGGCGCACTTGCGGGGACGGAAACGTTCTCGGTGATGGCGTGCTCGCTATCGAGGATCGAGAGCGGCTGATGGTACTTGCGGAGCAGATAGAACTGCTGCCCCATCGTGAAGATGTTGAACGCGAGCCAGTACACCACCATCGCCGACGGCCAAGCGTACTTGAAGGCGAAGAAGCCGATCATCAGCGGCGAGATGATCTGCATGATCTTCATCTGATTGGCCTGCGACGGATCCGCCGGCGGCATCGTCGTGAAGCGCATCGAGACGTACATCGACGCGGCATAGAGCAGGATGAGGATCAGGTCCGGATGCGCGAGGCTCGCGCCGAAGACGTTCTGCCCAAAGAAGTGCAGGACCGGCGAACTCGGGTTGACCCACAGGAACGACGTGTGCTCGTACGGCGACGGCAACGGATGCGGCTTGTGCATCGACGGGTTGATGACCATGTAGTAGACGGAGATGATCACCGGATACTGCAGCAGCATCGGCCAACAGCCCGCCAGCGGATTCGCGCCGGCGGTCTTGTAGAGTTCCATCGTCTCTTTTTGGTAGCGCTGAGGATCGCTCTTGGCGTACTTCTCTTGCAGCTTTTTCATCTGCGGCGCGATCTTCTGCATCGCCATCATCGCTTTGAACTGGGCCGTATTGAGCGGCCAGAAGAGCGTGCGGATCAAGAGCGCGAGGATGACCAAGCAGACGCCGAGGTTGGGGACGAAACGATGGATGAAGTCGACGACCGTTCCAAGCCCGAGGACGATCGGGTCGAGGAAGTTAGCCAGGAGTAGGTGCAAGACGGGGCCTTTCAGCGGGATCGATCACGGCACCGGATCGACGCCGCCGGGATGAAAAGGATGACAACGAGCTAATCGCTTTGCGGCCAGAATACCGCCGCGCACCACCCCATGTTTCTCGATTGCCCCCGCCGCGTACTGCGAACAGCTCGGATAGAATCGACAAGCCGGCGGGAAGAGGGGCGAGACGATGGCCTTGTAGACCCGCAGCAGCGCGAGCAGAACCCAGCGCACGATCAGGCGGTCCCTAGGCCGAGGGCCTTGAGGAGTTGGGCGCGGAGCGCCTCGAAGGGGACGGCGGCGGCGGCGGGGCGGGCCACCACCAGCAGGCGCTGGGGCTCCCGGCCGCTCAGGGCCTCCTGCAGAATGGCCGCGACCCGACGGCGCACGCGATTGCGCACGACCGCGATACCGACCGTCTTATTGACAGAAATGCCGACCACGCTGCGCTCGCGAGGGCGCTGCGGATCGGCGAACAGGGTGAAGGCTTCCATGGAGGCTCGCCGGCCGCGCTGACGCAGACGGCTGAAGTCCACCTGGCGACGCAGGCTGACGAACGCCCGCATCAGACCGTCAGGCGGTGACGCCCCTTCTTACGGCGACGCGCGAGGACGCGACGGCCGTTCTTGGTGCTCATGCGTTCCATGAACCCGTGGACCCGCTTTTTACGGCGGTTGTGCGGCTGAAAAGTCCGCTTCATAACGATCTGCTCCTAGAAAACGTATGCCGCCAGATACCGGCGGCGCACAGCAAGTCAGTATAGTGGCGACGACCCCTCGGCGTCAAGATGAAAAGTGACCTATTTTCGGAACCGGGTTTCTCTCTCCACACCTGTGGAAAGGGTTGTGGATAGCGCATCCTTCTCAGGCCCGGAGGAGGCCGCAATTCGCTCGCATTTCCGGGCGTTTCACACGATTTGACGGGCTTGTTTCACGGCTTGGGAGTCGACCGGAAAGGCCCGAAAACTCGTCAATTGTCGCCTGTGGATAAGTGTATAACTCCGTGCATGGAACCCGCAGGAGAGGACCCCCGTTACGCCAACTTGACCGCCCTTACCGGCGTGCCGTGCGATCGACTTTTGTCGATGGGAGCGGTACTTCTCGTTGACGGAGTTCTCTCGCATGGCCTTGGCGATCGGCAATCCCAATCTCTCGAAAGATCTCTGGCAAACGGCACTCGGCCCGCTCGAGCGCGCGTTTTCCAAACCCATTTTCGAGATGTGGATCAAACCGATTCGCCCGGTCTCGCTCGACGGGAATACGATGGTTTTGGCCGTTCCGAGCAAATTTGCGCGCGAATGGGTCGAGGGCCGCCTCAAACCGCAGATCGTCACCGTCTTCGACGAGATCTTCGGCGAGCGCATCGAGCTTGAGTTCGCCGTCGTCGAGGAGTCCGGCACTACCGATGTCGACGCCTTCGAAGCAAGCGAGCTTCCGGCGCCCGGTTCGATCGCGGGCCGCGACGACCGCCGCACGGCGAACCTGAATCCGCGCTATACCTTTGAAGAGTTCGTGGTCGGTACGTCCAACCGGTTCGCCCACGCCGCCTCGCAGGCGGTCGCCGGCGCCCCCGCTCGGGCCTACAATCCGCTCTTCCTCTACGGCGGCGTCGGTCTCGGCAAGACCCACCTGATGCACGCCATCGGTCATCGCGTGATGATGGATAACCCGAACGCCCGGGTGGTCTACGTCGCCTGCGAAAAGTTCACCAACGAGTTCATCATGGCGTTGCAGAACAACCGCGCCCAAGAGTTCCGGAACAAGTACCGCCTGGTCGACGTGTTGTTGATCGACGACATCCAGTTTCTCGAGGGTAAGGAAGGCACCCAAGAAGAGTTCTTCCATACGTTCAACGCGCTGCACGAATCCGGTCGTCAACTCGTCATCTCGAGCGATCGTCCGCCCAAAGAGATCCAGACCCTCGAGTCGCGCCTGCGCTCGCGTTTTGAATGGGGCCTGCTGACCGACATGCAGAACCCGGATCTCGAGACGCGCGAAGCGATCCTGCGCAAGAAGGCCGAGAGCGAGAAGATGCCGGTGCCGGACGACGTGACATCGTTCATCGCCAAGGTCGTCCCCTCGAATATCCGCGAACTGGAAGGCGCGCTGATCCGCGTGGTCGCTTACGCATCCCTGACGAAATCGACCATCACCGTCGATCTCGCGGCCGAAGTGCTCAAGAGTTCGATCGAGCAGACCCCGCAGCGTCCGGTCACGATCAACCGTATAAAAGAAGTGATCGCAAGCGCCCACGGCCTCTCGGTCAAAGAGATGGACAACCCGCGGCGCGACCAACGCCTCACCGCACCGCGACAGATCGCGATGTTCGCAGCCTGCGAACTTACCAATTATTCCTTGCCGAACATCGCGCGCGCGTTCGGCAAGAAAGATCACACGACCGTGATGTACTCGCGCAATAAGGTTAAAGAACAGATGCAATTGGACGAAGCATATCGCAATCGCGTCGTACAGCTGATCGGGATGTGTCAGGCGCCTTGACCGGCGCCCCTTTTTTTGTGGATAAGCTCGCCCTCCGTCGTGCATAAGTCTCCGGGGATCCGGAACGGGGGAAAGCGGGGATACGCAGCACCGAGTCTCCACAGGTTGTCCCGGGCGCAAACCCGCATAACCATCGAGGAATTTCCGGTTCTCCCCGCAATGAACCGCACTACTACTACGTCTACGTTCTATCTATAATTAAAAGACGCGGGACAGCGCCGCAGAAGATCGGTGGAGAATGAAGTTTACGTGTAATACCAAGGACATCGCCGGCGCCGTGGGTGCCGCGAGCAAGGTCGTCAACGCGCATACGACCGTACCGATCCTCTCCAACGTCATCCTCTCGGCGGAAGACGGCAAGATCGCCGTCCGAGCGACCGATCTGGAACTGACCCTCGAACACGCCTTTAAGGCCGAGATCGCCGAAGCCGGCTCGGTCACCGTCCCGGCCAAACTCTTCTCGGGCTATCTCGCGAACCTGGCCCCCGGATTATTGGAACTCTCCGGGACGCCGACCCGGGCCTCGGTCAAGAGCGGCCGCAGCAACTATGACTTCCACGCTCTCCCGGCCGACGAATATCCGCCGCTGCCGGCGGCCGCGCGCGGCTCGCATTTCACGATCGGTGGTAAGCGCTTCCGCGACGGCATCAACGCGACCATCTTCGCAGCCTCCGGCGAAGAGGCGCGCGGCGCCGTCCTGATGGGTACGTTGCTCGAGATCGAAGGCAACAACCTCACGATGGTCGCGACCGACGGGTATCGCCTGGCCAAGTTCACGACCACCCTCGAAGAGGGCGTGACCGGGGCCGAGAAATACATCGTCCCGTCCCGTGCGCTGAACGAAGCCGCACGTAACTTGGGCAGTAGTGAGACGATCTCTGTAAGCGCGCTCGGCGCGCAGGCGAACCAGTTACAGATGGCGGCCGAAGATGTGGCCATCACGGTCCGCTTGGTCGATGGCCAGTACCCGAACTATAACCAAGTCATCCCGGCGAAGTTCGACCGTTCGCTGACGGTCTCGACCCCAGCCCTGATAGGTGCGCTCCGTCGCGCGGAGTTGGTCGCCGGCGACCGCGCTTCGATGATCAAGCTCGCGGTCACGAATCAGACGCTCGTCGTGACCGCGTCGTCCGACATCTCGGGCAACGCATATGAAGAACTCGAAGTCGAGCAGACCGGCGAAGATCTCACCATCGCGTTCAACGCGCGCTATCTGGTCGAGATCCTCAACCACATCGAATCCGACAAGACCGTTATCGAGTTCCTCGGCCCGCTTTCGCCCGCCGCGATCCGCCCGCTCGAAGGCATCGAAGGCGCCCAGCAGCTCTACGTCCTCATGCCGCTCCGGCAGTAGTTCCTTTCCGCAACGAAGGGCCGAATGTAATTCCGTGAAACTCGCGACGCTCTCGCTTGCGAACTTCCGGAACTATCGTTCGCTCGATCTCGAACCCGCGCCGGGGTTGAACGTGTTTCTCGGCGCGAACGCACAGGGCAAGTCCAATCTGCTCGAAGCGATCGCGATGCTCGGTACCGGCAAGTCGTTCCGCACGAGCAAGGAGAGCGACGCGATCCATAGCGGCGGCGAGATCGCAAGCGTCACCGGCTTGGCCGAAGTGCGTGCCGGCACGGTGCGCCTCTCGTGTTCGATCGCATCGACGCCGCGCGGTACGCGCAAGATCTACACGATCAACGGACAGAACGTGCGCTACGCATCGTTCCTCGGACGCGCGCGCGTGGTCACGTTCGTCCCGGCCGATCTGCAACTCGTCGGCGGTTCGCCGTCGGCGCGACGCGGGATGCTCAACGTCGCGCTCGCGCAAGAGCAGCCGGTCTACTATCGCGACCTCGCGCGCTACCAGAAGACGGTCGCGCAGAAGAACGCGCTCCTCAAAGACGATCGTCCGGACGAAGATCTACTCGCGATCTACAATCACGGCTTGATCGAAGCCGGCACTGCATTGATGCTCGCGCGTGCACACTACGTCACCGCCCTTGCCCACGCGGCCGCAGAAGTCCACGGCCGCTGGTCGAACCGAGCGGAACGGCTCGACGTGCGGTACGCGCCCGACGTGCCGTTCGAGGTCCCAACCCTGGACGGCGTCGCCGCCGCGTTCGCCGCACGCCTCCGAGAACGCGCGGACGCCGAGCGGTCGCGCAAGGTCGCGCTGGTCGGACCGCATCGGGACGACTTGGCGCTCGGCTTGGACGACGGATCGCTCGCGGCCTACGGCTCGCAAGGCCAGCAGCGGACGGCGGTGCTCGCGCTCAAGGTCGCCGAATACAGCGTCATGCGCGATCGGACCGGCGAGGCGCCGCTCTTGCTCTTGGACGACGTGCTCTCCGAACTGGACGAGCAGCGGGCCGATGCGTTCTTGGACGGGGTCGGTGAGTTCGAGCAGGCCTTCGTGACCGCGACCCACCTCCCGCCGCGCTTGAGCGGGGCCAAGACTTGGCACGTCCAAGCCGCCACCCTGACGCCGGCCGCATGAAATCGCTTCAGGAGTCGCTGGCCGGCTGGTCCCCGGTCGCGGGCGCCCCGGCCGAGCCGGTGCTGGCGCTCGGTAGCCGCTGGACGGAGTTGGTCGGTGCGGGTGTGGCCGCCCACTCGCGACCGTTCAAGCTCGAGCGGGGCGTCCTCACGATCGTCACCGGGTCGAGCAGTTGGAGCCAGACCCTCAGCTTCAACAGCGAGCGGATCCTGGCCGCGATCGCGGCGATCGTCCCCGGCGCCGGGGTCGAGCGGCTGACATTCAAGGTCGGCAAGATCTCGGATCCGCGGACTCGGCCCGCCTCCGCCGAGACCCGGCCAGCCGGCCCGCGCCGGCGCGCAGAGCCGTTCGAGCCGGCCGCCGATACCGCGACCGCCGTGGCCCGTTTTCGGGCGCGTCTTGAGGCCTTCTGGCGGGCAAAGACGGCCGCCGGGTGGAACCCTTGTCAACGATGCGGCGTGCCGATCGCGCCGGACTCCGGAAAGCAGTGCGGGGTCTGCGCGGATGCACGAATCGGAGAGCGGACCGGCGCGGTGATGCGCCTGCTCTACGAGACGCCGCTGATCGGCTATGAGGGCGCGAGCGAGATCGTTCCCGGCCTCAGTCGCAAGGAGTTCGGAGCGATCCGAAGCCGCCTGCTCAAACGCTGGTGGACGATCCTCCAGCGGGCGGTGCGCGCCGGAGCGCTCACTCGCGACGGACGCGAGCGCGCGATCGCGCAATCGTACGTGATGCTCAAGTCCGGGATGACCGCCGAACGGCTCGCGCCGGCGACGGTCCGGAACGAACTCGGCGAAGACCTCTACGCGTTGATCTACGATACGACCACGAAACGGAACGAAAAGAAGTAATGGCGAGCAACTATACCGGCGAACAGATCGAAGTCCTCAAGGGGCTCGAAGCGGTGCGCAAGCGCCCGGGTATGTACATCGGCAGCACCTCCGAGCGCGGCCTGCATCAGCTCGTCTACGAAGCGGTCGATAACTCCGTCGACGAAGCGATGGCCGGTTACGCCAAGAACGTGTTAGTCACGCTCTACAAGGACGGCAGCGCGTCGGTCGAAGACGACGGTCGCGGCATCCCGGTCGACATGCATAAGGACGAGAAGCTCCCGGCCGTCGAGGTCGCGATGACGATCCTGCACGCGGGCGGCAAGTTCGGCAAGGGCGGCTACAAGGTCTCGGGCGGCCTCCACGGCGTCGGCATCTCGGTCGTCAACGCGCTCTCCGAGTGGATGACCACGCGCGTCAAACGCGACGGCCAGCTCTACGAGATGCGCTTCGAACGAGGCATCACCGCGCAGAAGCTCAAGAAGCTCGGCAGGGTCGAGGGCGGCACCGGCACCATCCAGACCTGGATGGCCGACAAGACCATCTTCGACACGATCGAGTATCACTGGGACGTGCTCGCCAAACGCCTGCGCGAACTCGCGTTTCTCAACCGCGGACTCTCGATCACGCTGCGCGACGAACGCGGCGAAGAGCCGCGCGAACGCAACTTCAAGTTCGAAGGCGGCATCATCTCGTTCGTCGAGTGGCTGAACGAGAAGAAGGATCCGCTCCACGAGATCATCTCGACCCACAACGAGCGCGACGGCGTCGACGTCGAAGTCGCGATGCAGTGGACGGATACGTACACCGAACTGATCTACGCGTACGCCAACAACATCAACACGACCGAAGGTGGCATGCATCTGACCGGCTTCCGGACGGCCGTCGGCAACGCGGTCAACGCGTACGCCAAGAAGCGTGGCATCCTCAAAGAGAACGAGAGCAACCTCTCGACCGACGACGTGATGGAAGGTCTGACCGCGGTCGTTTCGGTCAAGCTCGAGAACCCGCAGTTCGAAGGTCAGACCAAGACCAAACTGGGCAACGCGCCGGTCCGTAGCATCGTCTACGGTCTGGTCAACGAGCGCCTCGAGTTCTTCTTCGAAGAGAATCCGAAACACGCCCGCGCGATCATCGAGAAGACCATGCAGGCCCAACGCGCCCGCGAAGCCGCGAAGAAAGCCCGCGATCTCTCGCGTCGCAAGAACGCGCTCGAAGGTTCGGGACTGCCCGGCAAACTGGTCGACTGCAAGAACACCAATCCGGCCGAGAGCGAAGTCTTCTTGGTCGAAGGCGATTCGGCCGGCGGAACGGCCAAGGGCGGACGCGATCCGAACTCGCAAGCGATCCTTCCGCTACGTGGCAAGATCCTCAACGTCGAGAAGGCGCGCTTGGACAAAGTGCTCTCGAACGAAGAGATCCGCACGATGATCACCGCGCTCGGCACCGGCTTCGGCGACGAGTTCGATACCAAGAAACTGCGTTATCACAAGATCATCATCATGACCGACGCCGACGTCGACGGTTCGCACATCCGCACGCTCTTGCTGACGTTCTTCTATCGTCAGATGAAGGCGCTCGTCGAAGACGGCTACGTGTACATCGCCCAGCCCCCGATCTACGGGATCAAGAAGGGCAAGAAGCAGTGGTACGCGTTCTCCGAGGCCGACCTGAAGTCGATCATCGGCGACGGCGACGTCAAAGATTTCCAGATCCAGCAGTACAAGGGCTTGGGCGAGATGGATGCCGAGCAGCTCGCAGTCACCACCATGGAGGTCGGCAA
>JBBRTL010000102.1:0-9159 GCA_038244445.1 Vulcanimicrobiales bacterium
GCCGCTGGTCGTCACTGCTGCGCACGTTCCCGTCACTTCGCGCGGATGCGTTAACGCGAGGCCGCGCAGGAATACCTCAGGTGCATATCCTCTGCCTTCGCCCGCGGGCCGCATGCTGGCAAACCAGCTATTACCGACATTATCGACTTGGGCTCGCACGGCGACGTTTTCGTCGGTGATGCGCGTTATGAGGGCCATCCGAACCTCGAGCCTCGGGACCGATAAAGTTGATTCCGTCCGGCGTTCCGTTCCGTTCGGAATAGGGGTACTTGTTTTCAGGCGCAAGATTGATCCCCCGAAGCTTATCGCTTGGGCGCTGACCTCGCCGGTGATCCGCAGCACCGAAAGATCACCTGTGGTCTTGTTGCCGTCGAGCGTTGCGCCTACCGTTCCATCGTGCGCGTCCTGGAAGACCAAACGATGCGGATAGGCTCCGGCGCCGCCGGCGTATATCTTAAATGACGCACAATCGGGGGCTCGGCATTTCGGATCGCAAGCAATCCGACCAAAGCCGAAGGCATCGCGGCAAACGCTACCGCCGTGACGAGCCCGATCGCTAGGATACATGGGACGAAGAAGTTGCGAATTATGACGCCTAGAGCGTGCGCCTAGGCCAGCTTTCAATCCTTCCAGGGTGGCTCGAGTCGAGGCGTGCGAGCGCCGCTTGCGCGATGTACGGAACGGCCATGACGAACTCGTCGATTGACAGCGAGAAAAAGGGCGGGTCTGCCGGTAGTCGGAGGTCCTGGCCCCCCGACTCTGGAGCTCCCAGGGAGACGTCCGCGCGGCCGAGTTCCCGAACACCGGCGCGAAGGGGTCATCTGTCCTTTCGGCGATAATCACAGCAAATCGTGAACAAGCTCATCTCGGTCTGTAGTCCGGCATATAACGAATCCGATTGCGTTGACGAACTGGTGCGTCGCCTCGGCGTTGTCGCCGATTCCCTCGCGGAGTCGTATGACTTCGAGTTCATCATCTGCGAGCACGGATCGTCGGACGACACCTATGACAAGTTGCTGCGGGCGCGCGAGCGGGACCCGCGCGTGAAGATCGTTCGACTCGCCCGCAACTTCTTCGCTGAGGGCGCGCTTACCGCAGCTCTTTCGCAAGCGCGGGGCGATGCCGCCGTCCTGATGTATTCCGATCTCCAGGATCCGCCTGAGTATATCCCGGCGTTTCTCGAGAAGTGGGAGCAGGGCTATCAGAACGTCTATGCGGTCGTCACCAACCGCTCCGGTGAGAGCCGCCTGCGTCGGACGCTGGCGCATGGCTACTATTGGCTGATCGATTCGCTTAGCGAGTCGCCGACGCCGCGTAACGTCAGCGACTTCCGGCTCGTCGATCGCTCGGCCTACGAAACATTCCTGCGTATGCCCGAGCGCTACCGCGTCATGCGGTTCATGTGGTCCTGGATGGGATTCCGCTCGATCGGCATCGACACCGAGCGCCCGCCGCGCGGTGGTGGGGGATCGAACTTCCGCTTTCTCTCGACGTTCCACTCGGCGCTACGGACGATCCTTGCGCAGACGCGCACGCCGCTCGTCGTGATTCCGATGTTCGGACTCGGGTGCGCTGCGCTATCGTTCATCCTTTTGGCGGCGGAGGTCGTTCGCGCGGCGTTCTTCGGCGTTCCGTTCAACGGCTACGGAACGATCGTCGCATTGCTGCTCCTGCTTTTCGGGCTGCTGTTCGGGTTTCTTTGGATGATCAGCGAGTACGTCGGCTTGATCTACGACGAGGTCAAGCATCGCCCGCTCTATATCGTAGAGAAGACCGTCGGATTCGACGCGGGCGCCGAGCGGACCGACCACGAGATGCCGATCGCTGCCTCGCGGCGCGTCGGACCATAGCGCCCGACCGGCAGACACAATGATCTCAGCCGACAACCTTGCTCCGGCGATTCTCGGGGCGGGAACCGTTCCCGAGCGCGGGCGCCGGAAGCTCGCCGCTCTCGACGGGATCCGCGGAGCGGCGGTCCTCGCCGTGATGTTCTCGCACTTCAACCGCTTTCTTCCGGCGACGGCGGCGCTCGCGCCGCTGAAGGGCGTGTTCGACTACGGCGGCGCCGGCGTCGACCTGTTCTTCGTCCTCTCGGGCTTCCTGATCACGGGGATCCTGATGGAAACGAAGACGGCGGTCAACTGCCTGCAGTCGTTCTACGCGCGCCGTTTCTTGCGCATCTTCCCGATCTACTATGCGGCCTTGATCGCCGTCTTCATCGTCGCCGCGCTCGTTCCGTCGATCCAGAACGTGCCGCCCGTCGGCCAGCGTTGGCTATATTTCGTCTACCTCACGAACTGGATTCCGCTCTGGACCGGCACCTGGCCGCCGAACGTCGTCGGTCATTTCTGGTCGCTCGCGGTGGAGGAGCAGTTCTATTTCGTGTGGCCCCTCTGCGTGCTCGTGCTCACGCAGCGCGGCGTCTTCCGGGTCGCGGCGGGTCTCTCGATCTTCGCGCTGATACTACGATGCGTCTGGGTGGCGCACTCGGGACCGAACGAGGCGATCGCCCTAGGCACGCCGACGCGTATGGACGCCCTTCTGATTGGCGCGGTCGCCGCGGTCATCTTCGCGCGCGGTGCGGCCGCGATGCCAAAGCGCCTGACGGCGATCGGGATCGTGGCGTTGGGAGCCGCGCTCATCGGCATTGCCATATCGGAGTTCTACGGGGCACATGGGTACGTCAGCCCGTTCGCCGAGACCGCCGGGTACTCGTTGGTGGCGATCGGGTTCGGTGCGCTCGTGCTGGGGGCTGCGTTCGGCGACGGAACGGGCGGTCCGGTGCAAAAGGTGTTCGGGAACCACACCTTGATGCGCGTCGGCAAATATAGCTACGGGATGTATGTCTATCACGTCCCGCTCTTGGGCATCTGCGAACTGCTCGTCTACCGTCATTTGCCGGCCTGGCTGACGGGAAACGGCTGGTTCGGGTTGCTCTATGTGTCTTTTCTCGCTGTCGCGACGTTCTGGATCGCGGCCTTCAGTTTCGAGCTTTTCGAGCGCCCGATCCTCGCATTGAAGCGGCGCTTCGAGCCGATGTTCAGGATCGACGACCCGGCGATTTCGCGTACGTAAATCGCGCTCGCGAGATGGGCGGAAAGGGCGAGTAACGCTAGGAAATTCGCGGTTCGCGCAGAACCGACGCACGATGGATTGGCGTGGGAAAAAGGTGCTCGTAACGGGAGCGGGTGGCTTCATCGGGAGTCATCTCTCGGAACGGCTGGTAGAACTCGGAGCGGACGTCCGCGCCTTCGTGCATTACAATGCGTTGGGCACCTATGGTTGGCTCGACACGTCACCGTTGGTCGACCGCATGCAGGTGGTCGCCGGCGATATCGCCGATCGCGATTCGGTGCGCGAAGCGATGCGCGACGTCGACACCGTCTGTCATCTCGCGGCCTTGATCGCCATCCCGTATTCCTATCAGGCGCCGACGTCGTACATACGAGCGAACGTCGAGGGAACGGCGAACGTCGTGCAGGCCGCGCGCGAACTGCATCCTCGCTGTGTCGTTCACACCTCGACGAGCGAAGTCTATGGGACCGCGCTCTACGTCCCGATCGATGAGGCGCATCCGCTCCAGGGACAGTCTCCGTACTCGGCGACGAAGATCGGCGCCGACAAGATTGCGGAATCGTTTTTTCGTTCGTTCGATGTTCCGGTCGTCACCGTACGGCCGTTCAATACGTTTGGCCCACGGCAGTCCGCGCGCGCGGTCATCCCCACGATTATCACGCAAGTGCTTTCGGGCGAGGCGGTCCGTCTCGGAAACCTCACGCCCACGCGCGATATGAACTTCGTTTCGAACACGGTCGACGGTTTCGTGGCGGCCGCCTCCGCGCCGGCCGCGATCGGCGAGACGGTCAATCTTGGAGGCGGACACGAGATCAGTATCGGCGACCTTGCGGAGTTGATCGCAAAGCTCTCGAATCGTCCCATTCGGATCCAGACCGAGGACAACCGGCTGCGCCCGGATGCAAGCGAAGTCGAGAGGCTCCTTGCGGACAACGCGAAGGCGCGCGCACTCATCGATTGGACGCCTCGCATCTCGCTCGAAGACGGGCTTTCGGAGACGATCGAATGGATCGGCTCGCACATGGAGCGCTATCGCCCCGGCGTCTACGTGGTCTAGGAGAATGGGCGCAGGATTCCGCATTGCGGATCGATCGGTCGGGCCGGGGAGCCCGTGTTTTATCATCGCCGAGGCGGGTGTAAACCATAACGGCGAACTCGCGCTGGCGCTCGCGCTCGTCGATGCGGCCGCAGAGTCCGGTGCGGATGCGGTCAAGTTCCAGACGTTCGACGCCGCAAGGCTCGTAACGGAAAGCGCACCCAAGGCGGACTATCAGGTCGAGACGACGGGCGCTTCGGAATCGCAGTACGAGATGCTCAAGCGTCTCGAACTCTCGATCGATGACCACCGGGCGTTGATGCGCCGTTGCGACGAGCGCGGCGTGCTGTTCCTGTCGACCCCATTCGATGAAGAGTCCGCCGATCTGCTCGCCGAACTTGGCGTTGCCGCATTCAAGACTCCGTCGGGTGAGTTGACGAACATCCCGTTTTTGCGGCACGTCGCGCGCTACGGAAAACCGATGATCGTGTCGACCGGGATGGCGACATTGGCCGAGGTCGAAGCGGCCGTAGATGGCATTCGATCGGTACGCGAAGGCGGACTCGCTCTGCTCCATTGTGTCAGCGCGTACCCGGCCGAGGCGGCCGGCGTGAACCTTCGCGCGATGGATACGCTGGCGCGTGCTTTCGCCGTTCCGACCGGATATTCCGATCATACGAACGGTCTCGAGATCGCGTTGGCATCGGTGGCCATGGGCGCGTGCGTTCTCGAAAAGCACTACACGCTGGATCGAAATCTTCCCGGCCCGGATCACCGCGCTTCGCTCGAACCCAACGATCTGACCGCACTGGTACGCGGCATTCGCTCGATCGAAGCCGCTTTCGGCGACGGACAGAAGCGGCCGACTCTCGGTGAAGCGTCGACCGCAAGAGCCGCGCGAAAGAGCCTCGTCCTGGCGCGTGACGTCGCGGCGGGTGAGATGTTGACGGATGCCCACGTGCTCTTGAAGCGCCCAGGGACGGGCTTGCCCCCGAGCGATCGGGCTCGAATCGTCGGTCGCGCCGCACGGGTTGCGATCGTCGCGGGGACGGTCTTGGAATGGGGCATGCTTACGTGAGGACGGTCGGCGTGCTGACGACTGCGCGCTCGGACTACGGGATATTGTTGCCGGTCCTACGCGCGATCCAGGCCGACCCGGACCTTAGCCTGCACCTGATCGTCGGCGGGATGCATCTCTCGCCGGAGTTCGGCCACAGCGTCGATGCCATCGAACGCGACGGCTTCCCGATCGGCGATCGCGTTGAGATGCTGCTCTCGTCAGATACGGCACTTGGGACGGCGAAATCGATGGGCCTCGGCGTCATTGGATTTGCCGAGTCGTATGCGCGCAAGCGTCCGGACATTCTCGTCGCGATGGGCGATCGATTCGAGATGCACGCGGCGGTCCTCGCCGCCCTACCGTTCGGCATTCCGGTGGCGCACATCCACGGTGGCGAAGTGACCTCCGGTGCGATCGACGATGCCCTCCGGCACGGCATTACAAAACTGTCGCACCTCCATTTTCCGGCCACCCAAGAATATGCCAATCGCATCGTGCGTCTGGGTGAAGAGCCGTGGCGGGTAACGGTCTCGGGGGCGCCGTCGCTGGACAATCTCGCTACGATCGAGCTGCTGGATCGAGAAGCGCTGACCGCGCGCTTCGGCATCCCCTTCGATCCATCGCTCTTACTGGTCACGTTCCATCCGGTGACGCTCGAGTTAGAGCGGACGCCGGCGCAGATCGCCGCGTTACTGGCTTCGCTCGATACGATCGGTCGCCCGATCGTCTTCACGCTACCCAATGCGGATCCCGGCGGTAGACTGGTCGCCGAAGAGATACGCGGTTTTGTGGCGGGACACGAATCGGCTCACGTGCTCGATAACCTTGGCACGCAAGCGTACTTCAGCCTCATGAACGTGGCTGCAGCGATGGTCGGCAACTCGTCGAGCGGAATTATCGAGGCGGCTTCGTTCGGGCTGCCCGTCGTAAACCTCGGCAACCGGCAAGCCGGACGGACCCGCGGTGCCAACGTCATCGATGTAGCTGCCGATGAAAATGCAGTCGCGATCGTCGCGGCGATTGAACGCGCGACCGACCCCGGATTTCGACGCACGATCGCCGGGAAGAGCAACCTTTACGGGAGCGGCGGGGCTGCCGAGACGATCGTCGCTCGATTGCGCGACGTACCGCTCGGCGCCGAACTGTTACAGAAGCGGTTCCACGATGGCTAAGATCGCGGAGATCGCGGAGATCGTCCTTATCGGCGGTGGCGGCCACGCGCGCATGTTGATTGAATGCCTGCGCGCCGCATCCGATACGCGCTCGCTCTGTATCCTCGATAGCGACCGTGTGCGCATCGGCACGGAGCTGGACGGCGTCCGAATCGTCGGAGACGATGCATTCCTGGACGAGCTGGTGAGAGGCGGGACGCGAGGCTTTGCCGTCGCCGTCGGTGGAACGCGCGACAACGGTCCCCGCTCCCGGATCTTCGAGCGTGCGATCGGCCTGGGCTTGGAGCCGGTAACGATCGTTCATCCGCGTGCGATCGTCGCCGGCAACGCCTCGATCGGGGGTGGTTGTCAGATCTTGCCCGGAGCGATCGTCAATCCCGGGTCTGTACTCGGCCGCAACGTCATCGTCAACAGCGGTGCAATCGTCGAACACGACTGTACGATCGGCGATCACGTACACATCGCGAGTGGAGCGTGCCTCGCGAGCACCGTCTCCGTCGCCCGACTCGCACATATCGGCTCAGGCGCGATCGTGCGGCAGGTCCTGTCGATCGGCGCCGCCGCCGTCGTGGGAGCGGGAGCGGTCGTCGTCAAAGATGTGGCTGCGATGACCGTCGTGGTCGGTGTTCCGGCCAAGGAGTTACACCCATGAGTTCTCCACCGATCTTTGAGCCCGGCGCTCGCGTCGAGGGGATCATCCCGCTCTGCGTGCCCGAGATTCGCGGCAACGAGTGGGAGTACGTGCGCGAGTGTCTGGACACGGGGTGGGTCTCCTCGGTCGGTTCGTACGTCACGAAGTTCGAAGAGGCGCTTGCCCGCGCAACCGATAGTACGCACGCCATCGCCATCGTCAACGGGACGGCCGCACTCCACATCGCGCTCCTCTGCAGTGGCGTGGAGCCTGAGGACGAAGTGCTCGTCTCGACCCTGACCTTCATCGCGCCGGCGAACGCGATCCGTTATGCCGGCGCGCACCCGGTCTTCATCGACGCCGAACCGGACTTTTGGGAGATGGATCCCAAGGCCGTCGAGCGTTTTTGTACCGAAGAGTGCGATTGGGACGGAACGGTCCTGCGCGATCGCGCGAACGGACGCCGCGTCAAAGCGATCGTGCCGGTCGACATCCTCGGCTCGCCCACCGATCTCGATCCGATCCTTGCGGTCGCCCGGAAGTACGGGCTCGCGGTCGTCGAGGATGCGACCGAGAGCCTTGGGACGCGTTACAAGAACGCGCCGGTAGGCAAGCGCGCGGACGTCGCCTGTTACTCGTTCAACGGGAACAAGCTCATCACGACCGGTGGGGGCGGTATGGTCGTGACCGACGACGCGGCGCTTGCGAAGCGGGTGCGCTACCTGACGACGCAAGCCAAGGACGATCCGGTCGAGTACGTTCACGGCGAGGTCGGCTACAACTATCGCCTGACGAACGTCCAGGCCGCCATCGGCGTCGCGCAGATGGAACAACTCGACGCGTTCGTCGCGATAAAACGCGCGAATGCGGCGCGCTATACGGCCGGTCTCGAGGACATTCCCGGGATCATACCGATGCGAGAAGCATCCTACGCCACGTCCTCCTTCTGGCTCTATACGATCCTGGTGGATGCCGATGCTTTCGGCATGTCGAGCCGCGATCTGCTGCGCGCTCTTGCGCAGAAGAACGTGCAAGCTCGCCCGCTCTGGCAGCCCATGCACCGCTCGCCTGCGCACGCTGCGGAGCGAGCCTACGGCGGTGACGTTGCAGACCGTCTTTGTCGCGATGCGTTGAGCCTGCCATCGTCCGTCGGACTGACGGCCGAGGAACAGCGCCACGTCATCGAGACGATTCGCGACGCATCGAAGGCATGACCGAAGCCGCGCTCGCAACCGATCGCGAACACATCCTCGAGAAGACCGGCGATCTCTGGGAGCAGCTCCGCGGAGAGCGCATCTTTATCGCGGGTGGGACGGGCTTCGTCGGCACGTGGCTGGTCGAGGCGTTCGCCGCCGCAAACCGTCGCCATCGGCTGGGCGCACGTGTCGTACTTTTGACGCGGGATCCGTCGCGATTCCGGATGCGCTCTCCACATCTCGGGAACGACCCGGCGGTTTCGTTCGTCGTGGGGGATGCGACCACGTTCGACGCGCCGAGCGGGAGCTTTCCGTTCGTCATCCATGCCGCCACCGAGCGAGCCTTCCCCGCGAGCCCGGAGTGCCCGCTTTCGACGTTTGAGCCGGACCGGCTCGCGACGAGGCGCGTCTTGGAGTTGGCGGCGGAGCGGGGGACCCGGCGCTTCCTCTTCACCAGCTCCGGCGCCGTCTACGGTGGCGTAGCTTCGGAGATCGGAGGCGTCTCGGAATCGTACAACGGAGCGCCGGACGTCACGGACCCGGGAGCCGTCTACGGTGAAAGTAAGCGCGTTTCGGAGTTCTCGTGTACGTCGTACGCGCGCGCGTTTGGATTCGAGGCGGTCATCGCGCGCTTGTTCGCGTTCGTCGGCCCGTATCTGCCGCTCGACGAGGGGTACGCGGTCGGGAATTTCATCGGCGACGCCCTTGCCGGGCGAGCGATCGCGATCGGCGGCGACGGGACCGCGCGCCGCTCGTACCTCTACGCCGCGGACCTGGCGATATGGCTGTGGACGATGCTGTTGCGCGGCCGGCCCGGACGCGCCTACAATGTCGGATCATCCAATTCCGTCTCGATTCGCGAGTTGGCCGACCTGGTCGTCGCCACGCTTTCACCGTCGTCGACGGTCACCGTCGCGAAGGCCGCGTTGCCGGGGGCCGCGCCGTCAACGTACGTCCCGGACACGGCTCGTGCCGAACGAGAACTGGGA
>JBBRTL010000103.1:0-8951 GCA_038244445.1 Vulcanimicrobiales bacterium
TGGATCCGGCGGCCGTCGCGCGCTCGATCCAGCGCATCGACTCGCTGTACCAGGTGTCGGGCTACTATCTCGCCGAAGTGAAGCCGGAGACGACGGTGGTGAACGGCCAGCTCGCGCTGCTCTTCCGCGTGAACGAGGGGCGGCGACTCGCCGTCTCGGGCGTGAACGTCACGCTCGAAGCCGGCGAGCTGGTCGGCTATATCGGTCCGAACGGCGCCGGCAAGTCGACCACCATCAAGATGCTGACCGGGATCCTGGTTCCGACCTCGGGCGAGATCGAGGTCGCGGGCCTGGTCCCGCACGAGCGTCGGCGCGAGAACGCGCGCAACATCGGCGTCGTCTTCGGACAGCGCAGCCAGCTCTATTGGGATCTGCCGCTGATCGAGTCGTTCGAACTCTTGCGCGCGATCTACAGCGTCCCGCGCGATCGCTACAAGGCCAACCTGCAGTCGTTCGTCGAGCTGCTCCAGATGGACGAGTTCTTGAACACGCCCGTCCGCCAGCTCTCGCTCGGCCAACGCATGCGCGGCGATTTCGCGGCCGCCATGCTCCACGATCCGCGGATCGTCTACCTCGACGAACCGACCATCGGACTCGACGTGGTCGCGAAGGAAGCGATCCGCACGTTCATCGCCAAAGTCAACGCAGAGCGCGGCACGACCGTCATCCTCACCACCCACGATCTGGCCGACGTCGAGCGCCTCTGCCGCCGGATCGTCCTGATCGACAAAGGCTCCGTCATCTACGACGGCGACATCGAGCGCATCAAGGCGCAGTACGGCACGTTCCGCACGCTGGTCGTGACCTTCGCGAACCCGGTGGAGCGGCCCGTCCTCGAAGGCGCGCACTTGACCGGCGTCGAGGGCGGGACCGCGCGCTTCCGCTTCGACCGCCATCGCGAACGCGCCGACGTGCTGATCGGCCGCGTCGCCGCGCAGTACGAGATCACCGACGTCTCCATCGAGGAGCCGGAGTTGGAATCCATTATCCGCCGCATCTACGTCGAAGGCTACGACGGAACGGGAGCGACCGCATGATCTTCTCCAGCGGAACCAAGAAACCGAAGATCCATTCGAGCGCGTACGTCGCGCCGAGTGCCGTGATCTCGGGCGACGTCGAGATCGGCTCGGGCTGCGCGATCCTGCACGGCGCCGTCATCACCGCCGAGGGCGCACCGCTGCGCATCGGCTCCGACTCGGTCGTGATGGAGAACGCCGTCCTCAAAGCCAGCGGTGGCAGTGCGAGTACGTTTCCGCTCGAGATCGGCGAGCGCTGCATCGTCGGACCGGGCGCGTACGTCGTGGGGGCCACCATCGGCGAGGGCTGCTTCGTTGCGGGCGGCAGCCGCATCGGCAACGGCGAGAAGCTCGCCGATGGAACGTCGAACGCGCCGTTCGCCGACGCCGCGTTCTTCGCCGAGATCTTCAACGTCGACGACGATACGGATCTCGCCGGTCGCGCGGCCCAAGCCTACGCCAAATTCCTGCGCAAGACCCACGCTCAAGACGCGCTCTTGGATGCGCACAAGAACGTCAAGCCCGCCCCGCGCCGGAGCGTCGGCGAAGAACCACCCGCCACACAAGAGACCGACGTCGGTGGCGTGGTCGACGCGATGATGCTCGAGCTTCAGGAGATGGAACACCGGCGCCAAGACTCGATCAAAAAACACAAGTGATCGCGATTCCGCGCATCAACTTCGAGCCATACGTCGAGTTCGCGAAGAAGGCGTTCGCGCGCGAGTCGACCTACCGGATGGAGGTCTTCACCGAGATCGGCTCGCTGGTGCTGCGCGTCTACCTGCTGCGCGCCCTCTGGACGGCCCTCTACGCCCAGAACGCCGCGCCGATCAACCTGCCGCTCCACTCGATGATCACGTACGCGACGGTAGCGCTCTTGATGTCGCTGATCCTCGAGGTCGACGGCACCCGCCTGATCCGCGACAAGCTCCGCGAAGGCACGATCGCGACCGACTTGATGAAACCGATCTCCATCCCCGCTTACTTCTTCGCCGACGGCCTCGGCAACACCGCACTCCACGCGATCCTGGTCGTCCCCTCGCTCCTGTTCGCGCTCTTGCTGGTGCACGTCGACGTTCCGCCGCCCGCAACCCTCGCCGTCTTTTTCCTCTCGTTTGCGATCGGCTACTTCGTCAACTTCTTCCTGAACTTCACGATGAACGCGGTCGCCTTCTGGACCATGGAGACGTTCGCACTCCAACTCATCGTCCGCTGGATCAGCGACCTGTTGAGCGGCCAGATCATCCCGCTCACCTTCGTCCCCGGCATCTTCGGCCGGATCGTCGGCGCGCTTCCATTCGCCGCGATCTACTCGACGCCACTCCTCATCTACGTCGGCGTCATCCCCTCGAGCGGCTGGATCGCAGCGCTCGCCTTCCAAGTCATGTGGCTCGTCGTCTTCAGCATCGCCTCGATGCTCATCTGGCGCGCCGGCTCGAGACACATCGTCGTGCAAGGCGGGTGAATTGCGGCGATGCTTGATGTGCGGTGCTTCTCCCGGCGTGGGACATGCTCACACTCGGGCGTTCGTCGCGGCCCATCCGGGGCCACTCCTACTCGTCCGTTTTTTCGCAACGACCAAAGGAAGTCGCCATCCATGGCGATTGCGAAAAAATCAGACGCCTCGCTTAGAGCATGTCCCACGCCGGGAGAAGCACCACACATCAAGCGATAGAGTAGATGCGGGCAATTATCCTCAACGGCCGGCGCGCGCGTCCAACTCCGCTTCTCTTTCGCGCGTGGGAGTGAACGGGGTGGGGTCGCGTTGCGGGGCGTGTGAAGGGAGGAGCGGAGCCAGGATGGCGGGAGCGACGACGAGGCGAGCAGCTTTTTCGCACGATGCGAAAAAGCGAGCGTCCCCGCAATGCGACCCCCCGCGAGTCGAGCCTCACAAACGATCGCGGAGCCTACCATCTCAACTCATGCGCCCAGAACACGGGCCCCTCTTTGCAGATGCGCGCATTGACGACGTCGCTACCGCCCGCCGACGCCGGCGGGAAGTTCGGTGCTTGAAGCGAGTCGCGAGAGATCGGCACGACGCACCCCCAGCATCCACCGACACCGCACGCGAACGTCTCCTCGAGCGAGAGCTGTGCGCGCAGGTTCCGCGCATTCGCGATCCGTTCGACCGCGCGCAACATCGGCGACGGCCCGCACGCGAGCAACAGCTCGGGCGCGTCCTCTCCGATCAGTTCGGTCACGAACCCGCGATGGCCGCGGCTGCCGTCGTCGGTCGCGAGCAACAGCTCGCACCCTTCGCCGGCGAATCGTTCCGCTTCGACCAGATGCGCGCTCGAGCGAGCGCCGTAGTAGAGCCGCACCCGGGCGCCCGCGCGCCGCAAGGCGATCGCCGGCAGCAGCACCGAGGCGATCCCGACGCCACCCGCGACGATCCCGACGTCGCGCGGATCGCCCGAGAGATCGAAGCCGTTGCCGAGCGGGCCGAGCAGATCGAGCCGATCGCCGGAGCGCAAGCCGGCCAGCTCCGCGGTCCGCGAACCGCAGACGAAAAAGAGCAGCGAGATGCCGTCGTCGTCCGCGTCGTAGACGCCGAGCGCCGTCTCGGCGCGTTCGCCGCCGGGCGGAATCGTCATCACGTACTGTCCGGGCCGGGTCACGGCTCCAAGCTCCGGAACGCTTAACGACAGGAGAACGACGCCGGGCGCACATTCGCGCCGGCTCGCAACGGTCGCCGAGCGAACGCGCGCCGGCGTCGAAAGCGTCTCCATCGATAACGGCTATTCGCCGATATTTTTACAAAATCCGCGAAAAATGACTGAACCTTCTTGCGACAAAAGCCGTTATAGAGTATAGACAAGTAAATGTCGGAAAGGAGGATCCGGAAATGGCAGGTCTCATGGTCTTCAAATCCCTGGCCGACGCGCTAAGAGCGGGCTATCAGGTTTACGATCGTACGTCGGACGGATATCTCGTCCGAACGAGAACTGCGGCCGGATGGGCAATGGCTCTCGTCTCGTGCAAATAGCACGCTGACGGAACCTCAAACGACGCAGTCAAAGACGAACAACCCGCCGGGCCAAGGCCCGGCGGGTTGTTTTATTCACGAGTGGAGCAAGCAGCCGTTCAGTCAGCGCTGGTCCGGCGGCGAGGCCGGTTTTTCGATGCGCGGCATCGAGCCCGGGCGCCAGGCACCATACGAATCCGGAGTCGGCGGCGGGGGCGGGGGCGGCGGCGCTTGGGTCTGCTGCTGCTGACCGAAGACGCCCGGCTGGCCCGGCGGACCGAAACCCTGGCCGGCCGCATTGGCGGAGGGAATCCCGAACTGGGCGCCGCTCATCACGGCCGTGATGATCTGGGCCAGGCCCACGAACATCGGGATCAGGCCGCCCAGCAACCACGGGCCGACGTGGCCGGGATTGATGAACGAGAGCCCGATCAGGATGGCCAGACCGACGAACGCCGTGACCATCCCGCGGTGCAGCTGGCGCTGGGCGTAGTAGCTCGCATACTCGCCGTAGGCGTTCGGCGCCGCGACCTGCTGCGGCGGCGGCGCCCCCCAGGCGTTCCCCGGGGGTGGCGGCGCCCAGCCGTATTTCGCGGCACGACGCATGGCGCGAGGGTCGAGCGGCGGCGTCATCCCGTTGCGGATCATCGCCATGTACTCCGCATGTGCGAAGACCCGGTGGATGATCCAGGCGGCCACCGGCCCGCCGAAAAGGAAGAGAATCGCCAGGCCGGCGATCGAGTTGTCAGTCATTCTTTGGCTCCGTTCGTGAAAATCGAGATGTTTCCGTCGTTGGTCACCAAAGCGATCGTATCGTTGCCGGTTCCGACCTTAAACGTCTGGCTCTGAGAGTCCGTATCGTGACCGCCGATACGGGTGCCTTCGCGATAGATGCGCCCGTCGTTCGTGCGCGCTTCGACCGTCGCGTTCGAGTTCGGAGCGAGGGTCGCGACGATGCGTCCGTCGTTGGTCGAGACGTCGATCTTCGGCGCGACGACCGTATCGAGGATGATCCGTCCGTCGTTCGTATGTGCGGAGAACGAATCGCCGGTGATGCGCCGAGCCTCGATCCGGCCGTCGTCGTCCTTGAGATCGACCGTGCCGCGAACGTCCGCGATCAGCAAGCTCCCGTCGACCGAGTGGGCCGTCACCCCGCCGTCGACACCCGAAATCTCCGCGCCGCTACAACTGGCGATGGCCAACACGGCGTCGCTCGGGACTTGCACCTCGATATGCCGCGTCGAGAAGAAGTCGAAGCTGACGATGCCCCCCGGGCTTCCGGCGCGCACGATCGAAACGCCATCCGAGGTACGCGCGACGCGTAACGGCTCGATCCGACCCGAGCCCCAGAACGATCCGCGGGCGACCGTATCGTCGATCACGTGGACGAAGCGGTCGTTCGAGGCGGTGATATAGATGCGATCCGACGAATCGTCGATCGCGATGCGGGGCGACGAACCGACCGCGAGCGGCGCGATCGCCGGCGCGGTATAGTTCATCCGATGGAAGCCGCCGCCGGCTGCGAAGATCGGGTTGCGGTGGAAGCCGAACGAGTAGATCGCAAAGCCGACGATCGCCACCTCGGCCGCGACCAGCATCGCGATCAGCGGAAGGCGCGCGCCCATCAGAGCTTCGGCCCCCAGCCGGCAAAGGTGGGCCGAAGCGCCTGAGCGCAGTTAGCGTCGTCGATGGCGGCTAGGGTGCGACCGCCGAGGGGCTTGATTGTCGTGGGGATGACCAACATGTGCGATTTTCGCCTCCGGACCATGTACGCCGGGGCGCCCCCCATGTTTCAGGCGGCCCCATCCGCCCGGCCCGCGAAACATACCCCTTCCTTGGACGTATCTGAGATGTGTCCGCAGCGTTATTGGAGGCACCGGTCATAGACCAAACGGCGACCGGCCCGTCCGATTCAGATCTGGTGGCGATGACCCTCGGTGGCACCACCGAGGCGTTTGCTACACTCGTCGAGCGGTACGACCGGGCGGTCTACCACCTGGCCTACCGGACCCTCCGGGACGTAGAAGAGGCCCGCGACGCTACCCAGGAGGCTTTTTTTAAGGCGTTCCGATCGCTCCGGACCTTCAAACCGGGCGCCAAGTTCTCGACCTGGATCTTTGCGATCGTCTATCACGCGTGTTGCGACCGTTTGAACCGCCGGAAGCGTTATAGTAATGAGGAACTCCCCGAACGGGCCGATCCGAACCCCGGACCGGAACGCGAGGCGATCGCCGCCGACGAGGCCCGCCGGCTACGAGCGGCCATCGACGCCCTGCCGGAGAAGTATCGAACGGTCATCACCCTCTACCACCTGCAAGGACAGCAGTACGAAGAAATCGCCGAGGTTCTCGGCATCCCGTTGGGTACGGTAAAAACCCATCTGTTCCGGGCAAAGGAGCATCTTCGGAAGCTCCTGAGCGACGAATCCACCCCCGAAGAGGTACGCGAATGAAACACTACAGCGACGAGGATCTCGAACGAGCCCTGTTCGCACTCGATCTCGAGGAGCCGCCCGCAGAACTGCGCGGCAGCATTCTCGCAGCGACGTGTTATCGCGCCCCGGTGATCTTCAAACAATGGGAGATCGTGGCGCTCGGTGTTGCCCTCGCGGTGGTCGCGTGGGTCGCATGGGCGATCGTTACCGGGGGACTGCCCGCGCTTGCGGGCAATCTGCAATCCGGTTTCCAAGTGCTCGGCAACGACCTCTCCAACACGGCCATGCTGTGGTGGATCGCGGTCGGCGGCTCGGTCGCCGTCTGGCTCTCATTATGGGCTAATCAAACCAACCTCGCTTTTGGGAAGATTGCGCGTCGCTGACTCCGTAACACCGGAGTCATATGGAGAATCCCGTTCGCCCGTTCGCCATCCTCGTCGTCGAAGACGACGCTGCGATCGCGCGCGTTCTCAAGCTCGAACTCGAACACGAAGGCTACCTGGTCGACACGGCGAGCGACGGTCTCTCGGGCCTTGAGAAGGCCCTCAAGGAACCCGATCTCGTCATCCTCGACCTGATGCTCCCGCGCATGGACGGGCTCGAAGTCTGCAAGCGGCTGCGCGCCAAGAGCAAGGTCCCGGTCATCATGCTTACCGCCAAAGACCGTATCCCGGATCGGGTCGCCGGCTTGGACCTGGGCGCAGACGACTATCTCACGAAACCGTTCGCGACCGAAGAGCTGCTCGCGCGCGTCCGCGCGCGCCTGCGCGAACGCGCGCCGCAATCCACCACCATCGAGTACCGCGACCTGCAGATGAATCGCGATCGCCACGAAGTCCACCGAGCCGGCCGTCGGATCGAGCTGACCGCCAAAGAGTACGCGTTGCTCGAGTATCTGCTGATCCACCGCAACAAGGTCCACACCCGCGACGAACTCTTCAACGGCGTCTGGGGCAGCGATTTTCTCGGGGACTCGAACCTGATCGATGTCTACATCCGCTATCTTCGCGGGAAGATCGACGAGAGCTTCGACGACAAACTGATCACGACGGTTCGGGGCGTCGGCTACGCCATCAAGGACTGAGTAGGCTGCCCCAGATGTTCGCATCGCTGAAGTGGCGGATCGCCGCCGCCTACGCGTTGCTGCTCGCGATCGCGATCGGGGCGATCGGCTTCGCGATCGTGCTCCGCTTTCAAGACATCCTCTACGCGCAGGCGCAACTGCACGTCAACCAGACCATGCGCGACATCGAACGCGCGGCGCTCCCCTCGTCCAATCCGCTCTTCCCCTCGGAATCCTCGGGCTACGAGACGATCATCAACAGCCAGAATGTCGCGCGCTGGGAATCTCCGACCACGTTCGTGCAGATCGACTCGCGCGAGGGCGCCCTGCTCGCGCGCAGCTCCAACTTCGGCGGCGAACGATTCGCTCCGAACCCCGCACTGACGGCCCAGAATCCCGGCCCGCTCTATCGCACGGTCGGGTTGCAGAATGGCGCGTACCTGGTCGAAGATCGTTTTCTCACGCTCGACGGCCACGCGATCGCGATCCACGTCGGCGAACCGCTCGATGCACTCCAGCGGACTTTCGGCCAGACCCGCAGCGCGATCGTCTTCATCATGCTCGGCGCCGTGCTCGCCTTGATCGCCCTTTCGATCCTACTAGCCGCGCAGATCACCGGGCCGATCAATCAGCTCGCCAACGCGATGCGCTCGACCGGGCCCGACTTCGCGCGCGAACTCCACGCACGCGCGGCACGGCAAGACGAGATCGGCCAGCTCTCGGACTCGTTCGACGATCTGATCGACCGGCTCGGCGAAGCCTTCGCGCGCGAGCGCCAGTTCATCTCGGATGCCTCGCACGAACTCAAGACGCCCCTCACCTCGATCAACGCAAACGCGCAGATGCTGTTACGCTGGGGCGATAAGGACGAACGGATCCGGCTCGAGTCGCTCGAGACGATCGTCCGCGAGAGCAGCTCGCTTGCAGGCATGGTCAACGGCATGCTCACGCTGGCGAAGGCCGACCGCGGCGATACGATCCCGAAGGAACCGGTCGCGCTCGCGGACCTGGTCGACGAAGCCGCGCGCGGCGCGATGCAACGCGCGACCGAGAAGGGTCTCACGCTCGTGGTCGAGCGCACCGATCCGGGACGAATCCTCGGCGAAGCGCATCTGCTGCGCCAACTTGCAAGCAATCTGATCGACAACGCGATCAAGTTCACCGACGACGGCGAAGTGGTCGCTACGGTCGAACGCGACGGCCGGAACGTCCGCCTGCTGGTGCGCGATACCGGCACGGGTATCCCCGAGGACGAGCGCGCGCAGATCTTCGATCGCTTCTATCGCGCCGACCGCGCGCGCTCGCGGGTGGTACCGGGCACGGGTCTCGGGCTCGCTATCGTCCGCTCGATCGCTCGCGTCCATGATGGCACCGTCGAGGCGCTTGCCGCGCCCGGCGGCGGCTCGCTCTTCGTGGCCACGTTTCCCGCGCTCACCGAATCCTCATGACCTCCGGCGCGAGGCGCGCGTACAA
>JBBRTL010000104.1:0-8893 GCA_038244445.1 Vulcanimicrobiales bacterium
ATGGACGACACGCAGACCGCGTTCCCGACCCTACCCGCGGAAATTCGCGTCTAGCAGTTCGGTGCGGTGCCCTATTTCTTCTGGCAGAGTTCGATCAGGACGCCGCCGGTGCTCTTGGGATGAAGAAACGCGATCGTATTGCCGTGCGCGCCTTTGCGGCCGTGCTCGTCGATCAGACGCACGCCTTGGGCTTTGAGTTGGGCGAGCTTGGCTTCGAGGTCGTCGACCCGGTAGGCGGTGTGGTGCAGTTTGGACTCGGCGTCGCCGCGATATTTCGCGATCGGCGAATCCTCCGAGAGCGGCCGCAGGAGTTCGATGACCGAGTCGCCGGCGCGCAGGCCGACCGCTTCGATGCCCTGGTCGGCGACGATTTCGCGATAGATCTGCTCGAAGCCGAGGGTGCCGACGTAAAGTTCGAGCGTCGCGGGCAGATCCTTGACGACGATCGCGACGTGGTCGATCGTCATCCGATCACTTCCTTCGCGCGGTAGGTCCCGAAGACGGCGCGCAACGCGTCGCAGATCTCACCGAGGGTCGCGCCGGCATCGACCGCTTCGACGAAGCGGGGCATCAGGTTCTCTTTGCTCTTAGCGGCGGCGGTCACTTCGGCAAGGCGCGTGGCAACGACGCTACCATCGCGCTTCGCACGGAAGGCGCGCAGGCGGGCGGTCTGCTCGACCTCGACGCTGCCGTCGACGCGTTGGAGCGGGATCGCCTTGGAGGCTTCACCCTCGGTGAACTTGTTGACGGCGACCACGACGCTTTCGCCGCGCTCGATCGCCTCTTGCGCGCGATAAGCGGAGTCGGCGACACGGCCCTGCATCCAGCCGGATTCGATCGAGGCGACCGCGCCGCCCATCTCGTCGATCTCGGCGATCAGCGCGTTCGCGCGTTCGATCGTCTCGTTGGTGAGTGACTCGACGTAGTACGACCCCGCAAGCGGGTCGACCACGTCCGCGACGCCGCTCTCGTAGCCGATGATCTGCTGGGTGCGCAACGCGACCTTCGCGCTCTCGGCGGTCGGAAGCGCGAGCGCTTCGTCCTTGCCGTTGGTGTGGAGCGACTGCGTCCCGCCGAGAACGGCCGCGAGCGCTTGGAGGGTGACGCGCACGACATTGTTGTCCGGCTCTTGGGCGGTCAGGGTCGAACCGCCGGTCTGGGTGTGAAAGCGGAGCATCTGCGAGCGCGGGTCCTTGCAGCCGAACTCGTCACGCGTGACGTGCGCCCAGATGTAGCGCGCGGCCCGGAACTTGGCGATCTCTTCGAAGAAGTCGTTGTGCGCGTTCCAGAAGAAGGAGAGGCGCGGTGCGATGCTGTCGAGATCGATGCCGGCTTCGCGCGCGGCCCGCAGATACGCCTTGCCGTTGGCAAGCGTGAAGGCGATCTCTTCGACGGCCGTCGAGCCCGCTTCGCGGATGTGATAGCCGGAGATCGAGATCGTGTTCCACTGCGGCACGTTGGTCGCGCAGTAGGCCATCACATCGGTGACCAGACGCATCGACGGCTCGGGCGGATAGATATAGGTGCCGCGCGCGACGTACTCTTTGAGGACGTCGTTCTGGATGGTGCCGCCGAGTTTATCGAACGGGATGCCGCGCCGGCGCGCGACCGCGAGCAACATCGCGAGCAGGATCGAGGCGGGCGCATTGATCGTCATCGAGACCGTCACCGCATCGAGCGGGATGCCGTCGAAGAGCGTCTCCATATCCTCGACCGTGTCGATCGCGACGCCGACCTTGCCGACCTCGCCGCGCGCAGGCAACGCATCGGAGTCGTAGCCGAGTTGGGTCGGCAGATCGAAGGCGACCGAGAGCCCGGTCGTGCCGCGCTCGAGCAGATAGCGATAGCGCGCGTTCGATTCGGCGGCGGTCGCGAAGCCGGCGTACTGGCGCATCGTCCAGAGTCGGCCGCGATACATATCTTTGCGAACGCCGCGCCCGTACGGGAACGCACCCGGCTCGCCAAGATCGTGGTGCTCACCCTCGACTTCGTCGTAGCGGGGTTGGAGCGGAATGCCGGAGCCGTTGAGATCGCGAGCCATCGTCAGCCCCCGATCGTGACGATCGGAGCGCCCGACTCGACGGTCTCGCCGACCTTGGCGTGGATCGCGGTGGCCGTTCCGGCGCGATGGGCGCGCAGCTCGTTCATCATCTTCATCGCCTCGACCACCGCGACGACTTGGCCTTCGGCGATCGCGTCGCCCTGGGCGACCTTGATCTCGATGACCGCGCCGTGCATCGGTGAGACGACGTCGTTGCCGCTTGCGGCGCCGGCGCGCTTCTTCGTTCCGAGGCGCGGTGGCGCTTTACGCGTTGCGCTCGGCGCGTTGCCACGCGGGAGATCGAGCACGCGCACGCGATAGAGTTTGTCGTTGACCTCGACTCTGATGACCTCGGCCTCGTCCCTCGACTCCGCTTCGCTACGCTCGGGATGACAAGGTGCGGTCGCAGCAGAGACCCCCACGTATTCGTTTGCAGCAAACTTCTCCAACGTCGCGGTACCGTAACTCGCGTCGGCCACGTTCGGTTGATCGCAGAGCGCGCGTAGGAGTGGCAGCGTCGTCGGGACGCCTTCGATGATGTATTCGTCGATGGCGCGGGCGAGGCGAGCAATGGCTTGGGGGCGGGTCGGTGCCCAGACGATCAGCTTCGCGATCATCGAGTCGTAATCGGCGGAGATCGTGGAGCCCGGATAGGCGGCCGAATCGACGCGGACGCCGAGGCCACCCGGTTCGCGGTAGGCGGATATGGTGCCGGGTGCGGGCCGGAAGTTCTGTGACGGGTCTTCGGCGTTGACGCGGCCTTCGATGGCGTAGCCGCGGAAGGCGATCTCATCTTGCGTGAATCCGAGCGGTTCGCCCGCCGCAACCCGGATCTGTTCGCGGATCAGGTCGAGGCCGGAGATCGCTTCGCTCACCGTATGCTCGACTTGGATGCGCGTGTTCATCTCGAGGAAGAAGAACTCGTCGCCGGCGACCAGGCATTCGATCGTGCCGACCGAGTCGTAGCCGATCGCACGCGCCGCGCGGATGCCGGCCTCGCGCATGCCGATTCGCACGTGGTCCGAGATCGACGCGGGCGCCTCTTCCCAGAGCTTCTGGTGGCGGCGTTGGAGCGAACAGTCGCGCTCGCCGATGTGGACGACGTTCCCATGCTTGTCGGCCAGGATCTGCAGTTCGACGTGCTTGGGATTATCGAGGTAGCGTTCGGCGTAGACGACGTCGTTCTTGAAGTAGGCCGCGGCCTCGCGCTTGGCGTTCGTGAAGGCGGATTCGAGTTCGTCGAACGTGCGCGCGACCTTGAGACCCTTGCCGCCGCCGCCGCCCGAAGCTTTGAGCGCGAGCGGGAGGCCGTAGGCCTTGGCAGCGGCTTGTGCGCCGGCGAGATCTTCGATCGCGGCGGTTCCGCCGGGGACGAAGGGAACGTCGGCTTTCGCCATTGCTTGGCGTGCGCGAAGCTTGTCGCCCATCGCGTCGATCGCATCGGCGTGCGGACCGATCCAGGTCAGGCCGGCGGCGACGACAGCGCGTGCAAAGCCGGCGTTCTCGGCGAGAAAGCCATAGCCTGGATGGATCGCTTCCGCGCCGGAGCGTTTGGCGATGTCGAGTAGCCTTTCGATATTGAGGTAGGAGAGCGAGGGCGAGGCGGGCCCGAGCAGGTAGGCCTCGTCGGCCATCTTCACGTGCGACGCATCCCGATCGGGCTCGGAGTAGACGGCGATGGTCGCGATGCCCATCTCGCGCGCGGTACGGATGATGCGAACCGCGATCTCGCCGCGATTCGCGATCAGGATCTTCGAGAACATCACTCGAGCCCGACGGCTTCGCGCCTGGCGGCGGCTAGCCAGCCGCTCGGTGGTACCTCGTCCCTCGACTCCGCTTCGCTACGCTCGGGATGACAAAGGAGCGCCGCCGCAATGGCGGCTAGTTCATCGTCGGAGATCGCGCTTGCCGCGCTTTTCACCACGACCATACCGCTTGTGTCATCCCGAGCGTCGGGAGCAACGCGACCAGAGTCGAGGGACGAGGGACGAGGGACGGTCGAGACGTTCATCCCACCACGTCGTGCGGGTACATGCCCATGGCGTGGTAGCCGGCGTCGACGAAGTGCACGTCGGCGGTGATCGCGGTCGAGAGATCCGAGGCGAGATAGACGGCGCAGTTGCCGACGTCGTCCTGGGTCACGTTCCGTTTGAGCGGTGCGACCTTCGGCACGACGTCGAGGATGCGCGTGAATCCGCCGACCTGACGCGAACTGGCAGTCGAGATCGGGCCGGCCGAGATCGCATTGACGCGGATGCCGCGGTCGCCGAGATCGAACGCGAGATACCGCACGATCGACTCTAACGCCGATTTCGCGATGCCCGCGATGTTGTAGTTCGGCACGATCTGGGTGGCGCCGAGATAGGTGAGCGCCATCACCGACGCGTTGTCGTTGAGCGAATCGATCAGCCCATTGACCAGCGCGATCAGCGAGAAGGACGAGATGTCCAGGGCTTGGGCGAAGCCGGCGCGCGAGGTCGTGTAGACCTTCCCGACCAGATCTTCCTTATTGACGAAGGCGATCGAGTGGACCAACACGTCGAGCTTGCCGAACGGGGCGAGCGCGGCCGCGCAGGCGGCGATCGAGGCCTCGGAGGTCACGTCGCACTCGATCAGCGGCCCGCCGCCGAGCTCGGCCGCGATCTTGGCGACCGAGTCTTTGAGGCGCTCGCCCTGATAGGTGAAGGCGACTTCGGCGCCGTTCGCATGGAGCTGGCGGGCGATGCCCGTCGCGATGGACCACTTGTTGGCGACCCCGGTGACCAGGGCGCGCTTACCTTCGAGAAGTTTCACCGAGCATAGATACCATCGCGGCCTCCGTCGTCCTCTCTGCAGGAAGGCGGGAGCAGGCGTCCTACAGATGCGGAAAGGGAGGGTCTACCTATGGCTCAGTCCACACCGCGCGGCTTTCTCGCCGCACTCTTCGACCTGTCGTTCGCCCGATTCATCACCCCGACGATCATCTCGATCGTCTATGCGATCGCGCTCGTCCTCATCGGGATCTGGTCGATTGTGTTTCTGATCTCAGGCTTCACGCCGTCCTACAGCTATTTCGGCTCGTCCGGCCCGAGCGCCGGTGGAGTTCTTTGGCACGTGGTCGGTGCCGCAGTCATCTTCATCGTCGGTGCGCTGGCGACGCGCATCCAGCTGGAACTCGTCATGGCGGTGTTCCGGATCGCGGAGAACACAACGCCCAGAGAGTAGCTAGAGCGTCGCCTGTTAGTAGGGCGAACCGTGGTAGAGGATCTTCGCCGCCGTGATCGAGACCGGATTCTCGTCGAGCGTCTCTTCATAGGCGTTCATCAACGTTGGTCATCGCATCTAGGACGTCGCCGTCTTCTAGTTTGGTCGAAGCGAACGATTGCCGATGTTGCGCGACGCGCGCGAAGCGATCAGGAAATCCTTACGGGTGGTCATGCTGGTCCTCTGCTAGAGCGGGATATTACCGTGTTTGCGTTTGGGGCGGTCGACGCGTTTGGTGCGGAGCATCTCGAGAGAGGTCGCGATGGCACCGCGGGTGCGATGCGCTTCGATCACGCCGTCCACGTAGCCGTACTGCGCGGCGATGTACGGATTCGCGAAGCGCTCCACGTACTCGTCGATCAGCTCCTGGGTCTTCGCGTCTTTGTCGTCGGCGGCCGCGATGTCGCGGCGGAAGATCGTCTTGACGGCGCCCTCGGCGCCCATCACCGCGATCTCGGCGGTCGGCCAGGCCAGGTTGACGTCGGCCCGGATGTGTTTGCTCGCCATCACGTCGTAGGCGCCGCCGTAGGCCTTGCGCGTGATGATCGTGATTTTCGGCACGGTCGCCTCGGCGTACGCGTAGAGCAGCTTGGCGCCGTGCGTGATGATGCCGCCGTACTCCTGATCGGTTCCGGGTAAGAAGCCCGGCACGTCGACGAAGGTCACCAACGGGATGTTGAACGCATCGCAGAAGCGCACGAAGCGCGCGGCTTTGATCGATGACTTGATGTCGAGAACGCCTGCGAGCACGTTCGGCTGGTTACCGACGATGCCGACGCTCTGTCCGCCGATCCGACCGAAGCCGCACAGGATGTTGCGCGCGTAGGCCGGCTGGATCTCGAAGAAGTCGCCGAAGTCGAGGATCGGCTCGATCACGTCGTGCATGTCGTAGGGCTTGTTCGAAGAGTCCGGCACGATCTGGTCAAGCTCCGGGCTCTCGCGTTGCGGATCGTCGTCGCACGCGAAGCGCGGCGCCTCTTCCATGTTGTTCTGCGGGATGTACGAGAGCAAGGTTCGGGTAAGCGCGCTCGCATCGTCTTCGTCGGTCGCGACCAGGTGTGCGACGCCGCTCTTGGTGGCGTGCGTGTTGGCGCCGCCGAGTTGATCGAAGGTGACCTCTTCCCCGGTGACGGTCTTGATGATCTCGGGCCCGGTGATGAACATCTGCCCGACGCCTTCGGTCATGATCACGAAGTCGGTGATCGAGGGCGAGTAGACCGCGCCGCCCGCGCACGGGCCGGCGATCAGGCTGATCTGCGGAATCACGCCGCTGGCCTGGACATTGCGCCAGAAGATCTCCGCGTAGCCGCCGAGCGCGACCACCCCTTCTTGGATGCGCGCTCCGCCCGAGTCGTTGATGCCGATCATGGGCGAGCCGGTCCGGACCGCCAGATCCATCACCTTGCAGATCTTCTCGGCGAAGGCCTCGCCGAGCGATCCGCCCAGCACCGCGAAGTCTTGCGAGAAGAGGAAGACCTGGCGACCGTCGATGGTCGCGCGCCCGGTCACGACGCCGTCGCCGAGGAACTCTTTCTCGTCCAGACCGAAGCCGTTGGCGCGATGGACGACGAACGCGTCCAGCTCCGTGAACGAGCCGGGGTCGACCAGACCGTCGATCCGCTCGCGCGCCGTCCGCTTCCCGCGCGCGTGCTGCTTGTCGATCGCCGCGGCGCCGGCCGGAGCGGCCGCGAGTTCACGTTTGCGTTGCAACTCTGCGTATTTCTCGGCGTGGGTCTTCATCTGCAGAGGGGTTGCACGGCCTGGGAGCGCCAACCTTTGCGGCATGCGTTTCGCCTTTCGTCTCGCCACGGTGCTCCTATTGGCGTGCGGCCTGCTCCCACAGCCCGCACGGGCGGCCGCGCCACCGCCTTCGATCGAGATCACGGCGTCCAACGTCGCGCTCTACACCGATCGGCGCGTGTTGGTCGCGGACGCCGGCGTCGCCGTCAAGGTCGGGACGCGCAGCTTGGGCGCGGCCCATGCGATCGTCTATCTGAACGAAGGCCGGGCGATACTCTCGGGCGGCGTGACGCTCGAGGACGGCGGTGTGAAGACGAGCGGTGCGGCCTATGCGCTCGACATCGAGACCGGCGAGGGACACTTCATCGATTCGGCGATGAGCAACGACACCGGTGGCACCGCGCCGGTCGTCACGTCCCAGCGCGTCGTCATCCGCCCGAACGAATCGCTTACGTTTACGCCCGCGCAGGTCGGCAACGGCGCCGCCGTGCAGACGGTCGCGTCGTATACCTATCCGCTGGCGGCGCCGCACGCGCGCGACTTCGGCCCGTCGCCGGCCGTCGGCGCCGCGCTCGAGTATCCGTTTCTGCTCGGCCGCGGTCAGAACGGCTACGTCTTCGGAACGGCTCGCTACGATCACTATCTCGGTGGTGCTGGTGCCGGACTCGAAGCGCATCTGGCGACCTCCGAGCGCGGCTACGCATCGTTCGCGGTGACGCAGGACGGCGACGGCGCGCGCTACGACATGCTCGCCTTTCAGAGCCTGACCCCCGGGCTCAATCAGACGCTCTCGGGCTCGAGCGGCATCGGCCTCAAGTACGCGCGCTACGCGCTCACCTCGTTCGGCCGGACCGGCACCGTGCAACTCGCGCTCGCGCAGAACGGCGCGACCCATAGCGACGACCTCTACGCCTCGACCAATCGCAGTCCGCTGGGTGGCGGGTTTGCGTTGCGCTTCGATGGCGACGTCGGTCGCGACGTGCATCCGAGCGACTACGCGATCGCGCAGGATCGGCGCGCCAGCATCGGCGCGGTGCTCGACGCTCCGACCCTCCACCTCGCGGGCGTCAGCCTCTCCGCACAAGCGACCGCGGGCGGAACGGCATATTCGTACGGCCGGCGGGCGTTCGACCAAGGCGTCTCGACGTTCGCGAGCCGTTCGTTCGGTTCGAGCCTGCTCTTGAGCGCGGGCGCAGCGATCTTGCAGAGCAACGATCAGATCGGGTTGTTCCCGCGCGGGACGTTCCGCACGTACACCGCCTCCGGAACGTATCAGCCGCGGGCGCCATGGAACATCTTCAGTTCGATCCAATACGCGCACGACTGGCCGCAGTTCTTGAACTACGGGCGGCCGGAGTTCTTGCAGACGATCGCGCTACGGATCCACCGCAAACATGGCCTCGGCATCGAGATCGATACGAGCTTTGCCTACGGGCGGACCGGCCAGATGCCGCGTCCGACCTTGAGCATCAGTCTGCTACGATGACCGGTGGTCCGGTGCCGGATGCCGGCTTCGCGGGGCGAAGCAAGAGCGAGAGTGGCGCGAGTACGAGCGTGAGCACACCGAGAACGTAGAACGCATCGGCGAACGCCATCGTGGCCGCCTGCGCAGCGACGATGCGCGCGAGCAACGCGGCGGGCGCGTGGGCCAGGAACTGCGTCGCGGCGATGCTGTTGTGCGTGATCGTCGCTGCCAGCCTGTCGAGGTGAAGAGCGCTCCGTCGGTCGAGCAAGGTGACGAGCATGGCGGTCGAGACCGAGCCGCCCAACTGCTGACAGAGGCTGAGGAGCGAGGTTGCCTTCTGCGTGTCGGGCCCGGAAACGCTGTTGAGGACCGCGACCGAGAGCGGGACGAAGAGCATCCCGAAC
>JBBRTL010000105.1:0-8809 GCA_038244445.1 Vulcanimicrobiales bacterium
GCCGATCGTCACCTCGGTCCTATGGGGCCTCCTCTTCTTCGCGGGGTTGCTGGCGGCGATGATGTCGCCGATGATGTTCGACGATGCACGCGCGCTTAGCAATCCGCGTGTGATCGGCATGTTCGTCGGGGTCGTCTCGTTCCCGATCCTATGCCTCGTCTCGATCATCGCGACGTGGCTGACGTGGCGCTTTACCCGCGATGCGGCGGTCCTGCGGCGGCGCCGGTGGCCCCTCCTCGCGGCGGCGCTTCCGCTCCTCTCGATCATCGTCTTCGCGATTGCCGCCATACTGCAAGGCGACGCCCCCTTCGCCAGCTGACCGGCCGATCACGGACTACGGGGCTTTTCCCTGGACAGCTTCTCGACGCGGTGCTACGATTGAACGGCCTATATAGTTAGGTGGAGGTAGTTCTTGGCCCGGAAGAAATCGCCGACCTTGACCGAGGTCGAGCAGCAGATCATGGAAGTGCTCTGGGACGCCGGTAGCGGGACGGTTGCCGAAGTGACCGAGGCGCTGACGAAATATAAGAACGTTGCGTTCAATACCGTCCAGACCGTTCTCCGTATCTTGGAAGAAAAGCGCTACGTGCGGCATCGCGCCGAGGGTCGTGCGTTTCGCTACCTCGCGGTCGTCGATCGCGAGACGGCTTCTACCAGCGCAGTGAACTATCTGTTGCGGCGTTTTTTCGACGGAACCCCCGGAAAACTCGCCATGAGCCTGATCGAGAACGAACGCCTGACTCCCGACGAACTCGCCCGCCTGAACGAACTGATCGCCAAGGCGAAGGCCTAGCGCACGGGGTCTGGTGACCGCCGCCGCGAATCGTCGCGCAGGAGGTTCTTGAATGACCGTCCCTCGCGCGAACGATTTCACGATCCGGGTCGCCACCATCAACGGGTCCGGCAGCCAGTCGTCCAACCTGGTGTTGACCAACGCCATCTTTCGGCTCGGTATCCCGGTCGCTCCCAAGAACGTCTTTCCGTCGAACATCGAGGGCTTGCCGACCTGGTTCGACGTGCGCATCTCGCCCGAGGGCTATAAGTGTCGGTCGCGAGAGATCGATCTGCTGGTCGCGCTCAATCCGGCTACCTGGGCTACCGACGTCCCGAGCGTCAAGCCGGGCGGCGTGGTCGTCCACGAAGCCGCCTATCCGATGAACGGCGACGTCGTGCGCGACGACCTGACCTACTATCCGGTCCCGTTCGCGCAGATCGCCAAAGAGCACATCGAGGCCGGCGACCTACGCAAGTATCTCGTGAACATGATCTACGTCGGCGTCTTGGCAGAGCTGCTCGGCATCTCGCCCGAGATCATCGAAGCCTCCGTGCGCGGCCAGTTCAAGAGCAAACCGAAGGCCGTCGACACCAACATGAACGCCGTCCACCTCGGCATTGCGTACGCCAAGGAGCATCTCTCCAAGACCGATCCGTATCGCTTGGAGCCGATGACCGGCAAGACCGACGGACTGTTGTTCATGGACGGCAATCGCGCGGCCGCACTCGGCTGCGTGATGGGCGGATGCACCGTCGCCGCCTGGTATCCGATCACGCCGTCCTCCTCGCTCTGCGAATCGTTCATCGCGCTGACCGACAAATACCGCGTCGATCCGGAGACCGGCGCCAAGAACGTCGCGGTGATCCAGGCCGAAGACGAACTCGCGTCGATCGGCATGGTGATCGGCGCGGGCTGGGCCGGCGCGCGCGCGATGACCTCGACCTCGGGCCCCGGCATCTCGCTGATGGCCGAGTACGTCGGCTACGCCTATTTCGCGGAGATCCCGGCCGTCATCTTCGACGTTCAGCGCGCCGGGCCGTCGACCGGTCTGCCGACGCGCACCATGCAGGCCGACCTCGCGTTCGCCTACGCGCTCGGACACGGCGACACCAAACACATCGTGTTGCTTCCGGCCACGATCGAAGAGTCGTACGAGTTCGCGATGCAGGCGTTCGACCTGGCGGAGCGCTTTCAGACACCGGTCTTCGTGTTGCTCGATCTCGATCTCGGCATGAATTCGTGGTTGACGCAGCCGCTCGCCTATCCCGAGAAGCGCTTCGATCGCGGTAAAGTGCTGACGGCCGAAGATCTGAACAAGCTCGAATCGTGGGGCCGCTATCGCGACGTCGATGGCGACGGCATTCCGTACCGCACGCTTCCCGGGACGAACCATCCCAACGCCGGCTTCTTCACGCGCGGTACCGGCCACGACGAGCAGGCGCGCTACTCCGAACTGCCCGACGTCTGGCAGCGCGGACTGGATCGGCTCGTGCGCAAGCACGACACCGCGCGTAACGTCGTGCCGGCGCCGATCCTCGAAGAGAACGGCCATCCGGCCGCGATCCTCGCGTTCGGCACCAGTCATCACGCGATCGTCGAAGCGCGCGAGCGTCTGCACCAGGACGGCGTCGAGACCGACTACGCGCGCGTTTGTGCGCTCCCGCTCTCGCCGGACTTGGCGGCTTTCATCGGCCGGCACGAACGGATCTACGTGGTCGAACAGAATCGCGACGGCCAGCTCTACGGCATCCTGCGCCAGGAGCTGCCGACCCACCTCATCTCGCGCCTACACTCGGTTCGCCACTACAACGGCGTACCGATCGACGCACACGCTATCATCGATCCGCTGCTCGAGGCCGAACGGGCCCCGGCCGTGATCGCGGAATAGGACGACAATGGCAAGCGACGCACCCGCCAACATCAACCTGATCGGGCTCACGCGCGACGTCTACAAGGGTCTGCCGACCACGCTCTGCGCAGGTTGCGGGCACAACTCGATCACGAACCATTTGATCAAAGCGCTCTTCGACTACGGCGTGCAGCCGCATCTGCTCGCGAAGATGAGCGGCATCGGGTGCTCGTCCAAGACGCCGGCGTACTTCGTGGACCAGGCGCACGGCTTCAACAGCCTGCACGGGCGCATGCCGTCGGCCGCGACCGGTGCGAAGCTCGCCAATCGCGAGTTGGTCGTGCTCGGCATCTCGGGCGACGGCGACACCGCCTCGATCGGACTCGGCCAGTACTGCCACATGATCCGACGCAACGTCGACGTGACCTACCTGGTCGAGAACAACGGCTGCTACGGCCTGACGAAAGGCCAGTTCTCGGCGACGGCCGACGTCGGTTCGACCATGAAGAACGGTCGCCCGAACGAGTTCGAAGTGATCGACGTCTGCGGTCTCGCGATCGAACTCGGCGCGACCTTCGTCGCGCGGTCGTTCTCCGGCGACGGCAAGCAGCTCGTCCCGCTCCTGCAGGCGGCCTTCGCGCACAAGGGCACGGCGATCCTGGATATCGTGAGCCCGTGCGTCACCTTCAACGATCACGTCGGTTCGACCAAGTCGTATGCGTATGTGAAAGAGCACGACGTGCTGTTGCACGCACCCGACTTCATCAAGGCGAGCAAAGAAGTTACCGTCGACTACGATCCCGGAACCGCGCAAGAGATCGATTTCGAAGACGGCTCGAAAGTGATCCTGCGCAAACTCGATCGCGAGTATGACGCGACCGATCGGATCGGCGCGCTCGAGACGATCCACAAAACGCGAGAAGCCGGCGAACTCGTCACCGGCCTGCTCTATATCCAGACGGCGACCCCGGATCTCACGACCCGCGAGAAGCTCCCGGCCGGCCCGCTCGCGCGCCTCGACGAAGCGGCGCTCCGTATCTCGCGCGACGACTGGGCGAAGTTGATGGCGACCGGCGTTTAGACCACGGCGATGGCCCGGAGCGATTCGCTCGCGCGAGCGACGATCTTCGTCTGGGCGGTCTTGAACGCGGCGACGACGGCCGGGTCGAAGTGCAGCCCGCTCTCACGGGAGATCTGGTCGGTCGCGTGACCGGCGGAGATGGCGCTACGATACGGACGGGGGTGCATCATTGCGACGAAGGCGTCCGCGACCGCAACGATCCGGCCCAAGATCGGGATCGCTTCGCCTTTTAGCCCGGCCGGATAGCCGGCACCGTCGAAGCGTTCGTGATGGGTCCGGGCAATGCGCTCGGCGGCCTGGAAGATGCGCGATCGGCCGGCGTCGCCCAGGATCTTGGCGCCGGCGTCGGCGTGATTGCGGATCAGCACACGGTTCGCCGGCGTGGGCGGCGCGGTGCTCCCGAAGAGCGAATCCGTAAACGTGAGCTTGCCGATATCGTATACGGCGGCCGCGTCGTGGAGCAGTTCGATCTCGTCGGCCGGCAGGTGCATGTCGCGACCGATGATGACGGCGACGTCGCGAACCGCGCGCATCTGGCGCGCCGTTTCCGGATGGCGCAGGTCCATCGCTTGGAGGAGGCGATCGATCGCACCGCGCTCTTGGGCCGCGATCGCGTTGCGGAACTCGGTGATCTTCTTCCCGTCGTCGTCGTTCAGGCGCTCGGCCTCGCGGCGGAACGCGCTCAAGGATGCGAGCGTCCGGACCTGCGCGGTGAACTCGGCCGTGTCGACCGGCTTGCGCAGCAGCGCGTTGACGCCACCCCGGAACGCCTCTTTGACGGCTTCCTTATCGTCGACGGCCGAGATCATGAGCACCGGCACGCTCGCGCGATGCGGCATGCCGCGCAGTTCGCGCGTGAACTCGACGCCGTTCATGCCCGGCATCGCGTAGTCGATCACGACCAGGTCCGTCTCCATGCCCGCGATCCAGCGGATCGCTTCGGCCGGCGAGACGAAGGTCATGACGTTGCAGTCCGTCGCGGTCTTCACGACCCGGGCGAACAACTCCAGATTTGGAGCATAATCATCAACGATGACGACGGTCTGCATGCAGAAATCCCCTGGATATAGAATAAACCGGCACCGCGGCAATGGGTATTGCCAGCCCGATGAGGCTATCGCCTGGCGGCTTAGAGAAAAGATTCAGTACGATGGCCCGGGCCGTCAGGCCGAACGGGGCCGTCACCTCCCTCAAATGGGCAGGCGCCTCCTGTGGCAAGACTCGGCGCGCGGGCACGAGAAGCACGGGCCATGCTGATTTCAACGCTGGTACTTGCCGCCGTAGCCGCACTGCCGACGACGGTCGCGCAGGCGCCGGCTGCGCCCTACGTACTCAATAACGGTCCGTGCCTCGACTCGCCGCGTAGCGTTCCGCAGTCGCTTCAACCGCCCGCCGTCAAGGCCACGCAGGTCGTGAAGATCGACATGGTCGTCTCGACGTCGACGATGACCACGGGTGAGACGATCGGCTTTCTCTACACGCTCGAAGATGGCACCACGTGGCTCGGGCAGCGCACCGCGCAGTACATCTCGCCGGCCGGAGCGCAACAGATCAATCAGTTGCTCGCATCGACCCATCTGCCGACCAGCACGGTCACGAGCTTCCCGCCCCAGACGAGACTCGGCGTGAAGACGCACTACCTCCAGTACTTCCAGATCAAACTGCCGGCCGAAGCGCTCGATCCGTTGGGCGTTCGCCTGACGCCGTGCGTGGCATGGCCGAGCACCCGGCCGTTGCCGGACCCGACCGTCTAGCCTACCGGCAGACCCGCTAGAACGCGCCGACGCCGTTCGGCGAGCCGTTGCCCGTCGGGCCGCTGTATCCCAGCCCCGACGTGCACAGGTACGTCAAGCAGAGCGCGTTCGCTCCGAGAATGATGTTGTTGAGCGAACCCGCGTTGGCGTACGCGCGCGATGCGCCGACGGTTCCCGCGCCGTTGCCGGCGAGGGCGTACATGCCGGCGACGATCGGCGCCGAGACGCTCGTTCCGCCGAAGACGTTCCAGCCTTGATTCGCGTGGTTCGCGAAGTACGTGTCGTAGACCGAGACGCCGGGTACCGGATCCGCGATCGCGGCGACGTCGTTCACGGTGCGGCGCTTGCAGAAGATGTCGTGCTGCCACGACGGCTTTGCGATGTAGGCGCTACATCCGCTACCCGTCTTGCCCCAGGCGAGTTCCAGGAAGAACAGGTCATTGAGGATCGGAAGCAGGGTGGTTCCGCCGACGGCGGTCACGTGCGACGAACTCGCCGGCCAGCCGACTCCGTAGCCATTATCGCCGGCGCCGGCTACGATCGGCACGCCCGGGAAGTTCCACTTGGAATCTTGGCTCGCGACGACTGCGGTCTCGGGCGTCGTGTAGCTATTGCTCACGACCGTTGCGCCGAGTCTGACCGCGGTCGCGACCGAAGCGGTCAGGTCGTCGATGTCGGGCGACGATGCTTCGACGACGAGCAGGTGGCACTGCGGACAGACGGCCGAAGCCATATCGAGATCGATCGAGACTTCTTCTCCCCATGCCTCATCGGCTCTGGGGAGCGCGTTCGAACCGGCTTGCCCGGCGAAGCGCAGGCAGCCGCTCGCGCTCGAGCAGGCCGGGAGGCCGAAGGTGGAGCGATAGACCCCAAGATCCTGCTCGGCATTCGGATTGTTCATCGCGACGACGATGCCGATCGTCTGCCCGTCGCCGCCGGTCGCCGGGATGTTATACGCTTCTTGGAGATCGTCGGGCTGGTAGCCCGGGATGAGCGCGGAGACCAGGCTGAGCGAGGCCAACACGTCAAGCCGGCGAATCGCGCCACACGACGCGTTGCCGACCGGCGGAAGCCCGCAGACCGAGAGCAGTTTGGGCGCGGCCGGATTGTTGATCGGAATCGCGCGCGCGCCGATCGGAATGGCGCGGGCTCCGATCGGGATCGCACGGGCTCCGATCGGAATCGCACGAGCACCGTTCGTCGTGGTGCCGGGAACTTGAGCCGCCGCAGTGTCGCCCGCCGAAACGGGCGGGATCGTGTGGCCGCCCCCGGAGCATGCCGAAATCCCCGCGGCCAATACGCAGGCCATCAGGGTCTTGAGGTTACCTGACACGATCGTCTTCATGTGAGAGTGTCCGATAGATTTGTGCGGCACCCGCTCGCTTGTAAGTATAGCCAACTAACCCGATTTCGAACTGAACCTTTACGGTAGCTTTACACTTCGTGCCTAGATATTGTATCCCTCGCCGTTGGCGAGGACGACCGAGATCATAGCCTCGACGATCTCGGGGTCGAACTGCCGCCCCGAGTGACGCGACAGCTCCCGAATCGCCACGTATGGCGAGAGCGGCGGACGATAGGGGCGCCGACCGACCATCGCGTTGAAGCAGTCGGCCACGCTGACCAGGCGAGCGGCCAGCGGGATATTCTCGCCCTTGAGGCCGTTCGGGTAGCCGGTCCCGTCCAGGCGCTCGTGATGGTCGCGAACGGCAGGGATGAAGTCGGCCAAATCGGCCGTGCCCGCGATCATGTCGACTCCGTCCATCGGGTGCCGCTGGATGATCTTCCGCTCTTCGAGCGTCAGCCCGCGCGGGGCGTTCAGGATCTCGTCCGGGGTCGAGATCTTGCCGATGTCGTGGAGCAGGCCGCCGCGCTGGACCAGGAGCGTCTCGCTTGCCGAGAGGCCGAGCTTACGCGCAATCCGCGTGCACCAGGACGAGACCGCGCGCGAGTGTTCGGCGGTGATGACGTCCTTGGCGAAGAGACGCGCGATCAGATCGTTGATGACGACGTCGATCTCCTCCATCGCATCGCCCGCGATCACGGACGCGGCGGCGCGCGGACGGTTCGAGGCCCGCGCGATCGCCTCGATCACGGGCGGGTCGGCGTTCGCTGCGGCGGACGTGCTCGAGAGCAGCGTCGGGAGGTAGGCGAGTTCCCCGTGGTGCTCGTAGGTCTCTTCGAGCCAGGCCTCGAGTTCGCGCGTCGGCAATCCGTTCGCGACGTCGATGATGCGGTCGAGGAGATCGTCGACGATCAATTCGGCGACCAGCGTCCGTCCGGCCGGCGGCGCTCCGTTTTCCATCGCTTCGTGTGCGATCTGCCGACGGGCGTTCATACAGCCACCTCGTTCGCATAGCGTTCGCGCGACGGCAGCGCTTCGAAGAAGCGCGCGATGCCGCCGCACTCGCGCCGGTGCATGTCGCGCAGCGCTTCGGAGACGGTGCGGTGGTTGGATGCGCCGCTTAGATATGCGCAGAGCGCGACGACGGCCGCTTCGATCGCGCGGATCCGATCGGGCATGCGGTTCTGGGCGGCAACCTGCGCGAGCAGCAGTTCGGCTTCACGCGAACGGCCGAGCAGTGCGAGTGCGAGTGCGAGCAATAGGCGCGCGCGCAGCACGCGATTGCTGATCCTATCGACGTCATCCAGCGCGGCCAGTCCGCGCGCGACCGCGTCGGCGGCATCGCTCATCTGTAAAGCTCCCGCGGCGTAGACGGCGACCTCGGCCCAGCGGAGCGCGATCCGTTCCGAGCCGGCCTGATTCGGCGCGGTAGGATGGAGCACGCGGTAGGCGCGCGCGAAATCGCCGTGCATCGCCGAGCGCATCGCGTCGCCCGGGAGGAACGCTTCGTCCGAGACCGCGATGTCGTAGTAGACGTCGAACGAGCGCAGAGCCGCGTCGATCCGCTCGATCGCCTCGACATTGTTGCGTTCCATCTCGATCTCGAAGGAACAGGCCAAGCAGTAGAACTGGAACTGCAGGTGGCCGGACTTCAGGCAGCTCTCCAGCAGCAGATCGAGGTAGTCGAGCGCAGCCCGCACGTCTTCGGTATCGAACGCGATCACGTAGAGGATGCTGTATGCGGTCGTCGCGACGGTGAACTGCGAAGCGACGGCAGCCGCGCGAGCGGCCTCGAGCGCGAGTTCGCGCGCTCGTTCGTAGTCGCCCTGATAGAGATACACGTAGGCGGCGCCCGCGCAGATGCGCGCGTGCAGGACGTCGTCGCCGACCTCGCGTTCGAGTGCGACCGCCTTCTCGATCTCGACGCGCGCCGCATCCGGTTCGTTCGAGAGCTGCAGACCCTCGGCGAGCGCGGCGGCGATCGAAGCGCGCAGCGACGTCGGAA
>JBBRTL010000106.1:0-8693 GCA_038244445.1 Vulcanimicrobiales bacterium
GAACTGGGCCTATCCCTGCGAAGGCGTCCAGGGCGGACTGCGTCATCGCCTTGGCTCTCCGCTGACGATGGTAGGTGATCGCAAAGCGGTGGGCCTCGTCGCGGATCCGCATGACCAGGTGCAGGCCGGCCGAGTTCGGCAACAGCACGATCGGCTCGTTCTGTCCGGGTAGATAGAGCCACTCGTGCTCTTTGGCCAACCCCGCGACCGGTAGACCGGTCATGTCCATCTCTTCGAGGATATCGACGACCGCATGCAACTGGCCCTTGCCCCCGTCGATCAACAGCAGGCCCGGACGCTTGTCGAACTTCTCTTTCTTCGCCAGCTCGCGCTCCGTCTTGGTCGTATCCTCGTCCGTCTCTTTGCGCAGGTAGCGCAGGCGGCGGCGTAGCGTCTCCTGCATCATCGCGAAGTCGTTCGGGCCCTTGTCGTACTGGATCTTGAACTTGCGATAGTCGCTCTTCTTCGCGCGCCCTTCGACGAACACGACCATCGAGGCGACCGGATTGGTGCCTTGGATGTTCGAGATGTCGTAGCACTCGATGCGGTGTGGGATCTCGGGCAGTTCGAGCGCATCCGCGAGTTCGGTGAGCGAACGTGCCTGCGCGCTCTCCTGGACCTCCTGATGCGCGAGGTACGCCTTGAGGTTCTGCGCGGCGTTCTTCTGCACGAGCCGCAGATACTCGGCGCGCGGACCGCGCTGCGGTACGAGCGCGCGCACGCGTCGGCCCTTGAGCGTCGAGAGCCAGCTCTCGATCACCGCCCGCTCGGTCGGCTCGGTCTGCACGAGGATCTCTTTCGGCACGGCGGTCGCTTCCGCGCGCACGCGCTTCTCCGGCATCGGTGACGAGTTGTCGCGGGCGGTCCTCGCCTTCGCAAATGCGGAGATGCCGGGCGTCTCGGCCGCGCTGCCGGTGCGTGCGGTGTAGAACTGCTTGAGGAACTCGTCGAACAGATCGGCGTCGCTCTGCTCGTGCACGCCGTCGAGCATGAAGTGCTCTTGTCCGATCAGCTTGCCGCCGCGCACCATGAAGACCTGCATGCAGGCCTGACCCTGCGCGCGCGCACACGCGATCAGGTCCATGTCCAAGCGCGAGCGCCAGACCACCTTCTGCTTCTCGGTGACGCGACGGACCGCGACGATCCGGTCGCGCATCCGGGCGGCCGACTCGAACGAGTAGGTCTCGGCAGCCGCGACCATCTGCCCCTGCAGACGCGCGAGTAGCGACTCCTGTTTGCCTTCGAGGAAGAGCACGACTTCCTCGATCATCGCATCGTAGTCGTCTTCGCTCTGATAGCCGACGCAGGGCGCCAGACAGCGCTTGATGTGATACTGCAGGCACGGTCGATGGCGTTTGCCGTCGATCGGTTCGCGACAAGTGCGCAGCGGAAAGACCAGCCGGACGAGATCGATCAGCTCGCGCAGTCCGTGGGCGTCGGTGTACGGACCGAAGTAGCGCGCGCCGTCGTTCTTGACGACCCGGGTGAAGACGACCCGTGGGAAGGCTTCGTTCGTGACCTTGAGATACGGGAAGCGCTTGTCGTCGCGCAGGCGCACGTTGTACGGCGGCTGATAGCGCTTGATCAGGTTGGCTTCCAGGATCAGCGCTTCGATCTCGTTGGTGACGACGATCGTCTGCACGTCGACCACCCGCTCGACCATCGCGACCGTGCGCACGTGGTGCGTCGCGCTCTCCTGGAAGTACGAGCGGACCCGGCTGCGCAGCGAGACGGCCTTGCCGATGTAGAGCACGTCGCCGGCCGCATCGAACATCTGGTAGACTCCCGGCGCGTCGGGAATCTGCGCGAGCCGCTGCTGGAGCGCGGCGTTCATCGGACTAGGCGCTAGCCTTTCGCGAACGCATCCAGATGAAGATGCCGTAACCGATCGCGCCGAGCACGACGACCGCAAGGATGCCGATGCCGAACTTATGGATCCACGGGGAGATCTGATCGAGGTGCTTGCCGAGCGCCATGCCGAGCCAGATCAATCCGCCGCAAAAGACGGCCGAGCCGGCCAGCGTCCAGAGGTAGAATGGAACCAGATGCATCCGGCTGATGCCGGCCGGGATGCCGACGATGCCCCGGATCACCGGGACGAAGCGACAGATGAAGATCGCGAACGTGCCGTACTTGTCGAAGAACGCATCGACCTTGTCGAGGTGCGCGTGATCGAAGCGCACGTACTTGCCGAAGCGTTCGACCAGTGGACGTCCGCCGAAGTACCCGGCGGCGTAGCCGATGCTCTGACCGGCAAGTTCGCCGAGGACGGCGGCCGCGATCGTGAGCCAGACGTTCGGAAGATGCCCGGTCGCGACCAAGGCGCCGGCCGCCGGCATCACGATTTCGGCGCCCACCGGAGCGCCGATATTGCCGAGCGTCATGCCGACGAAGAGTCCGGGCAGACCGTAGTGATCGATCAGGCCGAGGACCAGATGCTGTAGTTGTTCCACGCGCTCTGCTTACTCCGTTGCGGCGGCGGGGTTTCGCGGCACGGCCGCGCGTCGGAGGATCTCGGCGGCCAGGCTGCCGCCCTCGGCGCGCAGCGCCTCGAACAGGTCGAGCGGTTCGACCTTTCGCGTGCCGGCCCGCTCCTCGGCGACGGCTACGATCTTGCGGACGCGAGGGGTGAGCAGAATGCCCTCCCATACACGTTCGTCGCCGGTACCGAGCGCTCGCCGGACCTCGGCGTGGGTCTCGCGGGCATCGATCTGTTGGGCGTCGAGCGCCGCCAGGATAGCACGATCATGCTCCTGCAGCAGCGCCTCGAGCAGATGCTCCGCGCCGACGTAGTAGTGGTTGTGGTTCCGGCACTCTTGCTCGGCTGCGCGCACGACGCGCAGCGCGGCGGGACTAAAACGCGAAAACACGATCTTGCCTGTAGGAAAAGTCGCTGTCCCCCCTGCCGAGCAAGGGGGACAGCGTCTTGATTTGGTCGGGGCGACACGATTTGAACGTGCGACCTCTTCGTCCCGAACGAAGCGCTCTACCAAGCTGAGCCACGCCCCGAGAAAGCTCCCTCAGATTCTCGCGGAGGGACGGCTCTCCTGCCTGCGAACGTCCCACCGCTCATGAGATATCTCATCGTCGGATGCGGCCGAGTTGGTTCTGCACTCGCCAAACTCCTGGATGCAGACGGCCACGAAGTCGTCGTCGTTGACGAAAGCCCGGCCGCGTTCAAGCGCCTCGGACAGAAGTTCAAAGGCCACGTCGTCGTCGGCACCGGCATCGACTACGACATCCTCAAACGCGCCGGCGCCAAGACTGCCGACGGTTTCGTCGCGGTCACCGACGGCGATAATCGCAACATCATGGCCGCGCTGATCGCGCAGCGGATGTTCAACATCAAGAAGGTCGTCTGCCGCATCTACGATCCGCCGCGCGGGCAGATGTATCGCGAACTCGGCGTGCAGACCGTCATCCCGACCACGCTCGGCGCCAAGATGATCCGCGACACGCTGATGGAAGCGCCCTGGGATCCGCACCAGCCGTTCGATTTCGGCAAGGTCACCTCGCTCTCGGCAACGGTCGGCGCAGAGAACGCCGGCAAGACCATCGGCGAAGTGGAGATCCCGGGTCGCATCCGGATCGCCGCGCTTCGGCGCGAGATGAGCGTGATGGTCGCCCACAACGATCTCGCGCTCGAGGCCGGCGACGAGATCAACGCGATCGTCGCACCCGACGCGATCAGCGAGTTCGCGCAACGTTTCACCATCGCCACGCCGCTCCCGGAGGACTAATGTTCATCTTGATCGTCGGCGGCGGGAAAGTCGGTTCGTACCTGACGCGCGCGCTGCTCAAACAGGAGCACGAAGTCCTGGTCGTCGAGAAGAACGAGAAGAAAGCGCGCGAGTTGGATAACCTGATCGACAGCCAGGTGACCGTGGTCGGCGACGGCTGCGACCCGCTGATCCTCGAACAGGCCGGCATCGCGCGGGCCGACGTCGTCGTCGCCGATACGGGCGACGACGAAGACAATCTGGTCGTCGTGTTGATCGCCAAGAAGAAGACCAAGGCCAAGTGCATCGCGCGCGTCAATAATCCGCGCAATAAGACGATCTTCGAATCGCTCGACCTCGAGGATCCCGTCACCGTCATCTCGTCGACCGAGATCATCCTCGACGTGCTCGATCAGCGCGTCAACGAGTGCTCGTACGAGTCGGCGCTCGAGACGATGCGTCTGTTCGGCAAAGGCAAGCTCCAACTCGCCCGCGTGGTCATACCGTCCGGCTCGCCGCTCGACGGCAAGCTCGTCGCCGACGCCGCTTTCCCGCCCAACTGCGTGGTGGTCGCGATCGACGACGGCCGCGACGAGTTGACCATCCCGGACGGCGATACCCAGCTCCACGCCGGCAATGCGATCATCGCCATCGTCAAGGAGGGCGCCGGCGAACGCATCCACGAGATGGCGTCGCCGACCGGATAATGGATCCCCGTCCGCCCGAGGAGCACGCGCGCATCGTCATCTATCTCGCATCCGCATCCGGGGCGGGCAAGACCCGTCGCTTGATCGAGGATGCGCTGCGCTTGGTCGCAGCCGGAAAGCGCGTCGCGATCGCGAGCCTCGAGACGAAAGAGCGCCCGGAGCTGATCTCGCTCGCGGCCGGCATTCCGGTCCTCGATGGGCTCGAAGCGATTCTCAAAGACAAACCGGACGCCGTCATCCTCGACGAGTTGGCGCTCGAGAATCCCGAAGGCGCGCCCAATGCGAAGCGCTGGCAGGATGCGCTTGCTCTGCGCGATGCCGGCATCTCGGTGCTCGGCGCGCTCAATATCGCCCACCTCGATACGGTCGCGCCGGTCGCCGAAGCGGCGCTCGGCTATCCGGTACGCGAGGTCGTTCCGCTCGCGTTTCTGCGCAAAGCGGACGAAGTGATCGCGCTCGATGCATCTCCGCAGTTGCTCCGCCAGCGCGTCCGCGCCGGCAAGGTGACCGGTCAAAACGATATCGAGCGCGCGCTCGATGGCGCCTTCAAAGAGTCGAACCTGATCGTATTGCGCGAACTGTTGCTTCGGACGATCGACGACCTTACCATTCCGGCCGTCTCGGCCGAGCGCACGTCGGCGGCCGCCGCGATCCTGCCCGACGACTTGACCGAACCGGAAGCCTTTTTGCGCCGCAGCGAAGCGGTCGCGGCCGCACTCGACCTAGCGCTGGATTGCGTCGACGTCAACAGCCCCGCCGAGGCCGACGATCTGCACGCCTCGCTGATCGTGCTCCCGAAATCCGACCTCGCGGCAAAGCTGGTGAACCGTCCCGTCCGCCGCGATATCTTCGTGGTGTCGCGCGATCAGACGTACCTGGCCGACCCGCCGCTCTCCCAGCACCCGCTCGGCGCAACCGTGCGCGACCGGATGCGGACGGGCTACGGGAAGTTGACGATCTATCTGGGGGCCGCGGCCGGTGCGGGTAAGACCCTCGCGATGCTCGATCGGGCACATCAGTTACGCGCCGAAGGCCGCGACGTGGTCGGCGCCTTCATCGAGACGCACGGCCGCCGCGAGACCGAAGCGATGATCCGGGACATCGAATTGCTTCCGCGCAAGCGCGACGCGCGCGGAGGCACGACGTACGAAGAACTCGACCGCGACGCGCTGGTCGTACGGCATCCGCAAGTCGCACTGATCGACGAACTCGCCCATACGAACGCCCCGGGCTCCGCTTCCCCGAAACGGATCGGCGACGTGCTGGCCGCGCTACGGGCCGGAATAGACGTGATCACCACGCTCAATATCCAGCATCTCGAAGCGCTCGGAGATGCGGTCTTCCGGCTGACCGGGATGACCGTTCGCGAGACGCTGCCGGACGGCGTGTTGGCATTGGCAGACGAGTTGATCCTGATCGACGTCACGCCCGAGACCCTACGCGAGCGCCTTCGCGACGGAAAGATCTATCGCGCCGAGAAGATCGAGAACGCACTCGCCACCTTCTTCAAGGCCGAGAACCTGCGCGCGTTGCGCGAACTGGCCGTGCGCGAGATGTTGCGCGCGGACGGGCGTCAGACGCCGACGGCGCCCTTCGACCGCCTGCTGCTGAGCGTAGCCGCCCGCCCCGAGGACTTTCCGCTGATCTGGCGCTGCAGCAAGATCGCCGCGCGCTTGCACGCCAGCTTCGCGGTCGTCCACGTCGGCAGCCCGAGCCGCGCCGACGCACCGATCGTCGCCAAGATGGAAGCCGAGACGCGCGCGAGCGGTGGCACCTGGTCGAGCGTCAGCGGCCACGACGTCGCGAGCAGCCTGCTCGCAACCGCGCGTGCCGTCCCCGAGACGACGATCGCGGTCGGCGGCACGCTGCGGACCCCGCGTTGGCCGCAACCGAACGCCTTTGCGCGTCGCCTCCTGGATGCGGGTGCGCGCGAACTCTTCGTCTTGGCCCGTCGCATCCACGCCGGGGTCGAACTCGAAGACCCCGAGCCGTGGCTCGGCTAGAGGTCCAGTCGGCCGATCCGGGGCTCGGTCGCAAAGGCGCCTAGCACGATCGTCACGACCACCACGGCGAAGACGGCGTCGATCGCGATGACGCGTTCGGGCAGGGACTGGGGCAGCGCGAGAGCGAGCGCCAGGGCAAGCGCACCGCGCACCCCCGCCAGACGCACGACCGTCTTCCACGAGCGTATCATGCCCGGGGCGAGCGCGAGCAAGCCGTACGCCAACGCGAAACGGGCGACGATCACGGCGATCATGGTCGCCAGGATCGGTTGCCATTCGTGCGCGAAGTCGGGTAGCGCGACGGCCGCGCCGATCAGGAAGAAGAGGGCCGCATTTGCCGCCGTCGACAGCCACGCCCAGAAGCGCTCCACCCCAACCGCTATATCGAAGCCGTCGTTGCGGCGCTCGTACTCGCCCATCGCTATGCCGCACGCGATCACCGCAAAGATGCCGGACCACTCGAAATGCTCGGCGATCGCAAACGCGCCGTAAGCCGCGATAAGGGTCGCGATCGTATGGAGCACGACGTTGCCCCGCCACCGCATCACCTGCGTCGCGATCATCCCGACGACGACGCCGAGGATCAGTCCTAAGAGCGCGCCTACCGCGGCGTGCCCGGCTACGCCGAGCATCGATGTCGTCGAAAGCGTCGCCACCACCGTCGCGAGCACCGCCCGATAGACGACGACGGCGACCGCATCGTTGAGCAGCGATTCGCTCTCGACGATCGTCGCAAGTTCCTTCGGAACGTTCAATCGGCGGAAGATCGCGACCACCGCGATCGGGTCGGTCGCACTGAGGATCGCGCCGAGCAGGAGCGCCAGCGGAAGCGCCAGTCCCCCGAAAAGGTGCGCGCCGGCCGCCACGATCGCCGCCGTGACGGCGACGCCCGGAATCGCCAGGAGCACGATCGGCTTCCATGCCCGCCGCATCGTCGGCAGATCCAGGTTCCAGGCCGCCTCGAAGATCAGCACCGGCAAGAAGACCGAGAGCGTCGTGAACCGGAACACCCCGCCGAGCGCGCCCGGCTGGAGCACATCGAACGCGAGTCCGAGCACGACGAGCGCACCGATATGCCAGAGCTTCATGAACGCATTCCTAGTGGGTGTGGGTGAAGTTGCCGACTCGCACGTGCATCTGGCGGATCTTCGCAAGCGCCGCACGCATGCCCAGCGGACGCTCCGGCCGGCCGACCGCGTCGAAGTACCACTCGGGGTCGATGTTGAGCGTGCGCGTCTGGATCATGTCGACCCGCACGTCGCGCAAAAACGCTTCCATTGCAGCGACTTCGTCCTCGGCGTCGGTGACACCCGGATGGGTGAGCAGGTTGAGCGAGAGTCGGAGTCCGCGTTCCGAGGCGAGCCGGATCGAGGCGAAGACGTCGTCGAGATCGTAGCCGATCGGCCGATAATATGCCGCATACGCGTGCGGTCGGAACGAATTGAGGCTGATCCGCACGGCTTGAAGACCCGCATCGATACAGCGCGCGAGCGCGCTCGGCATCGAGCCGTTGGTATTGAGGTTGACCGTGCCATTGCTCCGCGAGGCCCGCATCAGCTCGATCGAGCGCGCGACCTCGATCGAACGCAAGAGTGGTTCGCCCTCGCAGCCCTGTCCGAACGAGACGATGCCGTCCTCGACCCGCTCGAGGTGATGGATGCCGATCCGCGCTAGTTCGCTCGCGACCGGTTCGTAGACGATCCGCTCTTGCGGCGAGGGGAGGCCTGCATCCGGTTCTTGTTCGGAGATGCAGCCGATGCAGCGCGCGTTGCATTTCGGCGAGACCGGGAGCGCCGCTTCGCCGCGCTCGAGAAAGACGTTTTGCGCGGTGAAGCAGCCGTATTCGCGCGAACAGAGCGCGACCTGTCTCAGCACCTTGTTGGCCGGATCGGTCGCGAGTCGACGTTCCAGGACCTCTTCGAGTTCGCCGTCGCCGAAATAGCGCGGCTGCCAGTCTTCGCTCTCGTCGGTCCGCATCGCGGCGACGTAGAGTTCGTCCTCGACCACGCAGGCGAACGTGTAGCCGAAGAGCGGCAGGGTCGGCGCATCCGCCTCTTTGCGGTACGCGGGCACGAGCAGACGCGTGTAGCCGGCCGGGAGCATCGCCGCGAGTGCGAAGCGACGCGACTCCTTGCCGGTCGTCGTGAGCGGACGGCGCCCCGGGAGAATCGTCGGCACGACGCCCTTCGGCGCCGGAATCAGCTCGCCGACCTCGACGCGGCGTTCGATCCCGCCGTCCGCGAGCGGTTCGCGCGTTTCGTCGA
>JBBRTL010000107.1:0-8660 GCA_038244445.1 Vulcanimicrobiales bacterium
AGTCCAATTGACGGTGTTCCAGGATGCATCGTCAAGCGTGTTGATGTGCCAACGTTCGACGCCGCAGGTCGTTCCGCACGACTGGCTCCCATGACCCGAAGGCGTCGCGATCGGCGTCGGTCCCGGCGTCGGCGTGGCGCTGCCGCCGCCGACGGTGATGTCGTCGATGTACATCACCATGTTTGCGCCGCTCGCTCCATTGCCTTGGACCAGGAATTTGAGAACGACGGTCTGTCCGCCCTGCGAGCTGACGTCGTAGGTGCGATACTCCCAGCCCGACGTCGTATGGGCTTCCTTGAACAGCGTCTTCAGGACGGTGCCGGTCGCGGAGGTCAGCTCCACGGCCTGGTAATCGTTGGTGGTCGAGGTCTGATTGGTCGACTCCTGGATCCAGAAGCTGACCGTGCCGGACGATGCCGGGACCGCGAACGACTGACAGAGCGATGCGCTGCCGTTCGGAACGGTCGTCGTGCCGCCGAACTTGGCAGCGTGCGTTCCGCTGTGGATGACACTGGTCTGCTCCGAGGCGCTCGCCCCGGAACCGCATTGGCTCCAGTAGGTGTACCCGTTCTCGAAGCCGCCGTCCTGAAGGACGCCGGTCGCGTCGGCAGCCCGCACGCCGGGGATGGATGGGGGAGCTTCTTGGCCGGCCACGGTTGCGGCCGACGGACCGATCGACTGCGAGCCGGACGAACATGCGACGATGGAAAATATAAAGAGAAGGCCGTATAAGGGGCGCATGGATTTCAAGGCGGTCCCTCCGGGTGCTGTTGGTTTTGTCTCAGCCTAGCCAGAAAAGGCAAGGGGTCAATAGGTGCGTTTTGCCCCTATTGACCCCTTGCTCGGTGCGTGGTAAATGGGTCGCTTCGCTTTACTCGGTTGGTTAGTTTGAGCAGCTTGTTCCGGATATCCACTTTATGCTGAGAAGCGGATGCAGCTCTATGCCGTTCGGGGCGACCCCCGTCTGGCCGTGGAGCGGGTCGAAGTACGCGACTCCGGTGACGTCCACCACGATCCCGGACGCGAAGTTGTGGTATGTGGTCGACGGGTTTCCGAAGCACGCGATCAGCTTGGCGCGGACCGAGGTGTAGTAGTTCTGGAAGCCCGACGCGCAGGCCATGCTGCAGGTCGGATCCGGCGGTTCGATGATCATCGTCTTGGTCGGCGCGTTCGGATCGGAGATCACGATGTGGAAATCGTGATCCGTCTCTTTCTTCCAGCCGACCAGCACCGCGCGCACGATATACGAATGGGTTTCGTAAGGCGCATAGCGCGTGGTGTCGTTGCTCGACTTGTAGCCGGTGGGCACCGGGGCGGCCGCGAGGCTCGATACCGAGATGCTCGTAGGCGTCCAATTGACGGTGTTCCAGTACGCATCATCGAGCGTCTTTATGTGCCAGCGTTCGACGCCGCAGCTGGTTCCGCACGACTGACTGCCGTGGCCCGCGGGCGTGGCGATCGGCGTCGGGGCGGGGCTCGCCGCGAACGTACTCACATTGGGGGGGACGTTGCTTTCGTCTTTGGCGACCGACGTCGTGGTCGGGACGACGGATTGTTGCGAGCCCGCCGAACAGGCGACGATCGCGAATACGAAAAACAGGCCGTACAGGGTGCGCATGGTCTTCAAGGCGGTCCCTCCGGGTTTCTTTGAGATTGCCTCTCAGACTAGCGAGTATTCGGTCGCGGTCAATAGGGTGCAGTTTACACCTATTGACCTGCCGCTCGGCAGGTGGTAAATGCGTCGTCGGATGATAGGTCAGGCAATGTCGACAACCATGCAAGCCATCCGCCTGACGGAAACCTCCGGCCCGGACGCGCTGCGCCTAGAGACGATCTCCGTCCCGGCCGCCGGCGCGGGCGAGACGCTCGTGCGCGTGCGCGCGGCCGCGCTCAACCATCGCGATGTGTACGTGACCCAAGGCAAGTATCCGGGCATCGCGCTCCCGGTGACGCCGGGTTCCGACGGCGCGGGTATGGCCGGCGAACGCGAGGTCGTGATCGATCCGATGCTCGGTTGGGGCGACGACGACCGGGTCTGGCGGACCGGCGCCTCGATCCTCGGCATGCCGCGCGACGGAACGTTCGCCGACTACGTCGCGGTCCCGAGTGAGAACGTGTACGCGAAGCCGGCGCATCTCTCGATGGAAGAAGCCGCGGCACTTCCGCTTGCGGGACTGACGGCGTATCGAGCGCTGTTCACGCGCGGTGGCTTGTCGTCCGGCGAGACGGTGTTGATCACCGGCGTCGGTGGCGGCGTCCAGACCTTTGTGTTGCTCTTCGCGAAGGCGGCCGGCGCGCGCGCGATCGTGACCTCGGGCAGCGACGAGAAGTTGGCGCGCGCGCGCGAACTCGGCGCCGACGTGACGATCAACTATCGGAGCGATGAAGCCTGGCACAAGAGCGTGCGCAAGGCGGGACCGGTCGACCTCGCGATCGACTCGGCCGGCGGCCCGACCCTCGGGCGTTGCATCGAAGCGATCCGCCCGGGCGGCCGGGTGGTGCTCTACGGCGGTTCCAACGGCGACGCGAACCTGCGCCCGTTCTCGATTTTCTGGAACCATATCGACGTGCTGGGCACGTCGATGGGCAGCCCGCGCGATTTCGAGGCGATGCTCGGGTTCGTCGAGCGCGAGCAGATCCGACCCGCGATCGATCGCGTCTATCCGCTGGGCGAGATCGCTGCTGCCGCGAAGCGTATGGACGACGCGCAACAGTTCGGCAAGATCGTCCTCTCCCTCGACGCCGCTTCGCTACGCTCGGGATGATAGGGAATAGATACGTAGCGTATCTATATTGAGCATCGTGCCGAGTTCGGCTTCGACCAGCGCGGCGTGCTCCTCGCCGACGATACTGGACCAGGCCGGATTGAGGATCGCATTCTCTGCGGCATCCGGCGCGCGATCGAGGTCGCGCGAGCGTACGCGCCCTTCGTGTTCGAGCGGCAGAAGGTAGGCGAGCATCTGGCGTGCGGCCGCCGGCCATAGGATCGGTCGCACCCCGGCATAGATCCGTCGCACCAGGTCGGGAATGGTCTGCGGTTCCAACGAAAGCGCGAGCAATAGCTCCGCCTCGCGGGTGCGCCGGTGTTCGATGTACTCGCGGAGTTTCGCCTGCGCGTCGTCGACGCGCGGCCCGTGCCCGCCGTAGATCGTGCGCGCCTCGCCGAACGTGTTCGCGAGCCGCTGCAACGTGCGCTGATAGGCGCGCATCGAGCCGCTCGGCGGCGCGATCGCGACCGTCCCCTGCCCGAGCACGACGTCGCCGGTGAAGAGCGCCGGATCGCGCTCGTCGTAGAAGACCAGCGAATCGAACGTATGCCCGGGCGCGTCGATCGCGCGCAAGACGAGATCGCCGTAGCGCGCACAGTCGCCTTCGTGCATCGACCAATCGTGCGCGAACTCGGCACGGTGATGCGCGTAGATCGGCGCGCCGGTCGCTTCGGCCAGCAAGGGCGCGCCGGGCCAATGATCGGGATGCCCGTGCGTGACCAGGATCGCATCGATGCGCGCGTCGCGTTGGCGGGCCGCCGCAACGATCGCATCGATGTGACGTGGAACGGGCGGGCCGGGGTCGATGCAGATCGCGTGCCCGCGACCGTCGTCGACGAGCCAGCTGTTCGTCCCGTCGAGGGTGAGCGCGGACGGATTGGGTGCGAGAACGCGCGTGACGTTGGTCACCATGCGTTCTCCAGCTCGGCCGGCATCACGTAACCGTCATCCGGCGAGACCGGCGGCGCGACGGTGACGATCGGCTTTGCGCGCGCATATGCGACGAGCGCGTCGACGTCGTCGAACGGGGCGAGCCGCTCGAGGTGTTTGATCGTCGGATAGACGAGGTGAAGCGTTCCCGCGCGATGCTCGCGGAGCGCGTCGCGCGGATCGATCCAGCGGCCGTCGTGCGTCTCGTGTTCGTCGGCGACGGCCGTCTGATCGTGCGGTGCGATCGCGAGGAAGAAGTGCGTGTCGTAACGCCGGCCTTCGTTCGGCGGCGTGATCCAATGCGAGAAGCGGACGAGCGCGTCGCGCTCCAGGCGAACGCCGGCTTCCTCTTCGAGTTCGCGCAACGCGGCGGCGGTCAGATCCGGGTCGCCCGGATCGAGCGCTCCGCCCGGAAAGACGACGGCGTCGGGCACGAATGGGCTACGCGCGCTCCGGCGCACCATGAAGACCTCGATACCGGCGGGCGCCTGCTTAGCACGGACGAGCATGACGGTCGCGGCGCTTCTCGGGTCGATAGGAACCTCAGGATTCGCGGGTACGTTATGGGAGTATGAAAACGCGAGTTGTCGCTCTGACGGTTGCCGTCCTGTTCGCTCTCGGCACGGGATCGTCGCAGGCCCAGAGCACCCCGAGTCCCGCCCCGACGGCCACGCCCGCGATCTCCGTTCCGGGTCTCCCGTCGACCAATCAGATCGTCAACGACGTGCTCCGGACGATCGCCGGTCAGGTGACCGGCGCGTTCGGATACAACGCGAACGAAGCGCACGGCACGGTGACGTTCTTCAAACGTTTCGATATGCAGGTCGCGCTCCAGTTGAACAAATACCGTCAGGTCAAACTCCATCAGGGCACCGTGATCAATCCGCGCGGTGCGACCATCCAGCAGGGCCAGACGGTCGACGTCTGGGGCCATTCCGATTCGGACGGCACGCTCGAAGCGGACACGATCACGATTCATTAGAGCCAGGAACCAATCCAAGGTCCGGGTTGCTCCGTTCACTCAAACGAATAACGCACTCGTTCCCGAACTCGGGGAAGGACCTAGATTCATGAAGTTCCGTTCTATTGGAGTCATCGCAGGGCTCGCGATTCTCGCGCCGCTCGCCGCTCTGGCCGCCGGCTGGCTGCCGGGCGTGACCAACGCTCCGTCGCGCTTCTCCGGCCCCGGCGTCTACATGGGCGCACCGGCCCTCCCCGTCACGCTCTCGATGGTGATCGCCGGCGGCGGTCCCGGCAACTTCCAGACGACCACGCTCATCGGCGTGCTCGCGGGTCCGAAAGCCGGCCCGGAAGTCGCCTCGCTGACCAAGAAGTTCGGCGCGACCAAAGTCGGCAACTTCGTCAAGGTCTTCAACTTCATCGTCGCCGACACGCTCAAGATCGTCACCGCGAAGCACATCGCGCTTCCGAAGACCCCGAACCCGGATCCGAAGGACGGTAAGGCGCTCGCCTCGGCACTGTGGGGCGCCGGCCAGACCGGCCACGGGTTCAACGTCGAAGTGATGCTCGATCGCGCCGTCTCGCATGGCATCCACGATCAGGTCATGAACGACGTCGACGCCAAGTACGGCCTCGCCGCGGATGCGGACTACCACGCCGTTCTCAACCAGGCGATGCACGACCTCGCGAGCGTCTACGGCTTCAAGACCGCGATGTAACTCGCGCCCTCGCGCGGATAGCAAAAGGGGTTTAGCACACGCTAAACCCCTTTGATTCTGCCGACCGTCGACCCCGGAGGCTCCGCTCCGGACCCGAGTTCGTCCTCGGTAGTATACCCACGGCCGACCGTTCTACTCAATATGATATTTTGAATAGCCAGAAGAGCAGCGGCGTCAGCAGCCAGTTGGTCGCATGGGCGGTCCAGCAGTACGGACAGGCCCGCTTGGTGATGAAGAGCAGACTGTGCGCGAGGATGATCGAGAAGATCGCCGGCGCGAGCGAGACGATCGCGATCGCGAGCACCAGCCACGGCAGGTGGAGCGCCCACGCCACCCACACCCCGAGCGCGGCTAGCGGGTAGTACCAGGTGCCCAGCAGGGCGTTCGGCGGCCCGATCAGGCGCGCGCGGGACGATTGGACGACGCTCGGCTCGGTCAGCTCCCCACGCTCGTCGGCCCGGGTCTTCGCAAGCATGAAAAGCGCGGTATAAAGACCAACTCCGCACAGAATCGTGATCGCCACTCGTATCGCCATCGGTCTCCCCGCGTGAATAAGACGCTCCGGCGTCTGTTCGCCGTCGCCATAATGGTCGCTTCGTTTGCGCTCGCGTATCTCGTCATCCGCTATCAGCACCACGTGGAAGCCTTCATCCGCGGTATCGGCCTGGTGTTCGCCTATCCGCTCGCGGTGGTGGTCTTCGTGGCGGTCGCGTCCGCACCGTTCTCGATGACCGACGCGCTCGCGATCATGAACGGATCGATCTTCGGACCGCTCTGGGGCTCGGTGCTGAACGCCGTCGGCCTGGTCTTCGCCTCGATGATCGGCTACTGGATCAACCAGCGCGCGTCGCACCTGCTCGGTCTCGAACGGGCGCTCGAGAAGCTGCCGCATTGGGTCAAGCGCTTCCCGGTCGGATCGCCGGCGTTTCTCCTTTCGGTGCGCGTGATTCCGGGTTTCGGCGGCACGATCGCGACCGCCACGGCGGCGACGTTCAAGGTTCCGCTCTGGGTGCACATGTGGACGTTCTGCGCGATCGCCATCCCGATCTGTACGCTGCTCGCGATCTTCGGCGATCGCGCGACCGTCTTCGTCCATACCTTCGAGCACAACGCTCACGACTACTACGAACTGCATCGTCCGCACTTCAACCTCCACGTGCGGCTCGAACAGCATACCGAACCGAAAGCGAGTCCCTCCGCGTGAACGTGGATATCGTCGCGTCCTACGACGCGTTGCCGGCGCTCTGCGAGCGCGTTGCGAAAGCCCCGCGAGTCGGGCTGGATACCGAGTTCCACGCGGAGCGCACCTACGCGCCACGCTTGATGGTCGTGCAACTCGCCTTCGAAGACGGCGCCGTCGTCGTCGATCCGATCGCTTTGCCGGATCTGGATGCGCTCTCGCTCGCGCTCGCCCAGACGACCGTCGTCGGTCACGCGCTCTCGAGCGATCTCAAGATCCTGGCGGACCGGTTCGGCCGCGTTCCGACCCGGATCTTCGATTGCCAGGTCGCGGCGGCGTTTCTCGGCTACGGCATGCAGGTCTCGCTCGCGGACGCGGTCCGAGATCTCTGCAAAGTCCGACTCGCGAAATCGCAGACCGTCAGCGATTGGTCGTCGCGGCCGTTCACGTCCAAGCAGGTCGAGTATCTGGTCGACGACGTCAACTATCTGTTCTCGATGCAAGACGCGCTCACAACGCGCCTGGAGGCGTCGGGTCGGCTCGAGTGGGCGCTCGCGGAATGCGCCCAACTCGGCGAGATCGAACGCTATCGCGCCGACGAGCGCCGTGGCTTGCTGCGCATTTCCGGATCGAATCGGATGAACCGCCGCGAACTCGGCGTGCTCGCGCAGTTGCTGGTCTTTCGGGACAAGATCGCGCGCGATCGCGACATCCCGCCCAAGTACGTGCTGCCCGACGACGTGATGGCGGGGCTTGCAACCCTGCGCCCCAAGCACGTCGAAGATCTCGCCCAGCTACGTCGGCTCGATACCGGCATGCGCCGCAACCTCGGCGACGGCATCCTGGCCGCGGTCGAACGCGGCGAGGCGATTCCGGAGGACGATCTGCCCGAGAAGCCGGCCCGCCCGCTCGGGAACTCCCGCGAGACCTTGGTCGCGCTGCTCGGGGTGGCCGCCGGCGAGATCGCCCGCGAGCACGAACTGCCCCAGAGTCTGGTCGTTCCCCGGGTCGCTTTGGAACGAGTCGCCCGCGAGATCCCAAGCGACCGAGCGACCTTCGAAGCGACCCTCGGGGTCGAGGGCTGGCGCCTGGGCCTGATCGGGGAACCGCTCTGGCGACTGCTGACCGGCGACGGAGTTGCCCGGGTCGAAGGCTACCTGGACGGCGACCCCAAAATAAGCTTTTCCCATGACAGAGAACGCCAACAGCTTTAACGCCGCCGCCGAACTGCGCGTCGGCGACCGCACGTATACATACTATCGCCTCGCCGCGGTCGAGGAAGCCGGACTGACCAAGCTCGCCCGGTTGCCCTATTCGATGAAGATCTTGCTCGAGAATCTTCTCCGCTTCGAAGACGGACGCTCCGTCAGCCGGAGCGACATCGAAGCACTGGCGAAGTGGAATCCGCGCGAGGCGTCCGAACGCGAGATCGCGTTCCGCCCGGCGCGCGTACTGTTGCAAGATTTCACCGGCGTTCCGTGCGTGGTCGACCTGGCCGCGATGCGCGATGCGATGGCCGCGATGGGCGGCGACCCGAAGGCGATCAACCCGCTCCAACCGGTCGAACTCGTGATCGACCACAGCGTGCAGGTCGACTACTTCGGCTCGCCCGGCGCCGAGCAGAAGAACGCGGATCTCGAGTTCGCGCGCAATCACGAACGCTACTCCTTCCTCAAGTGGGGGCAGAGCGCGCTCGAAGGCTTCCGCGCGGTGCCGCCGGACACGGGCATCGTCCATCAGGTCAACATCGAATATCTCGCGCGCGTCGTCTTCGGTGCCGGCGGCGCCGGGCTCGCGCTCGATGCGGAAGGCGACGTCGCCTATCCGGACACCGCGGTCGGCACCGACTCGCACACGACCATGGTCAACGGCCTCGGTGTCGTAGCCTGGGGCGTCGGCGGGATCGAAGCCGAAGCCGCGATGCTCGGCCAACCGGTGACGATGCTGATCCCGGAAGTGATCGGCGTGCGCATCGACGGCGCGTTACGCGAAGGCGTGACCGCGACCGACCTGGTGCTGCACGTAACCGAGATGTTGCGCCAGCGCGGCGTCGTCGGCAAGTTCGTCGAGTTCTACGGCGAGGGTGTCGCCGCCGTGCCGTTG
>JBBRTL010000108.1:0-8641 GCA_038244445.1 Vulcanimicrobiales bacterium
GGGAACGGACGGCCCGGAGATCCATGAGTTCACCGCGCGCTCGATCCGCAGCGCAGGCGGCCACATCGAGGCCGTCGTGACCGTCGAGCGACGGATCGAGGACGTCGTCTACCGGCAGTTCATCGGCGGCCGCAATCCGGAGATCTAGGCGATCGTCGAGGTTGCTACATGCACTTCGATCTCAAGAACGCGCGTAGTGGGTTGCGGAACCGGGACATCGTCCATATCAGGCGGCGTGTCCGAGGCGCTCGAGGCTGCGATATTGGATCGCTTCGGCGATGTGTTCGCTTGCGATCTCGTCGCTAGCGGCGAGGTCGGCTATGGTGCGGGCGACGCGGACGATGCGGTCGAGCGCGCGAGCGGAGAACTGACGCTTGGCGCTGGCATGTGCGAGCAGGCGCATCGCGACGTCGTCGAGTGCGCAGTAGCGGCGCATCAAGCTCGGCGGGATGTCGGCGTTGCAGATGATGCCGGTGCCCGCGTACCGCGTCGTCTGCCGCTCGCGCGCGGCAACCACGCGCGTGCGGACCGTCTCCGAGCGTTCGGCGCCGTCGATACGGACCATATCGTCGAACGGGACGCGCCCGATCTCGATCTGCACGTCGATCCGGTCGAGGAGCGGTCCGGAGAGCTTGCTGACGTACTTCGCGACGGTCGCATCGTCGCATCGGCATTCGTTAGAGCGGGAGCCGCGATAGCCGCACGGACACGGATTCATCGATGCGACCAGCTGGAAACTCGCAGGGAAGCAGAACGTGCCCGCCGCGCGGGCGATCGTGACGCTGCCTTCTTCGAGCGGCTGGCGCATCACCTCGATCGAACTGCGGCTGAACTCCGGTAACTCGTCGAGGAAAAGTACGCCGTGATGTGCGAGTGATATCTCGCCGGGCTTTACGGCCGAACCGCCGCCGACCAAGGCGACCTGCGAGATGGTGTGGTGCGGGAACCTGAACGGGCGCGCGCGGACGACACCCGGCTCCGACCCGAGGAGCCCCGCGACGCTGTAGATCTTCGTGACCTCGAGCGCCTCGTTCGGAGTCATCGGTGGAAGAATCGAGGGTAGCCGACGTGCAAGCATCGTCTTGCCGCAGCCGGGAGGCCCGACGAAGAGTAGATTGTGCCCGCCGGCTGCCGCGATCTCGAGCGCACGCTTCGCACCGTGCTGCCCGCGCACGTCGGCCATGTCGCCGTGAACGATGGCGGCGGCAGCTTCGGCCGTCGGGATCTTCGTGCGGCGCCGGAACTGGGCGCCGTGCCCGAGCACCGTCGAGACCGCGTCGTGCAGCGTCTCGCAGACGTAGAGTTCGATGCCGTCGACGAGCGCGGCTTCGTCCGCATTCGGAAGCGGCACGATCAGCTTCGTAAAGCCGGCATTGCGGGCGCCCAGCACCATCGGCAAGATCCCGGCGACGGGCCGGAGCGTGCCGTCGAGCGCGAGTTCCCCGAGCGCGATGAACTCCTGGAGCGCGAGCCGGTCGATCTGTTCGTCGATCGCCAGTAGCGCAAGCGCGATCGGCAGATCGAAGGCCGGCCCTTCCTTGCGGATGTCCGCCGGCGAGAGGTTCACCAAGAGTCGCCCGGCCGGATATTTGAAGCCGGAGTTAAAGATCGCGAAGCGTACGCGGTCGCGCGCATCCGTCAGAGCGCGATCGGGCAGGCCGATGATCGCGAGGCCGGGCGTCCCCGGCGAGCTGTCCGCTTCGACGCGGACGACGTAGCCTTCGATACCGAGCATCGCGGCCGTAAAAGCAAGTGATAGCATCTCGTCCGTCTACTGCGCAGACCGGACGGTTTGACAAGGGGCCTAGACCGAGAAGCGAGAGGCCGCCCGTTTCTTGCGCTCGAAGCCGACGGCGATGTCTCGCGTCTCCTGGTTTGTCGCGTTCGCCTTTTCGGTGAACATGATGGGCACGACGTTGCCCACGCCGCTCTATCCGCTCTATCAGCGGGCCTTTGGGCTGGATCCGCTCGCGATCACGGTCGTCTTCGCGACCTATGCGATCGGCGTGATCCTCGGGCTGATGGCCTTCGGACATCTCTCCGACGCGATCGGGCGCAAGCGCGTATTGCGCATCGCGTTGCTGCTCTCGCTCGGGAGTGCGATCGCATTTATTTTCGCGCACAGCCTACCGGTGATCTTCCTCGGGCGGATCCTCTCCGGATTCTCGGCCGGCATCTTCACCGGATGCGGCACGGCCTACTTGGTCGAACTCGCGCCGGCGACGGAGCGCGTCCGGGCCGCTACGATCGCGGTCGCCGCCAACGTCGGTGGCCTCGCTCTGGGGACGCTGCTCTCCGGACTGCTCGCACAGTACGCGCCCTGGCCGTTGCAACTCGCGTTCGTGGTCGACGGCGTTCTCGTGCTACTCGCGATCGGCGCACTTGCGCTCGCGCCGGAAACGGTCGAAGCGACCGGGACGTTCCGGCTCCGCCTGCAACCGTTGCGGGTGCCGCAAGAAGTGCGCGCAGTCTTCATCCCGGCGGCGATCGCCGGTATCTGCAGCTTTGCGGTCGCAGGGGTGCTGAGTGCGGTCGCACCGTCGTTTCTCGCACGGGTTCTCGGGCAGCACGATCTGGCTCATGCCGGCCTGCTGGTCTTCGCGCTGATGGGCATGACCGCGCTCGGCCAGATCGTCGTGCCGAGCTTCGACCGCCACCGCGCTCTTATCGTTGGGACGCTGCTCTTGCTCGCCGGCATCGGCATCCTCGCGCTCGGACTCGTCCTGCACGCGGACTGGCTGCTCTTCGCGGCCGCGATCGTCGACGGCTTCGGCCAGGGTCTGGGGATCGGCGCCGGGCTCTCGGAGATCAACGCCCGCCTGACGCACGCTCGTGGCGAAGTCGGCTCGACCTACTTCGTCCTGATCTACCTCGGGCTCGCCTTGCCGGTGGTCGGAGTCGGAGTGGTCGCCGATGTGGCCGGGCTCGAACGGGCCGCAGCGATCTTCTGCGCGGTCGTGGCGGTGGCGCTGGCCGCAGCGCTAGTCCTGCAGCTTCGCGCGCAGGGCTCGGCGACTACCCGGTAAACTCCAAAGACGACTCCGCGCCTTCATAGGGAGACTTTCTTGAACCACCTTCGTCCGCTCGCGCTCGTCGCAGCCGCCGCGCTCTCGCTGGCTGCTTGCTCGAACTCCTCGTCGTCCACTGCCTCCTCGGCCGCGAGTGCGGTCCCCGGCGGCGGCAAAGTCATCGGCGTCTCGATCCAGAACCGCGAAGCGCAGTTCTACCAGGACATGGAGAATGGTATGAAGGCCGAGGCCGCCAAATACGGCTACACCGTCACCGTCGTCGATGCGAACCGCGACAACGCGCGTCAGCAATCGCAAGTCGAAGACTTCATCTCGCAGAAGGTCGATGCGATCGTCCTTACGCCCTACGACTCGCAGGCGATCGGCAGCGCGATCGTCGAGGCGAACAAGGCCGGCATCCCGGTCTTCACGGCCGACATCGCGTCGACGAGCAAGCTCGGCACGGTGGTCTCGCATATCGCCTCCGATAACGTCCAAGGCGGCGCGGTCGCGGGCGGCCTGATGTGCGACGCCCTCGGCAAGACCGGCACGGTCGCGATCATCGACGAGCCCGAAGTGACCTCGGTCCAGGATCGCGTCAAGGGCTTCAAGGGCGCGCTCGCGGCCAAGTGTCCGGGCGTGACCGTGGTCGCCGACGTCGACGCCGGCGGTATGCGCGATAAGGCGGACAGCGATACCAACGACGTGCTGCAGGCCCACAAAGATCTCAAGGGCATCTTCGGCATCAACGACGACTCGGCGCTCGGTGCGATGACGGCCGTCAAGGCCGCCGGCCTGAACGGCAAGATCGCGATCGTCGGGTACGACGCCAATGCGCAAGCTCAAGCCGCGATCGGCTCGGGCGGCATGTACGGCGACGCGATTCAGCATCCGGACCAGATCGGTGCCAAGACCATCGACGCGATCCACACGTTGTTCACCGGCGGCAAGCCGGCCGCGGTCGTGCACGTGCCGGTCGGAACGTTCACCAAGGCCGACGCGATGAAGGCGAAGTAGCCATCGCGGACGCTCCGCTGCTCGAGATGCGCGGCATCGGGAAATCGTTTCCCGGCGTGCGCGCGCTCGACGGCGTCTCCTTGACCCTGAACGCGGGCGAAGTGCTTGCGCTGGTCGGCGAAAACGGTGCCGGGAAATCCACCTTGATGAAGGTGCTCGCCGGCGCGTACCTGGCCGACGAGGGAGAGATCTTCATCGACGGCGCGCCGGTCCGGATCGATGGTCCGCGCGCGGCCGAGGCGCTCGGCATCGGCATGATCTACCAGGAGTTCAATCTCGTCCCGCAGTTCGATGCGGTCGACAACATCGTGCTCGGCTACGAGCCCGTCCGCTACGGACTGATCGCCGAAGCCTCGGCCCGCGAACGGGCGGCCGCCGTCTTCAAAGAACTCGGGATCGACTTCCCGCTGCTGACGCCGGCCGGAAAGCTCTCGGTCGCGCAGCAGCAGTTGATCGAGATCGCCAAAGTGCTTTCGCGCAAGGCCCGGATCATCGTGATGGACGAACCGAGCGCGGCCCTAACCGTCCGCGAGGTCGATCGGCTCTTCGCGATCATCCGCAAGCTCAAGGCGGCGGGTGCCGGCATCGTCTACATCTCGCATCGGATGGAAGAGCTACCGAAGATCGCGGATCGCGTGACCGTGCTGCGTGACGGGGCCGCGATCGAAACGCGCGCGACCGCCCAATTCCGGCCCGACGATATCGTGCGCGCGATGGTCGGCCGCACGCTCGACGCGCACTTCCCCGAGTTGCCGGCGATCGGCGCCGATGCCGAAGTGATGCTCGATGTCAAAGATCTCGTGCGGTCGCCGGCCGTCAACGATGTCTCGTTGCAGGTGCGCGCGGGCGAAATTCTCGGCTTGGCCGGTCTGGTCGGGGCCGGGCGGACCGAGATCCTGCGCTCGATCGCGGGCGCCGATGTCCCACAGGCGGGCGTCGTGCAGATCGGCGGCGCGGTCGTGCGCATTCGAAAGCCGTCCGATGCGATCGAGGCCGGCATCGCATTCATCACGGAGGACCGCAAGGCGCAAGGGCTCGTGCTCGGCATGGCCGTTCGCGAGAACGTGACGCTCGCGCACCTCGCGCAGTTCGTCAATCGCGAGCACCTGGTCGATCGCGCCGCCGAAGTCTCGGCGACCGAACGCTTCATCAAAGATCTGAGCATCCGAACGCAGTCGACGGAACAGTTGGTCATCAATCTCTCGGGCGGAACGCAGCAGAAGGTCGTGCTCGCCAAGTGGCTGGTCGGGAAGGCGCGCGTCTTTCTTTTCGACGAACCGACGCGCGGCATCGACATCGCGGCCAAATCCGAGATTTACGCGCTGATGATCGAACTCTTGAAGAACGGAGCCGCAATCGTGATGGTATCGAGCGAACTTCCCGAGGTGATCGGGATGTCGCACCGCCTCTTGGTCATTCGCGATGGCAGGATCGCGGCAGAGTTCGCCCATGCCGACGCGACGCCGGCCGCCGTGATCGCGGCCGCGACCGGAGTGGCGGCGTGATCGACACCGTCGAAGATACGGTCAAAGCGAAGCGCGCCGGCTGGCTGCGCATCGGGGGCATCGTCGTCGCTCTCGCCATTCTGGTGGGCGTCGTCAACGTTGCGACGCACGGCAACTTCCTCGAGCCCGGCAATCTCGTCAACGTGCTCCGCCAGATCTCGTACAACACGATCCTCGCCCTCGGCCAGACGTTCGTCATCATCACCGCCGGCATCGACCTCTCGGTCGGATCGCTCGTCGCCATGTGCGGCGTCGTGATGGCGCTCTTCGCGAACTACTCGCACCTAAGCGGCACTCCGCTGGTACTCGCGACGCTGGCGTTCGGACTTCTGGTCGGAGCGCTCGCCGGCTACGTCAACGCCTTGCCGGTGGTGAAGCTGAATATTCCGTCGTTCATCACGACGCTTGCGATGATGGAGATCGCGCTCGGCCTCGCGTTCATTTTCTCGCACGGACGGCCGATCGTGCTCGACTCGGATGCGTTCTCGGGGATCGGCGTCGGGTCGTTCCTCCAACCGGTCACCGACTTTCTTCATCTCCCGGCGATTCCGGTTCCGGTCGTCTGGATGGCCGCGATGATCGTGGGGGGTTCGATCCTGCTCAACCGCACGCGGTTCGGGCGCTACGTCCGCGCGCTCGGCGGCAACGAGGAAGCCGCGCGCCTGGCGGGCGTCGGCGTCGCACGCGTGAAGACGATGGTCTACGTGATCAGCGGCGTCTGCGCGGCGATCGTCGGGTTTCTCTACATGGCGCGCTACACGTCCGGTTCGCCCCAGACCTCGACGGGCGACGAACTCCTCGAGTCGATCGCGGCCGTCGTGGTCGGCGGAACTAGCCTGATGGGCGGGCGCGGCAGCATCGTCGGCACGTTCCTCGGCGCGCTCCTAATCGGCGTGCTCTACAACTCGATGAACCTGCTCGGCGTCGACTCGTATCTGCAGAAGGTCGTGCTCGGCATCGTGATCGCGCTGGCGGTCGTCGGCGACGAACTCCGGAAGAGATACCTCAGCGCCGGCTAGAGCGACCGCTCGTCAGAACGGGAAGTCGTTCTGCGTGAGACCAACGTTGGTCTTGACGTTGTTGAACGATTGGTCGAGGATCGGGCTCGAGCCGTTGTAGAGGATGTTGCGGACCGGCAGATGGGTGACGGTCGAGAAGTAGATCGTGCAACGGGTCGCGCCGTTCACCGATGCCGGATTCGAGGGCACCAGTTCGACCATCTCGGTCGAAACGCCATCGACCTTTCCGCCCGGATGCTGTGTGAGCGCGCCCGGCGTGTTGCGATACGTCGCGACGACGTTCTGCAAGAGCCCGTCCGGAATCGTGTAACCGAGCAAGGACGTGGCGCGACCGTCGTGGATGCTGACCTTGAGGTGGATGCCGGAGAGGAAGCCGCCCTGATGGCCGCTGACCTGGTCGCCGCCGGTCCAGACGCCGCCCGAACCGCTACCGTCGCCCGAGTTGATGAGCGTCTTGGCGTAGTGCGGCTTCATGAACCAGTACTGATAGACGCGGTCCTGGACCGAGCTGCCCTTGACTTCGTGCGAGCGCAGGTTGAACGTATAATCGTTGATCGAAGCGAAGGCGTTCTCGAACGCGGCGATGGCCGGCGTCGAGGCGGCGTGCGCGGGGGCCGAAAGCCCGGCGGCCGCGACCAGTGCGGCGAGAGCGAGCGTAGCGAGACGTTTGGCGATCATGGGTTCCCTCCGGGCGAGTTCTACAATGTCGTAACGTTTGAAACGGGGTTAGCGTTCGCATCGCCGGCCGCCTGCGGGGACTCTTCGCCGAGCAGGCTACCGTGTTTGCCTTCGACGCCGATGAGCACGTCGCACTTGGCGCTCGCGGCGATCGATTCGATCGTGCGGCCAAGCGGTGCCCCGGTATAGTGGCCTTCGCGGAACGAGCCGATCACGATCAGGTCTGCCGTCTCGCGCTTGGCCAGCTCGAGCACGGCCTGGGCGGTGAAGCGGTGGTGAAGGATCTCGGTGCGTACGTCGATGCCGTGGTTCTTCGCGATCTGTTCGGCGGCGGCGAGCGTATCGAGCGCGATCCGGTCCTCTTCCTCCATCGGCGCTTGGGTGGGGAGAGTGAACGGGACTTCGATCACGTAGACGGCCATCAACTCGGTCTTGGAGCCCCGCGCCAGTCGGGCGGCCAGCACCATCATGTGCTCGGAACGGATCTCCGAAGAGAACACCACGATCGTCGTGGCCATCGTGCGCCGGAGCTGCGACTCGGCGGCCTTCGCGGCGATGTCTGCCTTCGTCTTGGGCGGATGGAGCATCCAATAGAGCACCGCTATCGTGCTGAGGACGGTCGCGAACGCGCAGACCGCACCGATCCAGGTGACCGTGTAGCCGCCGACGATCACGTGCGGCTCCGCCGGAGCAGCGGCCAGATGCGCCACGCACCGAGGCCGGCGAGCGCAAGGCCGAACGCATAGCCCGGAATCGCTTCGAATCGCAACGCAACGGTCGACGTAACGAAGCGGAAGATGACGAACGCGCCGAGGATCACGAACAACGTGCCGGTGACGACCTTCGCTCGCGCATAACCGGAGGAGTTAACGAACGACTTCACGGCATACCGCCGGTCGGACGGCCGCGCGCCTTGAGCTTCTGCACCAGCTCGTCCATCAGTTCGAGTTCGCCGGCATTGCGCAGGATCTTGATCTGATCCGCGCTCCAATCGCGCTTCTGCGAACCGAAGACGGGCAGACCTTTCTTGCTCCGGTAGATCGCATAGATGATGAACCCGAGGATCAGCCAGGACGGGCCTGCGATGCGGCCGATGTGGTGGGTGAGCAGCACGAACACCAAGATCATGAAGATGCCGATGAAGCCGACGATTCCGAGGAGCGGGATCTCGCAGTTCTCGCCCCGGTACTTGATCTTGATGTTGCCCGGAATCTTGAACGCGCGCGGCGTGAGCGGATCGCGCAGTCGTAGCGCGATCAGTGCGACGAAGACGAGCGTGTAGCTCGCGGCCGCGCCGAAGGCGTACAGGTCGCCCAAGAACTCGTAGCCCTTATCGCCCTGGAACGCGGCGAAGATCAGTTCGATGACCGCCAGGCCGCAGAACGTGAGGATCGAGAGCATCGGCGTCTTGAAC
>JBBRTL010000109.1:0-8388 GCA_038244445.1 Vulcanimicrobiales bacterium
ATCAAGGTCCCCTCCACGATCAAGATCGTCTACGACGGGCAACTCGGCGAGATGGTCTCGGCCAAAGACATCATGCTCAAGACGGTCGGCACGCTCGGCATCGACGGCGCGACCTATCGCGCAATCGAGTACCACGGCACGACCGTCGACGCGCTTTCGATCACCGGTCGCACCACGATGGCGAACATGGCGATCGAAGCCGGCGCCAAGAACGGCATCTTCCACGCCGACGCCAAGGCGATCGCGTACGTCAAAGAACGGACCGACCGCAAGTTCATCGTCGAAGCCGCGGATCCGGACGCGGTCTACGAACGGATCGTCAAGATCGACGTCGGCAACCTCGAGCCGCAGATCGCCTGCCCGCACACGCCCGACAACGTTCACGGCGTCTCCGACGTCACCCGCGACGACATCCCGCTCGATCAGGTTTTCATCGGCTCGTGCACCAACGGCTACATCGAAGATCTGCGCGTGGTCGCGAAGATCTTGGACGGCAAGAAGATCGCGTCGCGCCTGCGCGTGATCATCAATCCCGGTTCGCAGAAAGTCTGGATGCAGGCCGCCCAAGAGGGCATCCTCACGATCCTTGCGTCGGCCGGTTGCATCGTCAACACGCCCGGCTGCGGCGCCTGTTTCGGCGGCCATATGGGCACGCTCGGCGACGGCGAGCGGTGCCTCTCGACGACCAATCGTAACTACGTCGGCCGGATGGGCTCGCCCACGGCGGAGGTCTATCTGGCGTCGCCCGCGACCTGCGCGGCGTCCGCCCTCACCGGCATCATCACCGACCCCCGCGTCATGGAACTGGCACACGCATAATGGCATCATCGCTTCGCGGACACGCGCATACCTACGGTAAGAACGTCGATACGGACGTGATCATCCCCGGCAAGTATTGCAACTTGGTCGATCCGGTCGAACTCGGCAAGCACGCGCTCGAGGGACTCGATCCGGAGTACACCGCGCGCATGAAGCCCGGCGACATCATCGTCGCCGATTCGAACTTCGGGTGCGGGTCGAGCCGCGAGGTCGCACCGATCGCGATCAAGGGTTCGGGGACGTCGGCCGTGATCGCAAAGTCGTTTGCGCGGATCTTCTATCGCAACGCGCTCAACATCGGCTTGCCGATCTTCGAATCCACCGAGGCGGTCGACGGGATCGCGGCCGGCGACGAGATCGAAGTCGAGCCGTCGACCGGCATCGTGCGCAACATCACCAAAGGCACGCAGTTCCAGGCCGCAGCGTTTCCGCCGTTCATGCAGGCGCTCATCGACGCGGGCGGCCTGCAGCCATACGTCGAGCGCCGGCTAGCAGAACGCGCCGCTAGATAGCGGCGCGTCGAGGGCTACTTCGGCGGGCGACCGCCGCCGCCGGTACCGCCGAGGCCGCCCGGCGCCGGGTTGATGTTGTCGAAGAAGCTCTCTTTCGGACGATACGCCGCGGTGAACGGCGTCGATTCCTTCGGCGTCAGCATTAGCCCGAGCATGTCGGTCGTGCCGTCGAGTTGCGCCGTGAACGTCGCGGTCGTTCCGTCCGCAAACGTCACCACGATGCGAACCGTCTTGCCGTCGAGCGATCCGGCGAGCGGGAATTTCTTTTTCTCCGTGTCGAGATAGAAGCCCGTGATCGCGTTCTGATCCTGCTTGAGTTGGAAGTGATCGTACTCGGTGGCCGCGCCGCGTTGGATCTGCACTTCCCAGACGCCCTCGATGCCCTTTCGGACGCCGATCGGCGGCGCGGGCGTCTTGCCCGGGTTCGGCGAGTTTATCGGCGTCAACGTCGGGAGCGCGTAGGGGTTGCCGGTCGGCGTACCGACCGGAGCCGGAGCCGAGGTCGATGCCGGGAGTGGCGGCGGGGTCGGGGGTGCCGTGGCGGCAACCGCAGGCGATCCGCCGAGCGACGGGGTCACCACGGAAAAAGCCAGGACGGCCGACGCGACGGTGCCGGCTACGAATAACGATCGGTACTTCACGGCCCCTGCCTTGGTGTTTGAGTGGGTTCTGTCCTTCGTGGCTCGTTCGGAAACCGGTAAACTTGCCGCCGGAGGCCGAGCCCAGGAACGCCTGCGGCCGCCTCGATTGAGAAGACGTCGCGTGCGAGAGCCGCTCCTAGCAGGGCGTGCTGCGGGCAGCCGAAATCGGGCGAGGACCACCCATGGTAGTGCGCGATCGTCGCGCTCCCGAAGGACGCGGACTTCATGCACGTCTGAACGTTCGCAAGGCCTGACGCGCGGGCGGACGCTAGGTCGGCGAAGAACTGCGCGGTGACGGCAACCGGCGCTCGGAACGGTCGTTTCGCACCGCCGGTGACCGCAATCGTCCCGCGCGAATCCGAGCGTATCGCTATCGACCAACCGGTCGCGTTTGTCGATCCGGAGTTCGCAATCGAGGCGCCGTCGAGGATCGTCGCGGCAAAGGCCGCGGTTGCCACTGCGACGGTCGCGAACGCGAATCCGGCTAGGGTGAGTCGTCTCATCATTTCGAGTAACGCGGAAGCTCCGCGAGAAGTTCGCCGGTCACCCGGCCTGCCACTTTGGTAGCAATCTTGCCCCCCTTGCCAGGCCTGGTATAATCGTGGGGCTGTGAAAGACAAGATCCACCCCACCTGGTACCCCGAAGCCGCCGTCCATTGTGCCTGCGGTAGCGCCTTTACGACCGGCTCGACCATGAAAACGATCTCGGTCGAGATCTGCTCGGCTTGCCATCCGCTCTTCACCGGTCAGCAGAAGCTGATCGATACCGCCGGCCGCGTTGATAAGTTCAACCAGCGTGCCATCTTGGCGAAGCAGAAGCAAGAAGAAGCCGCCGCCCGCAAGGCCGCGAAAGAAGCTTCGAAGGCTACCGCGGAAGCTTAGCCGGCTCGAACGTATCCGAGAGACGGGTCGCCTTTGGCGGCTCGTCTCTTCTTATGTTGAGGCGCCCGCCCTTCGAGACGCGCTTCGCGCTCCTCAGGGTGACACAGATGCAGTTTATCCGTGTAGGTGAGTATGACGACCTTTGCTGATCGGCTTGAGACGATCGCTCGGCGGTTTGATGAGATCGAACGCGAGCTGGCCAATCCGGCCGGTGGGTTCGATCAAGCTCGCTTTACCTCGCTCGTCAAAGAGCGCAGCGCGATGGAAGACACGGTCCGGGTCTACCGCGAGTTCCGTAAGGTCCAGGACGAAGCGCGCGAGAACGCCGGGTTGCTCGAGAGCGAGGCCGATCCCGAGATGCGCGAGATGGCCGAAGACGAGGCCAAGGATCTGCGCGCTCGCGGCGAGGCGCTCGAAGCCGAACTTCAAGTCCTGATGATCCCGAAAGACCCGGACGATGAGAAGGATCTCTTCGTCGAGGTCCGGGCGGGCGCGGGCGGAGACGAGGCGGCGATCTTCGCGGGCGACCTCGCGCGCATGTTCATGCGCTATGCCGAGCGTCAGGGCATGAAGGTCGAACTGATCTCCGAGTCCGAGAGCGACGCCGGCGGCTACAAAGAGATCGTCTTCGGCATCCGCGGCAACTCGCCGTACCGTTCGTTCAAACACGAGTCGGGCGTCCACCGCGTCCAGCGCGTGCCGGCGACCGAGGCGCAAGGGCGCATCCACACGAGTACCGCGACCGTCGCCGTACTCCCCGAGATCGAAGAGAACGTCGAGATCGAGATCAAGAACACCGATCTCCAGATCGATACCTATAAGGCCAGCGGCGCGGGCGGACAGTACGTCAACAAGACCGAATCCGCGATCCGCATCACCCACGTACCCTCCGGCATCATCGTCGCGTCGCAGCAAGAGCGTTCGCAGATGCAGAACCGCGCGCGCGCGATGACCATGCTTCGCTCGATGCTTTACGAGAAGCGCGAGCGCGAACAAGCCGAGGCGAAGGGCTCGCTTCGTCGCAGTCAGGTCGGCAGCGGCGATCGTTCGGAAAAGATCCGGACATATAACTTCCCACAAGACCGCGTCACCGACCATCGCATCAACCAGAGCTTCGGCAACCTGCGCGGGATCATGGACGGCGACATCGGCAACCTCGTCGACGAACTCCTCAAAGACGAGAGGGCTCGTCTGCTCGCGGGCGAAGCCGCCGACTCGTGATGTCAGGCGCGCCGTTCAAACCGCAATCCCTAGCAACGATCCTCGCACGCGGCGTGATCGCGCTCGCAAAGACGAGCGACTCGGCGCGGGCCGATTCGCAGATATTGCTCGCGCACGCGCTCGGCCGGGACCGCGAATGGCTGGTCGCCAACGCGGAGACGTTTTTGAACCGTCCGCAGGTCGAGAAGTATCAAGCGCTGGTCGACCGCCGCGCCGCCGGCACGCCGATCGCGTACATCCTCGGGTCGGCCTGGTTCTACGGCCGCGAGTTCACGGTCAACGATCGCGTCTTGATTCCGCGTCCCGAAACGGAGCATCTGGTGGACGAAGCGGTCGCATTCTTGCGCACCCGCGTCAACCCGGATCTTCCGAAAGCGCTACTGACCGTGCTCGACGTCGGCGTCGGCTCGGGCGCGATCGGCTGCTCGATCGCCGCCGAAGTCCCGAACGCCGCGATCGCGGGTACCGACATGTCGGCCGCCGCGATCAAGGTGGCCGAACACAACGCCCGCCGCCTGAACGTCCACGCGCGCTGCAAGTTCTATCTCGGCGACCTGGCCGGCCCGGTCCTCGAACGTCGCTACGACGTCCTGGTCGCGAATCTGCCCTACATCCCGTCCGGCGACGTTCCGCAGGCGCCCAACCCGGTCGCTTTCGAGCCGCGCTTGGCGCTCGACGGCGGTCCCGACGGGCTCAACCACTACCGTCGCCTGCTGGTCGGCGCGGCCAGTTTAATGCGGCCGGGCGGCCTGCTCCTCCTCGAGGCCGCGCCCCCCACCATGGACGGCCTCGAAGGCCTGGCTCGGGCCGCCTTCCCGCAGGGCAAGGTCGAAGTCCGTTCCGACTACGCCGGCTCCCCGCGCTACGTCAAGGTGAAGGCTTCCTGACCCCAGCGCCGGAATAATTGCTTCCCGAGATGGCGAAGTATATTTTCTTCACCGGCGGCGTCGTGAGCTCACTCGGTAAGGGCATCACCGCGGCCTCGCTCGGACGATTGTTGCGATCGCGCGGTATCACCGTGTCGGTCCAAAAACTCGACCCGTATATCAACGTCGACGCAGGCACCATGAACCCGTATCAACACGGGGAGTGCTTCGTCACGGAAGACGGCGCCGAGACGGACCTCGATCTCGGACACTACGAACGCTTCATCGACGAGAATTTGCTCCGTCACAACAACGTGACGACCGGCCAGATCTACAGCTCCGTCATCGAGAAGGAACGGCGCGGAGACTATCTCGGCGCGACCGTTCAGGTGATTCCGCATATCACCAACGAGATCAAGGCCCACATCAAGCGCGTCGCCGAGGCGAGCCACGCCGAGGTTTGCATCGTCGAGGTCGGCGGGACGGTCGGCGATATCGAATCGCTCCCGTTCCTGGAAGCGATCCGTCAGATGCGCTACGACGTCGGCGAAGAGAACGTGATGTACGTGCACCTCACCTTGGTGCCGCATCTCGGAGCCGCCGACGAACTCAAGACCAAGCCGACCCAACATTCGGTCCGAGAACTTCGGGGCATCGGCATCGCGCCCGATGCGATCGTCTGCCGGACCAACTCCTCCGCGGCCATGCCGGTTGAGTTGAAGGAGAAGATCGCGCTCTTCTGCGACGTGCCGCCGAGTGCGGTCGTGCAGAACGCCGACGCGTCGACCATCTATCAGGTGCCGCTCAACCTTGAGGCCGAGGGACTGGCCGAGGCGACCGTCCGCAAACTCCGGCTCTCGACCGCGCCGGCCCAGCTCGACGAGTGGGCCGCCATCGTCGATCGCATCCATCATCCCAAGCGCCACGTCACGATCGCGCTGGTCGGCAAGTACGTCGAGCTTAAGGACGCATACATCTCGATCAACGAGGCGCTCTACCACTCCGGCATCCACTACGAAGCGACCGTCGAGGTCAAGCGGATCGACTCCGAGCTGGTCGAGACCGAGGGCGTCGGCGTGCTCGCCGGTGCGCACGGCATCCTGGTCGCGCCCGGTTTCGGCGCGCGCGGCGTCAAGGGCAAGATCAAAGCGATCCAGTACGCCCGCGAGCAGAAGATCCCGTTCCTCGGGATCTGTCTCGGCATGCAGATGGCCTGCGTCGAGTTCGCTCGCAACGTCTGCGGTCTTCCCGACGCCATGAGCAGCGAGGTCGACGAGACCACCCCGGATCCGGTGATCGATTTCATGCCCGACCAGCGTAATCTGGAGATCTACGGCGGCACGATGAGGCTGGGCGCATACGCCTGCACGCTCGAACCGGGAACGCTTGCGGCCAAGGCCTACGGCGACCTTGAGATCAGCGAACGGCATCGCCACCGCTACGAATTCAACAATCGCTACACGCAGATCTTCGAAGAGCACGGCATGCGTTTCTCGGGCCATCACTCGGTCGGCAAGACGCGCCTGGTGGAATGCATCGAACTTCCGCCGGACATGCATCCCTGGTTCGTGGGTACGCAGGCTCATCCTGAGTTCAAATCGCGGCCGAACCGTCCGTCGCCGCTCTACCGCGACTTCATCGGCGCTGCGCTGACCCACGAGGAACGCATCCGCGGCGAGCGCACCTCGGTCCGCGAGGCGGCCGTCCCACATTAAACCGGGCGACGTGACCGTCGTCGTGCTGACGCGCGACGAGGAGAGCCGCCTCTCGCGGGCGCTCGGGTCGCTGCCGCACGGAGTCTCGATCCTGGTGATCGACGCGCAGTCCTGCGATCGCACGCGCGAGCTGGCCGCGCTCTACGGAGCACGCGTGATCGAGCGCCGCTGGGCTGGGTTCGTGGAGGCGCGACGATTCGCACTGACACAGGTCGCGACGCCGTGGGCCTTCGCGCTGGATGCCGACGAAGCGCTCGACGACGATCTTCGCGATGCCGTCCTCGCCTGCGCGGGAACGGCCGACGGCTACACGATCGCGCGCGACACGTATTTCTGCGGAAAGCCGCTGCGCATGTGGCAGGGCGAGTCGTTGCTCCGGCTGATGCGCGTTGCGAAAGCGCGGGTCGAGGCGCATCCGGCGGCGGGCGGCGATGCCGACCTGCACGAACGGTACGTCGTCGACGGTCCGGTCGAACGCTTGGGCGGACGGCTGCTCCACTACTCATACGAGACCATCGAATCGTACCGCCAGAAGTTCGCACGCTATACCGATCTGGAGGCGGTCGGCGACCCGCCGCGCGCGAATCCGCTGGTCGTGCCCCTCCGCTTCATCCACACGCTCGTCGCGCGGGGCGCGCTCCTCGACGGTCCGCGCGGGATCTACGTCGCCTGGATGTCGGCCTTGTATCCGAGCGTCGTCTCGTGGAAAGCGCGGCGGGCGCGGTGAAGCCGCTGATCTGTATCGATGCGCGCGAGACCCGTCAGATGTCGATCGGCATGATCGCCTACGCGCGCGAACTGCGCGCGCGGCTACCGCGGGTCGCGCCCGAGTTCGCGTACCGGTTCTTCGATCGCGGCCGAAACTTCGGCTGGAACGAACAGATCGGGATGCCGCTCGCGATGCGGATGGCCCGGCCGGCCGTCTCGCACTTCCTCTCGCAGTACGTTCCGCTCGCGCCGCCGGCGCCGTTCGTGCTGACGATCCACGATCTGATCCACCTGCGTTTTCCGCAGTTCTTCAAGAGCAAGGTCGGGCCGTACTATCGCTCGATCGTCCGATTCGCCTGCGCGCGCGCGGCCCGGGTGATCACCGACGACGCGCGTACCATCGACGATCTGCGCCGATATCTCAAGGTCGATCCGGCGAAGATCCGGGTCGTACCGCTCGGCGTGAGCGAGACCTTCTCCGCGCCGGCCGCAGCGCATCGCGCCGAGCGCCCCTATCTGCTCTACGTCGGCAATCATCGGGCGCACAAGAATCTCGCGACCCTGTTCGAGGCGTGGGCGTCGCTCCCGGAACGCGCGGCGGTCGACCTGTACGTCACCGGCAAGGACGACTTCGGCGGCGAGTTGGAACGGCGGAGCACGCCCGAGCGCCGGATCTGCGCGCTCGGCGATCTGCCGGAAGGTGCGCTCGTCTCGTATTATCGCGGGGCGACCGCGCTCGTGCACCCGGCGCTCTGCGAAGGCTTCGGCCTGCCGATGCTCGAGGCGATGGCGGCCGGTGCGCCCGTCCTCGCAAGCGACGAAGCGGTGCCCGAGGTGCTCCGGGATGCCGCTTCCATCTTCCCGGCGCGGGATGCGGGCGCGTTGGCTGCGTCGCTACTAAAGGTTGTGGACGACGAGGGCTTCCGCGCGCGGCTCGTCAACCAAGGAGCGGAGATGGCGAAAACCTATACCTGCGACCGTTGCGCGCGCGCAACCGCAGATCATTAACGCGACATCCTCGCAT
>JBBRTL010000110.1:0-8339 GCA_038244445.1 Vulcanimicrobiales bacterium
GATCGGCGCCGACCTGCGCGCACGCGGCCGCATCCGCATCCCGCATCCGTTCGGGCGTGAGGACGTAGATCACGATTCGAGGATGACGACGGCTGCCGCGGTCGTCTCGGTGTGCGTGATCGTCAGGTGGATCGACGCGACGCCGCGCGCGGCGATCAGGCGCTCGGCATCGCCGAGCAGGACGATAGTCGGCTTCCCGCTCCGTTCGTGGGTCACGCCGACCTGACGCCAGCCGATCGCGTGGCCGAAGGCTTTGCGGGTCGCCTCCTTGGCCGCGAAGAAGCCGGCCAGCCGTTCCGGCCAGTTGCGTTTTCGCATCGCGTACGCCATCTCGTACTCGGTGTAGATCTTGCGTGCGAACCAGGCGCGCTCGCGCTCGTCGAAGCGGTAGCGCGCGACCTCGGCCAGGTCTAGGCCTATTCCGAGAATCATTTCAGGCGCCGTTCGCGAGTTCGACAAGTTTTCCGTCCGCGCGGGGCGAAGTCAGCCGCCGAAGATGGAGTCGCCAATCCGTATCGTTCCGATCAATACCGTCGATGGCGGTTTTCTCGATCGCCTCGCGCTCTGTCTCGAGGAACGCTTCCTGTATGCCGCTCGGGTGGAGCGCGCGCTCTCGGTGCCGCGGAGCGCGCTCAACAACACCCGCCAGCAGCTCTTCCTCTCGACCCTGACGGCCAAGGTGCTCCGCGCCCACCCCGAGGCCGGCGGGATGCTCTTGGCGGTGACCGAGTACGACCTCTACAAGACCTCGCACCGGTTCATCTTCGGCGATGCCGACGAGAGCCAGGGCGTCGCGGCGATCTCGCTCCACCGGCTCCGTTCGGAGTTCTACGGCGAAGTCGCCGACGATAACGTGCTCTTCCAGCGCGCCCTCAAGGAATCGGTCCACGAACTCGGGCACGCGCTCGGCTTGAAGCATTGTTTTAACGCGCGCTGCGCGATGTATTATTCCAACTCGATTTTCGAGACGGACAACAAGATGTCGCATTTTTGCGAGACCTGCGACCAGCGCCTCAGCCGCAGCCGGAGCTAGGCGAAAGCCGCGAGCGTCTCGCGCGCTCGCGCGACGACCGCTGCGATCAGTTCCGCCGGCTCGATCGCCGACACCGCGTCGCCGAGCGCGACCACCTGATAGACCGCCGCATCGATGCTGGGAAAACGCAGGCCGACGCGTGCGAAGCCGGGCAGCTCGTCGTCTGCGAGGGTCGCGCCCCAGGCGGCGTTGAGTCGATCGTAGGCCTCCGCGCGGACGCGAAGGGTCACATCGTACGTCTCGTTCGGCAGCTTCTCCATGGAGGCGATCGAGGATTGCCAGTACGTCTCCAGATCGAAGCCGAGCGGACGGGCGAAGCGTTCGGTGGTCGCGATCGCTTCGACGATACGCTGCGCGCGGAACGAACGATAGCCTGCCGCCGCGACGTCGCGCGCGACCAGATACCAGACGCCGGCTTTCGCTACCAAGCCGAGCGGTTCGATCGTGCGCTCGGTCGCGCTGCCGCTCCGGTCGCGGTAGCGCATGCGCACGACGCGCTCGTCGGCGACGGCCGCGCGCAAGGCGCCAAGCAGTTCGGTCGGTTGTTCGCCGCGATACCACTTGTTGTGATCGAGTAGCAGACGTTCGCGCCCGCGTTCCGCCGCGAGTCGTTGCGCCGTCGGCAATGCGCCCGCGAGTTTCTGTAGCGCGGCCGGCTGCGAGACGATGCCGATATCCGTCATCGGTCCGGCGGTCGACGCGAAGAGCGCCTGGAGTTCGTCGCCGGTGAACTGCGCGAGCGCGCGCCGGTAGTCGTCGGAGAGGACCACCCCGCCCTGCGGTCCGCGCTCCATATAGACCGGGACGCCGGCCGACGAGAGTTCGTCGACGTCGCGGTAGATCGTGCGAACGGAGACCCCGAGGCGGGTCGCGAGCGCGCCGGCCGTCTGGCGGCGCGCCCCTTGGAGCAAGAGCAGACACTCGAGCAGGCGCTGGGATTTCACAGGCTTTCGGATTCGACACAATACATGACAGTACTTGTCATATATGTCGGCTAGTCTTAGGGCATGACGAACATCACTTTGACTGCCGACGCGGTCGTCGGCCTCGATCTCTCAGCCTACCTGACGACGGATGCCAAGCGTTCGATCGCGTTCTACCGCGACGTCCTCGGCATGACCCCGACCGATATCGACGCGCAGGGCCGGGGTGCCGAGTTCACCCTGGCCGACGGCCAGACGTTCGGCGTCTGGAACACCGGCGAGCACAAGACAGGCCCGGTCGCGATGCTCGCGGTGCGGGATGCCGACGCCGCGGCCGCCCGAATCCGGGCGGCCGGCGGGCAGATCTCGGACGCGGAGGAGGTGCCGGGCTGCTGTGCGATGGCCTTCGGCGCCGACCCGGACGGGAACGAATACATCGTCCATGCCCGGATCGGCCGCGAGGCCGGGACGGAACTGAACCCCTCGCCTAAGGTCGCCGACCCGGCCGACGTCGTGGGTCTGGACATCTCGGGTTACGCCACCAAGGATGCCGAGAAGGCGATCGCGTTCTACCGCGACGTTATCGGGATCGCCCCGACCGGCATCGACACCGAGGGTCGCGGCTCCGAGTTCGAACTGGCGGACGGCACCTGCTTCGGCGTCTGGAACGGCGGCGATACCTACCACGGCGGCGTCATGTTCGCGGTCGGCAGTATTGCGGCAGCGGTCGCCCGGATCCGCGCACGGGGCGGCGAAGTCGGCGACCCGTTCGAATCGACGGTCTGCCACATGGCCTTCGGGAAGGACCCGGACGGCAACGACTACATCGTCCACCAGCGCAAATAGCGGGGTTCTTTCCGAACAAACCCTAAACAATCTCGTAACTTTAGCCGTTTACCACTAAGAAGAACGGTCCGGGTTTCCTCGTGAGAGACCCGGTCTGCGCTTTCGCATCGGGACGGCCGAAAACGGGAGATATCAAGGACCTCGTGATCAACGCCTATATCGGTCGAGTGCGCGCGCGGCTCGGAATGCCTGCGCGGATCGCGTGCCTCGTCGTGGCCGTCGCGCTCTGCTATATCGCCGCGCTCTTCGGCGCGCACGTCTCCGGTATCGAGGTCGTGCTGGTCGCGATCGTCGCGCTGACCGCCGCCGTCGTCGGCTTTCCGATCGGCGTTCTTGCGGCCGTCGGTGCCGCCGCCGCCGAGTACATCGGACGCAACGCGGTCCATCAGCAGTCGGCCGTCGCGGTCGTCCTCGTCCTCCTGGCGGGCCTTGCCGTCTGCCTTCCGTACGCCGGTGAAGAAAGCGACGGGTCGGCCGAACGGAGCGAAGATCCCGAGCGGCTCGCGCTCGGTTCCGGTAGCGCCGGCATCGCCTCGCTCGCATCCGGCGTGCGCGAAGTCTCGCAAGGCGACTTCACGAAGAACATCGCGGTCCCGGACGCGAGCCTTCAAGAATTGGCGATCGCGCTGAACAAGCTGATCTTCGGCATGCGCGAGTTTCTCGCGCAACTGCACGAGAACGCGGGGCAACTCGGCAGCGCCGGCGGCGACCTGCAGACGACCGCCTCGACGGCGCTCGCCGTGATCGAAGGCGCGGCGGTCGCGCAAGGCCAGCTCGACGAAGGCATCAAGGAACAGTCCAACATCGTCGAGACCGCGACCAACAAGGTCAAAGCCTTGACCGAAGCGATCTCGACGGTCGCGGCGTCGGCCGAAGAGCAGACTCGCAGCCTCGACGAGACGGCGCTCGCGGTCTCCAACATGGCGAGTTCGATCGAACAGGTGACCGCTCAGGTCGATTCGCTCTCGTCGATCTCGACCGAGACGTCGCAGACCGCGGAACGCGGCGGCAGCGCGATCGGCACGATCGTCGATGGGATGTCGACCATCCGTTCGACTATCGACGCGCTCGCCAACGACATCCGCCAGCTCGGCAGCAACTCGGAGCAGATCGGCGACATCGTCAAAGTGATCGACCGGATCGCGGAACAGACCAACCTGCTCGCGCTCAACGCCGCCATCGAAGCGGCCCGCGCGGGCGAGCACGGGCGTGGCTTCGCGGTCGTCGCGAGCGAGATCCGCAAGCTTGCCGACGGCAGCGTTCAGGCGACCAAAGAGATCGCTTCGCATATCTCGACCACGCAATCGGTCATCGGCGAAGTCGTCACCGCGATGGACAACCTGACCGCGCGCGTGGAAGAGAGCGTTAGCAGCACGACCTCGGCGTCGGGCGCGCTTCAGGAGATCGTCACCGCAGTCCTGAGCGCCAACTCGCAGATCGTCGAGATCTCGACCGTGACGCGCGCGATGAGCGCCAACTCGTATCAAGTGATCCGTTCGATCGAGGAGATCACCAAGTCGGTCGGACTCAACCTGCAGGCGACCCAGATGATGAACGCTCACTCCGACCAGGTCGACAAGGCCTTCTCCGAGATCGCTTCGATCTCGCAGCAGAACGCGTCGTCGGTCGAGGTGCTCACGTACGTCAACAAAGAGGTCACCGACGCCGCCCAACGGATTCTCGGTTCGGTCGAACAGATGAACGAGTTCGCCAACCGCATCGATCAGCGTCTCGGACAGTTCAAAGTCAGCGACCACGGCACGGAGGAAGTCACCGTATGAAGATGAGCTTGCGCGTTCGCCTCTTGGGCACGATCGTCGGAGCGATCGCACTCTGTTTCGTCATCAGCATCGTGGCGGCGCGATTCACGCTCCAACGCGACCTGCGCGCCCAAGGGCAGGCGCAGGTCACCAACGGTGCGAGCGCCTTCGGCGGATACTGGGATTCGCGCAAGGATCAGATCCGATTGTTGGTCGCGCAGGACGCCGTCGCGGATGCGTTACGTCACGCGCTCCAGACCAAGAACGCGAAGGGCCTGACCGATCAGCTCTCCAACGTGGCGCGGACCTCGGGGCTCTCGTTCCTGACGATCGTCGACGCGAACGGCAGAGTGATCGCCCGCGCGAACGGCCCGAACGGCGGTGTGCTCGCCGCGAATCCCTACGTCAAGCGTGCGCTGACCGGCGAGACCGTCAGCACTGCGGCCATCCTCCCGACCGCCGAACTTTCCGGCGAGGGCCTCTCGCCCCAGGCGACCGCGGATATCAAGGATGCGGGCGGCAAGGTCGTCGGTCACCTCGATCAAGGTCTGGCACTCGTATCGGCCGCGCCGATGAGCGATAACAACGATCGCACGATCGGCGCCATCTACGGTGGCGTGCTGATGAACCACTACTACGACATCGTCGACCAGAGCACGAAGGCGCTCGGGGGCTCGTCCGCATTGATCACCAACGACGCGATCGTCGCGTCCACGATCCTCGCGCCGGACGGCACGCGCATCGTGGATCAGCCGGTCCCGGATGCGGCCAAGCTCGCGCCGGGCACGCCGTTCGACGGCGCCGAGACGATCGGCGGTACCGAGTACATGGTGCACATCGATCCGATCCTGACCGATCAGAACAAGGCGATCGGCGGACGCTGGTACGGCACGCCGATGGCGGGCATCAACGATATCATCAATCACACCACCGAGTCGCTCGCGCTCTGGGGCTTGCTCGCCGCGATCATCGCGCTCGCGCTCGCTGTGCCGGTCGTCCAGCGCATCTCGAACACGATCGGCCAGCGCTCGAAGCAGGTCAGCGACGCGGCCAAGGAACTCGGCATCGCGATCGTCGGCAGCGAGGTCTCTGGCGATCACGTCGCCGCGACCAAGACGGCCGTCGAGAAGAGCGGTGCGCTCATCGACGATCTTGCCAAGACGGGCGATCCGAGCGGCAAGGTGGCGCAGTTGAAGTCGCTCAACGAGGAGCTGACGGGCGACATGTTCGTGATCGACACGCTCTCGCAAGAGATGAGTTCGCGCATGACGCAGGCGGTCGCACGCGTGCACGAACTCGGCGACGTCGCCGGCGCCCTCGACAAACTCGTCACGGGTGAGGCGAGCTAGCGGTCGTGGCCGACGTCATTCTCTTCTTCGGGAGCAACGCCGACACGATGATCGCCACCAAGGCGCTCAAAGATGCCGGCGTCGTCGCCAAGATGATCCCGAAACCGGCGCACGTCACGTCGCCGGCGAATCTGTGCCTTTCGGTCGATGGGAGTCTCGAAGGCGGGGCGGTCGCGGCGCTCGGAAAGGCCGGCGTCGCATTGGGCGGCGTAGCCAAATAGCTCGGCGCTTCGCGGCCCTGCTCGCGTGCGCGTTCTTCGCGTGCGCATCGGAAACGGGCTCGGCTTCCGAGCCGCCGTCCGCGCTCGATTTCTATCGTCAGGCGGTCGCGAGCATGCGCGACGTCCGGCAACCCGCATTCGTGGACTACATCCTCACCAGCCAGAGCGATGGATTCGTCGTCGATCTCACGGCCATCGGGCACGACGTCTGGCTCCGGATCGGCGGCGGTAGCACGCCGAACGTCTGGACGATCAAGCACCGGACCGGCGATTTCGAGAGCGCGCTCGTCGACGAGAACGGCAGGGCGTGGCTCTCGCCGCGCGCGTTCTTCGACCCGACCTGGTACGGCTCGCTGCGCGCGTTGCGCGACGGCATGTTCGGCTATCAGAACCGGACGGCGCCGTTGGCCGCCGAGACGCCCGCGCCGGGGGGCACGCCCGATCTCAAAGTGATCGCGATCGAGAGCGTGATGGGTGCGGGTCTCTACAACGTCTCGGATCGCGGCACCGCGACCTGCGCGAACGGCGATGCCGGACACGCGCTGCACCTGAGTTCGCGCGAGCGCTCGAACCGACATCAGTTGACCGACGTGATCGTGGACCTACGATCGATGCGCTTCTGTATGGTCCGCTTCTCACTACCGTCGTGGATCGGGTTCCACGGAACGTTGGAGCAACGGTATGCGGACGTCGGCGGTTACTGGATGCAGACCGGCGGGGTGCTCGATGGTACGCTGCGTGCGTTCGGCATCTCGACGCACCACGGCGTCTGGCGATACACTTTGAGCAAGATGACGTTCCCGTCGAAGATCCCGGACGACGCGTTCGGACTGCCGCCGACGCAGTAGGTCCCGAAAACACTTTCGAGCCTGCGACGCGTAGTGCTGCCCATTGGAACGTGCTACTAGTTGGACCAGGGCGAAGCACCGCATTGGCGGAACGGAACCCTTGGCATCGCCTTGCTCGTAAGGGGGTAAAATGGCCGAAACGCTCGCCGTCAATCAGGAACTCCTCGATAGGGTGCTCGAGCCGTACCCCGAGGCTGTATCACGCAACAGTAAATTCATGGCGCGCCCTCTATCGTTCTATTCGACGGAGATGAAGCAGCTGAATCATGCCGTCGGATTGGTCGCGGATATTTACGAGGGCCGATGGGACGGGAATCACAACCAGCGGCGATACTTCAATACCCTGCGAAATTTGCTCATTGTCGGCGGAACGGCCGAGGTTCCCAAGCCGACGGAGCGACTTGGGAAAATATTCCTTGATACGTTCAAGGAAAACGAAGCGTCTAGGAATACGGAGCTGACGACTGAACAGAGATTTCAGCTGGACAAAGCGATCCTAGCCGAAGCCGTGCAATTGCTTTCGCTGGGCGAGGGCGAATCGATACCTGTAACCACGAGGCAGGTTGTTCGCAATGTGCAAGATGTCTTCGACGGCCTGTCGCTTGAGCAGTTTGACCGAATAGCCGGCGATGAAGACCTCGCTTGGAAGTTGCAAGCGATCAACGTCCAAGGTACCGAGATTGCTCGCTTTTTCAGGCTTCCCGCCGGAGAGCAGGCGACGTTCCTCGACCAAATAGATGGGATTCTTGGCGGAGATCTAGCAGCCGGGATGCCGCAGCATATCGCCGCGTATCACGAGTCTGCTGGAAAACTTCAGAAGGATGTTCGGTTCAGAGTTCAAGCCTTGTTCAACGCCTATAGTGCGCTCCGAAAGGACCTTGGTGACGGTTTCCCGCTGCTTACCCATGATTTGAGATCGCTTCGGCAGACCGATGCTCCACGTCCTCAAGCACTTGTGGCGGCCAAGACTCACGCTCTGCAGCCGCTACAGCTAATAGTTTCCGGATGCCCGGGTTCCGGGAAGAGCCACTGGATCGATGAAAAAATGCGTAGCAGTGGTGCGAGCGTCTTTCGGATTCAGTTCCACGCTGAAACCGGGTTCTCTGATTTTGTTGGAGCATATAAACCGAGGACACGATACGAAAACGCCGACGCGGCAATTTTCGATGCGGCTGGCGTTGAAGTCGCGCACATGCGCCCGTTGATAGACTATGCGTTCGTTCCGGGGCCTCTGGCGGCGGGTCTGGTCGAAGCCTTTAAGAACTCGAGTCGTACCGTGGCCATCGTTATCGAGGAAATAAATCGGGGCAACGCTGCAGCCGCTTTCGGCGAGCTATTCCAGGCACTCGACCGGACCGA
>JBBRTL010000111.1:0-8338 GCA_038244445.1 Vulcanimicrobiales bacterium
ACGTTGGCGAGGCCCACGTGGTCGATCACGAGATTGGTGCCGGTGTTATCGCTGGTCGCGATCATCAGCGTGAGCGCGTCCTTGAACGTCAACCGCATCGGCGTATCGAAGAGCGTCAACACGCCCGACCCCGCGACCTGATCGCTTTTGTTCATCGTGAGCACGTCGTCGAAGTGTGCGCGACCTTCCTGGATCTGCTTGAGCGCTTCGAACAGGATGGTCAGCTTGATGACCGATGCGGTCGGCACCGGCGTGTCGGCGTTGAGCGCGACGTCGCGCCCGGTATGCAGGTCGACGGCGTAGAGCGCGACCTTGCCCTGGTACGGCGACGAGAGCGCTACCAGCGCGGCGAGCAGGCCCGATGCGATATCCATGAGTTCTATCCTCCGGCCATTGCGCCGACGATGAGCAGGGGTTCCTGGCCGGTCGCGACCGCGTCCGGTAAGGGCGCGTCGTGCGCGTCGTGCGAGAGATCCCGTTCGCAGGCGAAGAAGCGTACGAACGGACGGCGCTTGCCGGTCACCGGATCGCGGATCGTGCCGCGCAGCATCGGGTGGCGCGCTTCGATCGCATCGAGAACGCTGGCGATGGAGGCCTCGCCGTCGAGCGCGAACGTCTGCTCGCCGCTGACGCGCGCGAGCGTGCGCAAGTGGGCGGGCAGGACGACGCGGATCACGGGAGCGTTTGGACTTCGACCGAGAGCACCGCGGGCAGATCGCGCACGATCGGATTCCAGCTGTCGCCCGCATCGTTCGACGCGTAGACCTGTCCGCCGGTCGTGCCGAAGTAGATGCCGCAGGCGTCGAGCGAGTCGACCGCCATCGCATCGCGCAGGACGTTCACGTAGCAGTTCGTCTGGGGGAGTCCCTTGGTGAGCGCTTCCCATTCGTCGCCGCCGGTCCGGCTGCGCCAGACCTGGAGCTTGCCGTCGATCGGAAAGTGCTCGGAGTCGCTCTTGATCGGAACGACGTAGACGGTCTCGGGCTCGTGGGCGTGGACGTCGATCGGGAAGCCGAAGTCGGTCGGCAGATTCCCGCTCACTTCGCGCCACGAGTCGCCGCGGTTGTCGGTGCGCATCACGTCCCAGTGCTTCTGCATGAAGAGCGTCTCGGGGCGCGACGGGTGCATCGCGAGATTGTGCACGCAGTGTCCGACCCAGGCATCTTCATCTGGGATCTGCGCGGAGCGCAGGCCTTTGTTGATCGGCGTCCAGCTCGCGCCCGCGTCGTCGCTCCGAAACGCGCCCGCCGCGGAGATGGCGACGTAGATGCGATCGGCGTTGGACGGATCCAGGATGATCGTATGCAGACACATCCCGCCCGCACCGGGCTGCCATTGCGGGCCGGAGCCATGTTTGCGCAGGCCGGAGAGTTCGTTCCAGCTCGTTCCACCGTCGGTGGTCTTGAAGAGCGCGGCGTCTTCGACGCCGGCGTAGACGGTGTCGGGATCGGTGAGCGACGGTTCGAGATGCCAGACGCGCGCGAAGTCCCACGGGTGCGGCGTGCCGTCGTACCACTGATGCGTGCCGGGCACGCCGTCGTAGACGAAGCCGTTGCCGACCGGGTTCCAACTCTTGCCCCCGTCCTCGGAGCGTTGCATCACCTGGCCGAACCAGCCACTGGTCTGCGACGCGTAGAGACGCTCCGGATCCGCGGGAGAGCCCTTGACATGGTAGATTTCCCAGCCGGCGAAATGCGGACCGCTGACGTTCCAGTTCTCGCGTTTGCCGTCGGAGGTGAGGACGAACGCGCCCTTCCTCGTCCCGACCAGAACTCGTACGCTGCTCATGCCGATGGGCTACGCGGTCGCGAGCGGGGATGCCTCCGCGACGTCTGCCGGGCCCGCAAGAAAAAAGGCCCGCGCTGGGCGCGAGCCTTCTCGGGATCTACGAGGCGATCGCTATCGGCGATAGATGCAGCGTAGCTGACCGTTCAGGTTACCGATGTCATCGGTCGAGCGGCACTGGCTGACGTCGAGGTACGAGGTCATCATCGCGCCCGAGTTGTTGCGACAGTTGGCACTCAAGGTGCTGCCGTTCATGCGCGCGTTGTTGCACGACTGCTGATACGAACCGGTCGGCAGGCCGTTATTATAACCATCGCCGCTGCCGTTATCGTTGTCCTTGTCGTTGTCTTTGTAACGGCCGCCATGATGGACCTTCCCGCGGGGTCCGTTCCCGCGACCGTAGTAACCGGAGTTCGCGCGGACGCAGCTGAGCTGACCGTTGATGTTGCCGATGTCGGCCCCGTTGCAGGCGCGATAGGCGAGCGAGGAACGGACGCGCTGGCCGCGGGTGTTGGTGCAGTTCGCCGACAGCATGCCGCCGCGGACGCGGAGGTTGTTACAGCTCTGTTGATATGATCCCGCCGGGGCTTGCTGGTAACCGTAGCCGTAGCCCTGGGCTTGGGCCGAGGCGTCGCCGGTCGCCAGGACCGTTAGGGAGAGCGCCGCTATCGCGGCTAGAGATAAAATACGCTTCATGTATCCATAACGATACCCACCTGGCGGGCCGTTCCACCACTCGATAGAAACTCGACGCTGCCGAGCGGCTCGCTTGCTACGCTAAAGAATTGCGTGCGTCACATTCGGCATACTCTCAGACGTTAGTGCAGATAATGGGCGAGCAGTAAGAAACCTCATCAGGAGAAGCCATGCGTATCCAATCCATCTTCGCACTCGCCGCCGCTCTCGCAGTTCTCGCGCCGGCCGTGGCGTCGGCGGAACAAACCGTCGGCGCTCGGATCGATTCCTCGATCTCGCGTCAAGCGGTCAGCGATCACCTCAACCAGACGGCCGAGCGTCTGCAAGACGCGTCCTCACCGGACGCGACCGAAGCGCGCTTGATCGTATCCGCGCAGCGCGCGTACGACATGGCGCTTAAGGCCTGGCTCCGTAACGATTACGTGCCGGCCGAAGACTACGCCCGCGCGTCCGACGTCCTGCTGGCGGCGGCTAGCGCGACCGGACACGGCACGTCGGACGCCGCGTTCGACGCGACCGGAAAGCTCGTCTCGAATCTCAATCCGGCGAGCGCTCTTTGGCTCAACGCGTTCGCCTCGGATCTCTACCAGCGCGCCCTTCGGGCACGCGAAAGCGATCCGTCCGGTGCGGCGGTCAATCTCGCGCGGGCGGCGGGAGTCGCGCTTGCGTCGCAGTTCGCAACGGATGCGACGAGCGGAGCACCGGCACCCGAACCGGTACTCACGGCGCTCTAGACCGATTCGCGACGCTGGGCGAGGCGCGTCAGCGCTTCGCCCAGATCATACACCAACCGTTCGGGCTGATCGTCCCGGTGACGACCTGGCACGCGTTCGGCGCCTTGAAGAGCTTGCAACCGGAACATTTCTGGCCGTCCTTCCCGGGCTTGTTCTGGTATTTGAACTGCTTCTTGTTGTCGGCCGCATCCGCGATCGACGTTGCGGTCAACGCGAGAACGCCTGCAAGCGCGGGCAACACGACCAGTTGCTTGAGCGCTTCGAGCCGGGTGGGTTTGGAAGAAGAATCCATGAGTGCACCTCCGATGTGAAGCGCTTCGTTAGGTCGCTTCCGGGGGCCTTGCCAGCAGTTCGCGTAGCTCCGTGATGATGTGCTCTTGCCCGGTCGCGATCCGTTCCAGCATGGCGCGTTGATCGTTGCCGGCGTGCAGAAGTAGCAGCGCTTCGCCGTCGCCGCGAGCGACCGCTTGGAGCGCGACGATCTCGTCGGGAGCATATGCTTCGCCGTGCATCTTCGCACCGCACACGAGCGCGCCGAAGAACGTCGCGCCGGCGAACATCGGCAACGCCAAGACACCGTCGAACGCGCTGCCCAGCTCCTGCGGATCGACCGGTACGCGTCGCGCGCGTAGCGCGACCATCGCCGGATCGTCGCTAAGCGCGCCTCCGTCGAGAACCAGCGATGCGACCGTCGCATTCGTGTGAGCGGTGACGATCGCGGCCGTGCGCGCGATCAACACCTCGCGGTTGGTGACGAACGGCGCTTCTTGCGCGAAGGTCTGCAGGGCCGCGATGTCCGCATTGCGCTTCCGGAAGAGGACCTTGTCGATCAGGTGGTCGACCCGATGATGGATGAAGCGCATCGAAATGCCGAGAACGAGCGCGAAGCCGAGGCTCAGGATCAGATCGGTCTCGTGCCCGACCGGCGCGAACCATTCGGCCAGCACCCATTCGAACGCGACGAAGAGCACCAGCACGATCGCCGAGACGATCGCGAAGACGGCGGCGCGATTGATCGCGAAGGCGACGTCGAGCAGCTTGCCGCGCAGGGCCGCATACGTCAGCCCGATCGGCCAGATCAACAATGCGACGTTGCCGATCCAATCGGGCACGCCCGGCAGGCCGGTGAAGATGTTGGCGAAGATGAACGGCGCGCTTGCGATCGTCGCCCAGAGGATTCGTTGGCGCGCGTCGCCGCGCGACGCGACCACCGCGAGGATCGCCGAGACGAACGCGCAGACGAACTGCAGATCGAGCGTCGGGTTGATGAAGGAGAGGGCGTAAGCCGAGGTCGGCGCGATGGTTAGCGAAACGATCGCGACCACCGGTGCGAGGTTGGCGATGGCCGACAGTATCGCGAGCGCATACTGCAGGAACGTGAAGCCGGTGCGCGCGCGCGAGGGTGCGCCGAACAAGTTCGCATAGAGCGTGAGGAGCAACGGCGCGATCGGAGCGACGAGCGCTGCGAGCACCCAGCCCGCGAGTTCGATGCCCGGGCCACCCTTGCTGAAGTTGACGACGTCGAGTGCGGTCGCGACCACCGTTGCGAGTAGGACGAGGCTGAGCAAGCGGGTCGCGCGCCGGTCCGAACGCCAGCCGATGATCAGCGCGAACGCGAGCAAGAAGACCGAACCCGCGATCCCGAGCCAATAGTCGAAGCGGACGCCGGCCAGCCGTTCGGCCTGGATCGTCGCGTGGATCTGCCTTTCGCCTCGCCAGACGGTGACCGGAATATCGTCGCCGGCATGGCGTTGGTAGAGCAACCGGATGCGGTCGCGGACCGAAAGCGGCGCGAGATCGATGCGATCGCCCGGCCGCAATCCGGCCGCATCCGCGGATCCGCCGCGCTCGACGGTTTGGATCTGGATCTCGGATGTCGTGCGTCCCTGGGTCGCATCGAAGCCGAGTTGCGGATAGTTGAGCGCGGGCGGGAACTGGACGGCGATCAGTAGCGTGACGAATGCGACGACCGCGATCAAAAAGCCGCGCCAGGCGATCTTATCCAATCGCGCCCTCGATAGCGGCGCGCAAGGCATCGTCGTCCGGGGCGGTCTTCGGGGAAAAGCGTTCGACCACCGAACCATCCCGCCCGACCAGGAACTTTTCGAAGTTCCAACCGATGTCGACGCCGTCGCCGATCAACGCCGCATAGAGCGGATGCCGCCCTTCGCCGTTGACCTCGATCTTATCGAAGAGCGGGAACGAGACGCCGTAGTTGGTCTCGCAGAACTGCGCGATTTCGGCGTTACTGCCGGGCTCCTGCGCGCCGAACTGATTGCACGGGAAGCCGAGTACGTGGAACCCGCGGCCGCCGAACTCTTGCTCGAGCCCTTCGAGCCCACCGTACTGCGGCGTCAGCCCGCACTGCGAGGCCACGTTGACGATCAGGAGCGCCTCGCCCGCATACGCGCCCAGGCTCGCATCGGAGCCGTCGTTGCGGCGGACCGGAATGTCGTACAGTTCTTGACTCATACGAGCCGCCATACGTGGGCGGGTGCCCCCTTTCCCCTTCAACCCTGCGCCGCTACTCCGAAGAGCGGGATGCGGACGTTCGGGCGCGGGACGTAACCGGTCGGCCGGCTCGGCGATATACCGTCGGCGATCAGCCGCGCCAAGGCCATCTCTGCGATGCGTTGCGCGAGGGCATCTCCGGGGCAGGCGTGCCTGCCCGCGCCGAACGTCGCATGGACCAGCACCACGAGCACCATGTCACCGGCGCGTAGGGTGACGCCGTCGATCTCGATGTCGGCGGTCAATCGGCGGCGCGTGTTGTGGACCGGTGGATCGTCGCGTAGCGCTCCGGCAACGGCCTCGGCCGCTCCGAGCGCGGGGTCCGCCGCGCGTGCCGCCCAAGCGTTGCCGATCAATCCGCGCGTTGCGTCGTAGGCTTGGAAGAGCAGATCGCCTTTGACGTTCGAACGCATATCGCGCACCAGTGCGTACAGGGCGAAGCGTTCGATAAACGCGTCTAGGTCGCCGCTGGCGATCGGCGGATCGTCGAGTTCGACGCCCGCGATGCGCTCGACGATCTCGGCACGCAACCGGGCGTGCCGCTCGCCCTCGTTAAAGCGCGCGTATTCGGCGAAGCCGGCCGGCGCGTCGGGCGGCGTGGCGACATGGGCGACCGGATCGTGCAAGATCTGCGCGACGTGCGTGGGGTTGGCGACGATCCACATCTCGCGAGCGACATCCCATTCGGGCCGCCGCTGTGCGCGCGCGAGGTCCGCGTAATACGGATACGGGTCGGGGTGGGTGACGGCGGCGATCGGGTCGGCGGGCGGTGCGATGTCCATGCGGAGAGCATACCGCATCGAAGCTTCATGCGCGCGCGAACCATGGATGCGGTATACTCCGGGCATGACGAAGCGCCCGATCGTTCCCGCGGGCGCCCGCAGAGCGAAAGGTCGCCTCTGATCTCTTCTCGTGCGACGGGAAAGGCTGATATACTCCGACGATGATCCCGACGCTCGAGACCGGCCGACTGCTGTTACGCGGGCATAGGACCGCGGACTACGATGCTTGCGCTGCGATGTGGGCCGACCCGATCGTGGTGCGGCATATCAGCGGCGTGCCGTCGACCGGCGCGCAGACGTGGATGCGTTTGCTCACCTATCCGGGCCTCTGGGGCATGCTCGGGTTCGGCTATTGGGCGGTTGAAGAACGCGCGAGCGGAGCGTATATCGGCGACGTCGGCTTCGCCGATTTCCGCCGCGAGATCGTTCCGCCGATCGCGGGCATTCCCGAACTCGGCTGGGTGATCGCGCCCGCCGCGCACGGCCACGGCTACGCGACCGAGGCCGCAAGCGCGGCGCTCGCCTGGGCCGACGCGCACATCGACGTGCCGCGAACCGTCTGCATCATCTCGCCGGGAAACGTGGCGTCGATCCGCGTCGCCGAGAAATGCGGCTTTCTCGAGATCGCGCGCACTACGTACAAGGACGATCCAACCATCATGTTCGAACGCATCCGAGACACTCAGCCGAATCGCTAGTAGCGCACCGAGTCCGGGACGTCCTCGGGGTTCTGACGAGCGTCGATCGTGAAGCAATGCCGGCCGGCGGGGTGCTTCCACATGCCTGTCATGGTGGCGGGTGAGGGGCGCTCGAACGTATCGCAGAGGCGATACTCGTTCGCGTTGACGCGTTGATACTCGCTCGGTTGCAATCCCGGGATCGTTGCCGGGATGCTCGTCGCACCGGTGACGACGCGATCGCCGTGCGCGGTCGTTGCGACGATACTCAACGCTTGCAGGCGGGCGGTGTCGCGGGCGATCGCCTGTGCCTCGAAGGGCGAACCGACCGGCACGAATCCGAGGACGAGTGCGACGACCACGGCGATCGTCGCTGCGATCGCGAAGAAGCGGTCGCGCCACGTCTTGAGGACGATGGCCCGGACGCTCCCGAGATAGTAGGCGAACACGCCACCCGTGATGCCGATGACGAGCAGGCTCTTCGCCGCGAATGCGGCCGTGACGTCGCCGGTCAGGAATGCCGCGAGCAGCCACACGCCGTCGCCGATCAAGACGATGGACGCGATCACCAACGCGACGTAGGTGAGCCATTTGCGCACGCCGGATTGAAGCGACTCCGGACGGACCTTAGCTTCGCGCCCGATCAGCATATTGACCCAGAGGTAGATCGGGAACGCGATGATGATCGTCGCGATGTGCCACGAGAGACTGCTCGCCTGTGGAAGATAGCTGCCCGGGCTCGGGAGCGCGCGGTCGATCAGGCCCTGTCCGAGATTGATCAACGCGACCACCCAGCCGCCGAGCGTGATGAACGCGATCAGATGCAAGAATGCATCCCGCGCGTCTTCGGCGCGGTTGCCGCGACTGGGGACCTCGACGCCGAGCGACTGCGTATAGTAGGCGGTCAGCGCGCGGTAGACGCGCTGCTCTTGCCAGCCCTGCTGGCGCAGCAAGGCGACCAGCGAGACGTCGTCCAGGCCTTTGGCTTTGGCGGTTCCGATGAACTCGGAGAGGCGTTCGTCTGTCATGCCCCGAGCCTACCACGCGCGGGAAGTCGAACGCGAGGGCTCGGCCTTTTACCAAATGGATAAAGGCCGGGCCCCCGGTCCGTCTAAACGGGCGGAATGAACGAACTGCGCGATTTCCTGACGCT
>JBBRTL010000112.1:0-8332 GCA_038244445.1 Vulcanimicrobiales bacterium
GAGGCGATCGCCGCGCGCCGTGCCCGCATCGCAGAAGTCCTCGAGGCGGGGGGGGCCTACGCGGCCGCGATTTCGATCGCGGCGCTGGCCGGATCTATCGAGAATCTGACGTGCCTCATCGAAGCCCACGGCCTGCGACTCTTTGAAGAAGGTCGCGGAGATGCGATTGTTCCCGCGCTCCAAGCCTTGAAGCTGGCCGGTATGCAGGGAAACGCGACGGCCCTGGCCATTCGCGGTTTGATCGAAGCGGCGCACGGCCGCGGGGAAGAGGGCGAATCACTTCTCCGGCGCGCGATTCGCGGGGCAAGTAATCGCGAGGTGCGCGCCCAATTCGAACTACGCCTCGCGCGGCTCTCGATGCAGCGCGGATCCGACCCGCTCGATATCCTGGTCGGACTCGAGCGCGATTTCGAGGTCTCGTCAGATGCCAGGGCCGAGGCGACGTCGCTTCTCGCCGTCGTGCTCACCCGTGTCGGCCGTCGTGAGGAAGCCCTGGATACGTTGACGCGTGCCACGGCTGCCGCCGATGTGACCGAGGATGCGAGGATACGTGCACGCATTTTACAACGCGTCGGACTGGCCGCAAGCGAACTAGGCGACCCCGGCCGCGCCATCGCCGCTACGCAGACGGCGACCGATCTCGCGATCCGCGAGGGGCTCCTGAGCCTGGCCAGCAAGTGCTATGCGGTTCAGGCCTCGATCGTCGCCGTGTACCACGACGATCGCGCTAAGAATCTCTGGTTTTCGCAGCAAGCGCACGTGACGGCGGTCAAATCAGGTGACCGCACCGACATGCAGACCTCCGCGCTCTTATTGCTGAGCGCGGAAGCAAAGCGAGGCAACCCGGAACGCGTCCTCGGGCTCGAACGGTTGCTCGGCGAGATCGGGATGAACGACGCTTACCGCCAAAAATATGCGGCGACGTCCCGCGCGATGCGCAAAGCATGGGAGGGTGCCTTCGCGGAGTCCTATCGACTCGTCGCCGACCTTTGGTGGGCGGTTCCGGCGGCCTTCAACCAGATCTCGATCGGCTCTGAATGCGCCGTTTACGCCGGTGCAGACGGCCGGCCTACGGATGCGTCGGCGGTCGTCGCTCGCGTCCTGGCCGTCGTCGACGCAAATCAGGACGAGCCGACCGTGAGCGTCGTCGCGCGCTCGTCCGCATTGCTGTTCTGCGCGTTGGCAGAGGGACTGGCCGGTCGCCATGCGGCTGCCCAAAAGATCGCAAAGCGCGTTCCGAATACGCTCGAACCGGCCATCGAATGTCTTCGAAGCATGGTCGAAGACGGGCTGCGAGCGCTGAAGACACGCAAGCTTGACCTCGAGGAACTCTCCGGCAGTGTGGAACAGTTGCGCGACTGCGGACTCGGGGGCTACGGGTTGCTCGTCCAGTCGGCTGTCTCAAAGGTCCTGACCGAGAGCGCCGGAGCTGTGCCCTTCGCCTTGACGCGTGCCGAGGTGGCCGTCCTGCGTGCCCTCGCGATGGGGCGTAACCAGAAGGAGATCGCCGCCGAAACCGGTCGGAGTGTTCTGACCGTCCAGACCCACATTCAGAACGCGATCGAGAAGCTGGGCTGCCATGGCCGACAAGAGGCCATACTTACGGCAAGGCGTATGGGAGTCGTCGAGCTACCCTAGGGCTGAAATCTTTCTACTGAATTTTAAGTAGAGACGGAATCTCTTGAGCCAGGTATCGTGAATCCAACGACCTGATTCGCTGGAGCATAATCTCACATGTTGACTGCCGCCCTGATCGCCGCCGCCATCCTCGCCTGTAGCATTCCCCCCATCGGTCCCGGCTGAAGCGACTGCGCGTTTTCTATGTCGGTTCTTACCGTAGCCGGTGTCGGTAGGACACTCGGATCGACCCCTCGGTCGCTCCTGGCATCGGCTGTCGAGCATCTCCACGACGCCGCCTTGGTCGCCAATCCGGCGATCGACGTGCCCCTCGAAGTTCTCCTCGATCGCCTGTGTCTGTCGCTTGCGGTTGCGAAGCCTGTTGGCCTCGCGACGTGGGCGGAACGCGAAGGCAAGCGGTTCGGACCGGCTCCTGCCGCAGAGCTGGCCGGAGCCGCTTGTCACGCGATTGCGGGGGCCGCGCGCCGGTTCGAGGTCGATCACGGCCGCCTGCTCGCGACCCTTGAGATTCTCAAAGGTGAGGTCGAGCGAGCGCTCGCGCCCATGCGCCAAGCCCCGTCACCCGTCTCGCCGTCGCTCTCTGCCGAAGGCGCCGACGCGCTGCTGGCGATGCTCTCGGAGCGCGATCGCGCCACCTGTTCGCACTCGCGTGCGACCGGCGAGTGGACGCGGCGATTGGCCGAATCGATGGGCTTCGATGCCGAAGCATGCACGTTCATCGAACTCTGCGCCGTCCTCCACGACATCGGCAAGATCGGGACGCCGGATGCGGTGCTCTTCAAGCCGGGACCGCTGACCGACGACGAGTGGGCCGTCATGCGCGAACATGCCGCCGCGGGCGAACGGATTCTCGAACAGATCCCCTCGCTGGCACGATGCGCGCCGATCGTGCGCGCCCATCACGAACGCTACGATGGCGCCGGGTACCCGGACCGCCGCGCCGGGAACGACATCCCGATGGAGGCGCGGATCGTGGCGGTCGCGGATGCGTTCCATGCCATGATCAGCGATCGTCCGTACCGCCGCGCGATTGCGCCGCGAGCAGCGCTCACGATTCTCCAGGAAGGCCGCGGAACCCAATGGGATCCGGATGCGGTCGATGCCATGCTCGGACTCTTCAAACGCTCGGCGAAGCCCGCGTCCGTGCAGGCCGAAGCAAGGTTCTCCACCGCCTAGACGTCCTCAGGCGGCCGGGAGACGCCCCCAGTATCGGGTGGTGGGCAGCGACGTCGCGATGCGGCGTCCCAAAAATTTGTCTCGTGCCACCCAGGTGGCACTCACGTGCCGCATACTGCGGGCATGTATCCATACTTCATCGGTTCCGGAGTGATGTTGACGGCCGGCGAGGGCTCCATTCCGGCAACCCTGCACGCCCAGACCGACGCCGGAATTGCCGCAACGGTCCTGGCCGCTGCCGTCGACTTCGAGGGCAGCGGTCAAGACGCGCTCGCCCGTCTGCTCTTGGTCGCCGCCGGCTGGACTAGCAGCGCCTTCGAACGCGCGGTCATGCCAGCCTTGCGCGCACGCGGCTCGGCCGGCTTGGCCGACGTCTTGGTCGCGCTGGCCCTGGCAGCGGGCCAGGGGACCGTCCATCTGTTCGCCGGCTGGCTCCCGGAGCCGGACCTGGTCGAAGCGCTCGCCGGGCGAGGCGTCACCCTGATCGCCCATCCGCTCGAGTCGATCGAGCGAGCGGCGCTGATCACCGGCCAGCGGAGTAGCTCGCCGCTCGCGGCCTAGGCCTCCGACTCCAGCCCCTTCACAGGGTCTTGCGACACGATGCACCGTAACAATGGAAATGCTTCAACACGCCCGCGTCGCCGTCGTCGACGACGATCGCATGGTCCGCGAAATGCTCGAACTCGGTCTCTCGCGCGAAGGCTACTCCGTGCGGACGGCGTCCGACGGCCAGGCTGCCCTCCAACTCGTCCGCGAGTGGGAGCCGGAACTGATCGTACTCGACATCATGATGCCGAAGATCGACGGTATCACGCTCTTGCCGATGCTCCGCGAGATCACCCAGGCGCCGATCCTGATGCTGACCGCCAGGGGCGAGACGGCCGATAAGGTCCAGAGCCTGAGCGCCGGCGCCGACGACTATCTGGTCAAACCGTTCGTCTTCGAAGAGCTGATCGCGCGCCTGCAGGCCAAACTACGCCGCCCGCAACTGATCGAAGAGAATCTGCTCCGCTGGCGCGAGATCTCGCTCGGGCCGGATACGCGAGAGGTCTTTCGCGGCAAGGACCGGGTCGAACTAACGCAACGCGAGTTCGATCTGCTGGCCGTCTTCATGCGCGAGCCGCGCCGCGTCTTCAGCAAGGATCATCTGCTCGAACTGGTCTGGGGGCACGACTTCGAAGGCGGTCCGAATATCGTCGAGACGTACATCTCGTATCTGCGCGCCAAACTGGATCGGGGCGACGACCCGTCGTTCATTCGGACCGTTCGTGGCGTCGGATACGGACTCTCGCAGTAACGCGTGCGCCAATCGATCGCGTCGCGTCTGTCGACGCTCTATGCCACCCTGCTTGGCATCACGGTTCTGCTCGTCATCCTCGCCTCCTCGGTGGCGTTGGTCTACGAGCTTGCCGGGTTCTCGCGCGACATCGTCTTCGCCAAACACGAAGAAGCGCGCATTCTCGCCGAACAGAACGCCGAGCAGGGCATCTCGCTGCAGAAGGCCGCGCCGGACATCGTCAAAGCGATTTCGGGCATCGGCCTGAACGTCGCGGTCTTTGATCGCAAAGGCACGTTCCTAGCCGGCGACAAGACCCTCCGTCCGGGAATTCTCGATCGTGTGCTCGCCGGCAAGGACGTCGTACCGATGCCGGGGCCGCGCGTCAGGTCGTCCGACGTCACCATCGAGCGGAGCAGCCAACCGCCCAACCAGCCATTCGTAACGCCGTCGCCCGGGACGCGCACGGTCGGAAAGATCGTCTACCACGAGGCCTTCGGGCTCACGTCCGACGGCCGGCAGATCTTCATCCGGAGCGGTTCTCAGCCTGACGCGGCCGAGCCACCCGAACGGTTCTCGCTGACCGCCGTCCAAGGCGGCTACGTCGCGTTTCAGCCGTCGCTGCCGCTACTCCTGATCTCGCTCGTCCCGTATTGGCGCGTCGTCATCACGATCGCGATCGCATCGATTCTGCTCTCGTGGTTCGTCGGCCGGCTGTTCGCGCGTCAAGCCTTACAACCTATCAACGAAGTGACCGAGTCGCTCCAGGCGCTCGCAGCCGGCGATTTCACCCAACGCCGTTTCGTGATGGCGGGCGGCGACGAAGTCGCCACGTTAACGGCGGCCTACAACGACGCCGTTGCCGGCGTCGCCGCCGCGATGGACGAGCGCAAGCGCGTCGAGGAACGGATGCGGCAGTTCGTCGCCGATGCGGGTCACGAACTGCGCACGCCGCTCACCGTGATCTCCGGCTACATCGACGTGCTCCGGCGCGGCGCGCTCGAAGAACCGACCATCGCACGCCAGATCCTTGGCACCATGTCGCTCGAGAAAGAGCACATGCGCGTGCTCATCGACCGGTTGATGCGACTCGCTCGCCTCGACGGCGAGGCGCCGCCGCGCGACGAGACGATCGACGTCGCCGAGTTGTTGCGCAGTCAGTGCGATGCGGCCCGGCGAATGGACGAAGGTCGCGCGATCGACTATAGCGTCGAAGGCATCACCGATGTCCGCGGCGATCGCGGCGAACTCGGCGAAGCGATCTGGAACGCCGTCGAGAACGCGCTCAAGTACGCGCCCGAGGCGGCCATCCATCTGCGCGGAACCGCGGTCGACGGCGTCGCCACGATCACGATTCGCGACGAGGGCCCGGGCATGACCGAGAGCGCGCGCATCCACGCCTTCGAGCGCTTCTATCGTGGCGACGAGCGTGGCGAGATCGTCGGCAGTGGTCTCGGCCTCGCGATCGCCAAGCGCGCGGTCGAACGAGCCGGCGGGACGATCGCGATCGACAGCGCGCCGGGACACGGAACGACCGTGACGATCCGGCTTTCACCCGATTCTCATCCGCGCCGCTAGACATCCGCGCCGCTCACAGCACCCTCTCAACCGAATCCGGATACTTAGGAACATCGTGAAGAATCGTCTGTTGGCGCTCGTCTGTGCTGCCGCCATCGCCTTGGCGACCGCGCCGCTCCCCGCATCCGCCCAGAGCGATTCGGGCGAGATCCGCATCGTGATCACCGACGCGTCGACCAAAGGCCCGGTCGAGTTGGCGCGGATCATCCTCGACGGACCGGTCATCACGAGCGAGTTCTCCGGGAAGAACGGCCAGGTCCGCTTCATCGACGTGCCCGACGGTATCTATCGGGCACGGGTTATCAAACGCGGCTACACGGCTGTCTCGTCGGTCGATTTCGAGGTTCTCGAAGGTAAGCTCGTGACGGTCGCCGTCGCGCTCGCTCCGGATAACGGGAACCTTCACGTGATCGCGACCGTGACGTCGAAATCGACGGCGACCGTATCGTCCACCTCGATCACGGCCGATTCGGCACAGCGCAAGCTCTCCGACGACCTTGCGGGCGCTCTCAACAAACTTTCGGGCGTGAGCGTGACCACCTCGAGCGACGACTCGGACGCGACCGAGACGATCTCGCTCGAAGGGCACGACGCCAGCCAGACCTCGCTCAGCCTCGACGGCATTCCGCTTAACGCTCCCGGTACGGCCGGTAATCTGCGCGGATTCGCGAGCGATCTCTTCGGCGGAGCGTCGGTGCGCTTCGGTGCGCAGGCCGGTAGCCTGGGTGGTGGCGTGAATTTCTCGACGATCCAGCCGACCCTGACTTGGCAATCGAACACCCAACTCTCGACCGGCAGCAACGGTAAATACAATTATTCTTTCGGTGAGACGGGTTCGCTCGGCAAGCTCGGTATCGCGGCGCAGACCGTCTATCGTCTCTCGCCGAGTCTCTTGGACGGGATGCGGTACCTCGACGCGAGCGGACTCGACTACGTCCACGAAGGCGACTCGACCTCGCGCGGTTCGCTCGTGAAGCTACGCTATCGGATCAGCGACTCGCAGACCCTCTCCGGCGAGTATCTCGGATCGCTCGGTTCGGGGCAGATCGTGTGCGCGCGTATCAGCGGCGACCTACCGTGCGGCTACGGCCCGGGAAACTACGACGATAGCAAGAGCAACCTCTTCGCCCTGACGGACACTGCGCTGATCGGCGACACCGGGTTGCAAGCGACCGTCTACGGTTCGGGCTCGACGTTCGAGACCAACGAACTCGCCCGGTATCTGAACGGGGTTCCATCGCCGAGCGGCTCGGCAACGACCTCGAGAAGTTTCGGCTACACGCTGAACGCGACGCTGCCGGCCAAGGAACGGCATACGATCTCGATCGTCGCCTCCGGGACGACCAGTTCGACGACGACGACACCGATGACGCTCTCCGCCATTCCGTACTACAGCGGCTCGCAGTCGTCGAGCTACGGCTCGCTCCAGATCGTCGACCGGATACAATCCAATACCAAGCTGACCCTCGACGAAGCCTTCGGATTGAGCCGTGCGAGCAACGCGCCCGCGTCGATCCTGGCCTCGGTCGGTGCGAACTGGAAGCCGACGAATACGGATTCCTACGCCGCATCGTATGCCGTCGGCGGATCGGCTGCGCACGGAGGCCGGGTGAGCATCCTGACCGATCCTACGTTGCTGTCGTTCAACTGCAATGCGGACATCGCCAATGGATCGGCGCCCGGCGATCTCCCGGGCGCATCCTCGTCGACCTCGGCTCGCCTGAGCTACTCGCACTCGTGGAAGACGGGCGTGATCAGCACGTCGCTCTATCGTCAGTCGCAGCTCGGGGTCGTGCTGCCGACCGAGGTGAACGGCTCGATCCTAGATAGTCTCGGCGTCTTGCCGACGGGATACGTCGGTATCGCACAAGGCATCTTCAACTCGCCGGCCGGTTGCGGTGCGCCCCCGAGCACGCCGTTCGGTGCGCAGAACCTGTACTTCCGCACCCCGATCGGGGGAGCCGAACGGCTCTACGAAGGTGGCTCGATCACCGGGTACGTCTCGTTCGGCGGACTGGTCGTGCAGCCGTTCTACAACGTGACGGTCGTCCAGGCGCTCTCGGGCGATCCGCGGATCGACAACCCGTACTCGACGACCATCTCGGGTTCGCAACAACCCGGCCAACCGCTGCATCGGGCCGGCGTGGTCCTCGACTACAAGTCGTCTCCCGCAGCCAGACTCGAGTGGATCGCCGACGCACAATACACCGGTCCGAACAACGGCAACAACTTGCCTGCGTATACGACCTTCGATGCCGGCCTCTCGATGCAGCTCAACCGCGGCGCGCTGACGGTCGCGATGAGCAACATCACCAACACGTACGGCGGGATCTTCACCTCGCCGCTCAACGCCGTTCCGCAACAGACGGCCGGTGGCATGTTGCTGCCGACGCTGGCGCGTCCGGTCTCACCGCGGGCGATCTCGTTCACCTACATCATCAAGACCGGTCAGGGCGTGAAACAGGACACGACCGGCCGCGCGGTCTCACCGGGCGGACCCGGGGCGCCGGGCGAGGGTCGCGGCGGCCGCGGTGGATTCAATCGCTTCGCGCAGCCACTGCCGAGCGCGCCGCCGGCCGATCCGGTCGCGATCAACAGCGCGTCGCCGCGATGCACGACGGACGATCGGAAGGAAGCGCAGCCCGTGCTCGACGCGATCAAGGC
>JBBRTL010000113.1:0-8189 GCA_038244445.1 Vulcanimicrobiales bacterium
CAACTTCCGCAGCAGATTCGGAATATTTCACTGCTTATGAACTACTCGGGCGATGAGAATGCGATGAAGCGAGCTCTGGCGAGGATGGGTACTGAATTAGCGGCCCTGGCTGGTGGAACGCCTGCTTCGGTCTGCCTGGCGTTGAAGGCTCTTGGGAAATATTTAGGGCTAAACTCTTCTCGCCCTGATGACGAAGGCGAGGATGGTGGGCCAGATGTCGCTTGGTGGCTCGAGGGCGACGAGGCGTTCTGTATGGAGGCGAAGACGGATAAGTTGACGTCGCCTTGCTACCGAAAAGAGGAACTCGGACAAGTCGATGATCATCGCCGTTGGGCAGCGACGCATCTCCGAACAACTGGGGTCGAAACCGTGTTCGTAGGACCAGTATTGCCCGCATGCGAGAGGACGAACCCAGCTGATCAATTTACTGCGATCCAACTGGCGGAATTCAGAGCTCTAGGTGAAAAATTGCGTGCGGCCATCGAGGATGTAGCTAACCTTCGCGTACCTCTAATGTTTTCAAGTGAGTTGCTACGCGTTCTGAACGAGCGGACTCTTCTCTATCCAGCGTGTCTTCAGATACTGCAACGTCACCCCATTGTGCTGGTGGAGTAGCATGTCAAGTGCCAGGCGAAATGCGTGTGCCTGCGGCTAAGCACTCCAGCGCCAAATGCACCGTCGAGGTGATCTGGGCATAGCCGATGCCTTCTTTGACGGCGTTGGCGGCGGCGCGAACTTTAGGTTTCATCGAACTGCGGCAGGCGTCGGAGGCGGCGAAGGCTAGGGCTTCGTCGGCGGTCATGCGCTCGATGCCGCTGGTGGGGTCGTGTTCGTCGCGGCGGACGCGGTCGATGTTGGTGATCAGCATCAGGGCGTCGGCTGTGATGCCGGCGGCGATGGCGCCGGCGGCTTCGTCGGCGTTGATGTTGTAGGCGGTTGAGAAGTCGGCGGCGATGCCGAGAGGGGCGATGACCGGGACGATGCCGGCTTCGAGGAAGCCGAGGATGATGCCGGGGGCGACTGCGCGGATCTCGCCGACGAAGCCGAGGGATTCGGGCTGGCGCCGATCGCAGGTGAGGAGGGCGCCGTCCTGGCCGCTGACGCCGGCGGCGGGGATGCCGCGGGCGAGAAGCGCGCGGACGAGCTGCTTGTTGATCGTGCCGCACAGGACGGCTTCGGTGACGGCGAGCGTCTCGGCGGTGGTGACGCGCTGGCCGTCGATTCGCTCGGTGGTGATGCCCTTGGCGGCGAGCTCGGCGTCGATCGCGGGGCCGCCGCCGTGGACCAGGGCAATGCGGACGCCTCTTTTATGAAGAGTGGCGATCTCGCCGAAGAGGGTCGCCTCGGCTTCGGGGGTCATGGCGTTGCCCCCGAATTTGACCACGATTGTGGTGCCTGCGGCCCAGGGGGTTGCGGGTTTATGCATTGTATGCATAAATATACAGGCAATGGATACTCATGTGCAAGGGTCGTTCGAGGCGGTGGTGGCGGAGCTTGCTTCGCTTGCTCCTGGGGGGAGCTCGCTCGAAGCTGTGGTTGGGGGCGGTCCCTCGACTTCGCTTCGCTACGCTCGGGATGACAAAGGGCGCGCTAGCGATGACAAAGGCTGGGCTCGTGATGAAAAAGCGTGCCCTCCCGTCTCCGGCAAGAACCTCGGGGTGTTGCGGTGGGGTAATGCTCTCGTGACTTTTAACGCGGGTTGCGCGCAAGCGCAACCATCCGAGGTGGTCGGATGACGGCCGCGCTCGACACCCGGGTTGGTCTACAAGGTCGCAATCTCCTTAAGCTGTCCGATCTTTCTGCGTCGGAGCTTGATGAGATCGTTAAGCTCGGCATCTATCTGAAGACGCACTCGATGGGGGAGCGGCTGAAGATGTTGCCGGGGAAGACGCTGGCGATGTTGTTTGAGAAGCCGTCCTTGCGGACTCGCGTCTCGTTTGAGGTGGCGATGCATCACCTGGGCGGGGACGTGCTCTTCGCGCAGGGGAACGAGTTCATGGTCGGGTCGCGCGAGACGCCGGAGGATGCGGCTCGGGTGCTCTCGCGGTATTGCGATGCGATCGTGATCCGGACGCACGCGCACGAGCCGCTCGAACGGTTTGCAGCGGCCTCGACGGTGCCGGTGATCAATGGGCTCTCGGCCGCGGCGCATCCGTGCCAGGCGATCGCGGATGTGCTGACGATGACCGAACGGTTCGGCTCGCTCAAGGATCTGCGGGTCGCCTACGTCGGCGACGGTAAGAATAACGTCGCGGTCTCGCTGGCGGAAGCGGTCGTGCTCGGGGGCGGAACGATGCAGTTCGCGTCGCCGCCGACGCATCGGCCGAGCGAAGCGTTTCTGGCGTATCTGCAGGCGCTCGGTGCTCCGTACGGCGGGGATGTGCGGGCGTTCGGGAATGCGGTTCGCGCGGTCCGGGGCGCGGATGTGGTCTACACCGACGTCTGGACCTCGATGGGTGAAGAGGCGCTTAAGGAACGGAACGCCGCACTGCTGCAACCGTTCCAAGTCAATGCCGAACTGATGGCCTACGCGGCTCCGCACGCGATCTTCATGCACTGTCTGCCCGCCCATCGCGGCGAAGAAGTGACCGGAGAGGTGATGGAATCGGCGCAGAGCGCCGTCTTCGATCAAGCCGAAAACCGGATGCACGCCCAGAAGGCGCTACTCGTCGCCCTGCTCACCGACCGCAAAGGAATGTTCGTATGAAAGAGCGCCGTCAGCGCGCGATCCTCACGCTCGTCGCAACCCGACCCGTGCACTCCCAGGAGCAGCTCGCGTCGCTCCTCGAGCTGCAGGGCTACGAAGCGACTCAAGCGACCGTCTCGCGGGATATCAAGGAGCTGGGGCTGGTGAAAGTGCCGCTCAAGAACGGCGGCGACGATGAAGGCTCGCTCTTCAAGTACGTCGTTCCGAGCGCGACCGTCAACTACGTGAGCCGCCTGCATCGCGCGGTCGCGGAGCTGGTGACCTCGGCGGAGGGCAGCGTCAACTCGATCGTGTTGCGCACGCCGCCCGGAAGCGCTATGCTGGTCGCTTCGGCGATCGACGAAGCCGCCTGGCCCGAGATCCTGGGTTCGATCAGCGGCGACGATACGATCCTCGTGATCGTGCGTTCGCCCGAAGAGATGCCGGTCGTCAAACAACGTTTCCTCGACATGAAGGAGTCCCAATCGTGAGCCGCGTCGTTCTCGCCTATTCCGGAGGTTTGGATACTTCCGTTCTCCTCAAGAAGATGATCCTGGAAGGTCACGAGGTGATCGCGCTGACCGCCGACCTCGGCGAGAGCGACGGCGCCACCGGCGACGGCGCCAAGGCCGCGCTCGAAGCGGTCAAGGCGAAGGCACTTGCGCTCGGCGCCTACGATGCGGTGATGATCGACGCGCGCGAGCGCTTGATCTCCGATTACGCGCTGCCGGCGCTGCGCGCGAACGCGAAGTACCAGGGGGTCTATCCGCTCTCGGCCGCGCTCTCGCGTCCGCTGATCGGCGCGCTGCTGGCCGAGACCGCCGAAAAGTACGGAGCGACCGTGGTCGCGCACGGTTGTACGGGTAAGGGCAACGATCAGGTCCGGATCGAGCTTGCGGTCAAGTCGATCGCGCCGCACCTGACCGTGCGCGCGCCTTTGCGCGAAGAGCCGCTCTCGCGGCCGGATGCGATCGCGTTCGCGCAAGCCCATGGCGTGCCGATCTCGCATACGGTCGGCAAGCTCTATTCGATCGATGCGAACCTGTGGGGGCGCTCGATCGAAGCCGGCGTGCTGGAAGATCCGTGGAACGCACCGCCCGAAGACGCGTATGCCTGGACGGCATCGCCGGCCGCGCGCCCGATCCATCCGGAAGAGATCACGATCACGTTCGATGCGGGCGTGCCGTCGCTCGATGGGCTGACCGGGCCGGCGATGGTCGCCGCGCTGAATGCGCGGGCCGGCGCGCACGGTGTCGGCCGGATCGACATGGTTGAGGATCGGGTCGTCGGATTGAAGTCGCGCGAAGTCTACGAGTGCCCGGGATCGGTCACCTTGCTGGCGGCCCACGCCGCGCTCGAACGATTGGTGTTGACGCGCGATGAGTTGCGCTTCAAGGCGACCTGCGATCAGAAGTATGCCGAGCTGACCTACGACGGGCTCTGGACCTCGCCGCTGCGGGTCGCATTCGATGCGTTCAACGCGGCATCGGCCGCGCGCGTCACCGGGAAGGTGAAGCTCCGCCTGCATCAAGGTAGTGCGGTCGTGATCGGCACCAAGTCGCCGTTTGCGCTCTACAAGGAGGCGCTTGCGACGTACGGTGATGGCGATGCGTTCGACCATCACGCGGCCGACGGGTTCATCAAGCTTCACGGCTTGCAGATCGGCGTCGCCGCGACCGTGCTTCGAGACGCCTCCTTCGTCGGCTCTTCAGCATGACACCGACCGCATGAGCAAAGGTCTGCAGTGGGGCGGTCGGTTTTCGGAGGCGCCGGATCCCGAGTTGATCGCGTTCGGGTCCTCGCTCGATGAGGATCTGGTGTTGGCGCCGTTCGACGTGCGTTGCTCCAAGGCGCATGTGGCGGCGCTTGTGGGCGGCGGAATCGTCTCGGCGGCGCAGGCGCTCGAGTTGAATGCGGCATTGGATGCGGTCGGAGCGGAGATCGCATCGGGCGCGTTCGTGGCGTTTGCGCGCGCCGGGGCGTTTGAAGATATCCACGGCGCGATCGACGCGCGCGTGCGCGAGTTGACGACGGCAGGCGAGTCGCTCCATGCAGGGCGGAGCCGGAACGATCAGGTCGCGACCGATCTATTGCTCTACGCGCGGGATCGGGCGGCGGACGGACGCGCGATCTGCGTCGGCATCGCGACGAGCGCACTCGCGCGCGCGCGGGAGGAACTCGCGGCGGGGACGCTGCTCGCGGGCACGACGCATTGGCAACCGGCGCAGCCGATCCTGTTGGCGTTCTGGCTCGGCGCCCTCGCAGAGATGTTTGCACGGGGTGCGCGACGCTTCGCGCGCGCGGAAGAAGATGCGGCTCGGTTCTGTCCGCTCGGCTCGGGCGCGCTCTCGGGATCGTCGCTCCGGCTCGACCGGGCTGCGGCGGCGCGCGCGCTTGATTTTAGGGAGCCGTCGCGCAACGCGATGGACGCGATCGGGACGCGCGACGTGGCGCTCGACGTAGCCCATGCCTGCGTCCGCGCGGTCGCAGATGCGTCGCGCGCGAGCGAAGAGTTCGTGCTCTGGTGCACGCCGGCGTTCGGCTATGCGCGCTTGGGCGACTCGGCGTCGACCGGCTCGTCGTTGATGCCGCAGAAGCGCAACCCGGACCCGTTCGAGTTGGTCCGCTCGCAAGCGGCCGCGCTCAACGGGACCTATGCCGGAGCGGTCGGGACGCTCGCCGGCATCGCGCTGTCGTATCATCGGGACCTTCAGACGACCAAGGCGCTCGCGATCGGCGTGGTCGAGAAGGGCCTTGCGTCGTTGCGGGCGTTCGCGCGCGCCTTCGATGTGTTGGCGTTCGATCGCGAGCGGATGGGCGCGCGCGCGGCGGACGGCTATACGGTCGCGACGGATCTGGCCGACGCGTTGATCGCGGGCGGCGAGTCGGCGCGGGACGCGCATGCGACCATCGGGCGAGCGGTCGCCGAGGCCGAGGCCGATGGGACGCCGTTGCATCCGACCTTCGACGCGGAAGCATCGGTCAAGGCGAAGAAGACGGTCGGCTCGACCTCGCCCGCGGCAGTCGCCGCAGCACTCGATGGACTGGAGCAAGAGTTGACGACGATCGGCGGCGAAGCGTGACGCGCGTGCACGTCTGGGGCGCTTCCGGATACGGCGCGGCCGAAGCGATTCGGCTGCTGGCCGCGCATCCGCAGGTCGAACTCGGCGCGCTTGAGAGCGCGAGCCATGCGGGGCAGGCGTTGGCGGCGCACTTCCCGTTGCTGAGGTCGAATCCGCGGTCGTTCGACGGGCGCGGTTCGGTTGCGGCGGGGTTGAAGGCGGGCGACTTCGTGGTGATGGGCGGCGCGCATGGGAGTGCGGTCGAGCAGGCGCCGGCGTTCGTGGCTGCGGGCGCGCGGGTGATCGACCTGTCGGCGGATTTCCGGGCGGATGCGCGGGCGGTGTACGGGCTGCCCGAGCGGTACCGCGATGAGATCGCGGGTGCAGACTTGGTGGCGAATCCGGGGTGTTATCCGACGGCTTCGTTGTTGGCGTTGCTGCCGCTGAGTGGCGGTCCCTCGACTCTGGTCGCTTCGCTCCCGACGCTCGGGATGACACGGGCGGAGTGGGGTGACTTGAGGCTTTTGCAGATCGTGATCGATGCGAAGAGTGGGATCACGGGGGCGGGGCGTAATCCGAGTACGGGTGCGTTGTTCGCCGAGGTTGCCGGCGATATCCGTGCGTATGGTTTAGATGGTCATCGGCATGAGCCGGAGATCGTGCGGGAGCTTGGGGCGGTCGCGTGTACGGCGCCGCTCGTGTTTACGCCGCATGTGGTTCCGTTGGCGCGTGGGATGTTGGCGGATTGCTATGCGATTTTCAATGGGGCACCGGATGCGGCGGCGGTTCGGGCTGCGTACGAAACGGCGTATGCGGGGGATCCGTTCGTGCGGGTGCTGGCCGATGGCGTGGCGCCGAGCGTGGCGGCGGTGGTCGGGACGAACGATGCGGAGATCGCGATCAGCGTGCACGGCAACGTGGTCCGTGCGATCTGTGCGATCGATAATCTCGGCAAGGGTGCGGCCGGGCAGGCCGTCCAGAACCTCAATATCATGCTTGGTCTCTCCCAGGAGTGTGGACTTCGTGAGCGCGTCGTCGTCAACCAATAGCAAACAGCGGATGCTCGAACTGCGGGGCGGCCTCGGGGCCGTGCCGGGGGTTCGGCTTGCAGGCGTGCATGCCGGGATCAAAGCGCGTAAGCGCGATCTCGCGCTGGTCGCGTTCGATGCGCCGCAGGTCTGCGCATCGGTCATCACCACGAACGAGATCAAAGCGGCGCCGCTGTTGGTGACGGCTCAGCATCTGGCCGAGCGCGGCGATGCGATGCGGGCGTTCGTCTGCAATTCCGGCTGCGCGAACGCTTGCACCGGCGAACGTGGCGAGCGGGACGCGCACGCGACCGCGCGGCAGGCGGCGGCACTGCTGGAGATCGATGCGAATCAGGTGGCGGTCGCGTCGACCGGCGTGATCGGCGTACTGATGCCGATGGATCGCGTCCAGCGCGGCTTGGAACGTTGCGAAGGACAGCTCGAGTACGGGAACAAGTCGGCGCACGATGCGGCCGAAGCGATCATGACGACCGATCGTACGCCCAAGCTCTCGGCCTATTCGTTCTACGACGGTGCCACCAAGTATGTGGTCGGCGGGATCGCCAAAGGTTCGGGGATGATCGCTCCCAACATGGCGACCATGCTGGCCTTCGTGGCGACCGACGCGCCGATGTCGCGAGCGGCCCTGCAGACCTGCTTGAGCGCTTCGTGTGATGAGTCGTTCAATATGATCTCGGTCGACGGAGATATGTCGACCAACGATGCGTGCTATGCGTTCGCTCCGGCCGGGAAGGGCGACGCGCCCGAAGGGTTTGGGGCGGCGCTGCGGCGGGTCTGCCTGGATCTCGCGCAGGCGATGGTCGCGGACGGTGAAGGCGCGACCAAGACGCTGACGATGCACGTGACCGGCGCGGCGACGGTCGCGCAGGCGCGGGCGGCCGCGCGGGCGGTGATCAACTCGAATCTGGTGAAGACGGCCGTGTACGGCGAGGATCCGAACTGGGGACGCGTGATCGCGGCGGCCGGAAGTGTCGGCGCGGGGTTGAACCCCGAGACGTGGTCGCTGTATATCAACGATCAGCTCTGGGTCGACGTCGGCGCGATCGAGGTGCTCTCGGAGGCCGAAGGGCACGCGCAGATGGAGCACGCGTCGATCGTGTTGCGTTTGGATCTGGGGATCGGCGAGGCGAGTGCGACCGGGTGGGGCTGCGATCTTTCGAAAGATTACGTGCGGATCAATGCGAGCTATCGAACGTGAGCGGGGGCTATGCCTCGTCCCTCGACTCTGGTCGCTTCGCTCCCGACGCTCGGGATGACAAGTGCGCTTCCGACGCTCGTGATGGTCGCGCTTCCGACGCTCGTGATGGTCGCGCTTCCGACGCTCGTGATGGTCGCGCTTCCGACGCTCGTGATGGTCGCGCATCCGACGCTCGTGATGGTCGCGCTTCCGAC
>JBBRTL010000114.1:0-7997 GCA_038244445.1 Vulcanimicrobiales bacterium
CGCGTGGGCGCAACTCAATCGTTGCGGATTCTGCCTGGCGTTGCACATGCGCGAAGGACGACGACTGGGCGAGAGTCTCGACCGTCTCGCGGGAATTCCCGCGCGCCTCCCGGAACGGATGGGCGCCTGCCTGCGTTGAACCCCTGCGGATGAAGATTTTTCTCGCCCTGGCGATGCTCCTGACGGTCGCCTCCATTCCTGCGACGTCGGCGACCGCGCCCGCGATGAGCGCCCACGTGATCCTGAACGCGACCACCACCGGCACGGGTCAGGCGATCGTTCTACCGCAGGGCCATGCGCGCGTGATCGCGACCATCGTCGAGATCCCGGTCGGCTACGCGCCCGGCTACCACGAGCATCCGTATCCGCGCTACGCCTACGTCCTCTCCGGTCACCTCGACGTGCAAGACGAGCACGGCGGCACGCGCCACTACGCGCCGGGTGATTTCATGATCGAGACCGTCGAAGGCTGGCATCGTCCGCACGTCGAGGGTGGTGCACCGGTCAAATTGCTGGTGATCGATCAGACGCCGGTGGACGCCAAGACGAACACGATCTCCAAATAGCCGAAACGCTTTCGACGCATAGGCTTCATAGGCCGGGGCAGGGGTGCCAAATCTCGCCGGGCAACCTAGCCGTCGTGCCGAGAATTAAGCGCAAATGGTCGCGCGTGACCTCGCAGGAGCGTCGCACCTGCGAAACCCCGGGCTGTGAGGCCCTGGCCAAAGAGCGGTGCCTCCAAGGCAACTGCGGTCAGCAGCACTGCGAAGAGCACAAGGGCGGCCACTCAGCAATCCATACGCTGATCAAGCAGCGCGCAAAAGCGCAACGCTAGCGGACGTCCGCGCGGCCCGGCGCGAACGCGCAAGCCTCGGCGATCGCCGCAACGGATAGCTTTTGATCCACGGTGGCGAGCCGAATCTGTGCCTGCAAGGCTAGTGCAAGATACGCGGCATCGTAACATGTGAGATGGTGCGTCCGAGCGAGCGCAAGAATCGTGTGTGGGTCCGGCGCTTCGTTCGTAAGCGGGAGTTCGAGGATTTCGGAGAGCGCAATCCCCGTCGCTATTTCATCGATGCGCCCGCGCCGCTCGGCCGCAAGTAGAGCGTGCGTGACCTCGGTAATAAAATTCGGCGGGACGTACGCACCATGAGCGGCAAGATATTCTACGGCCGCGTCGGCCGCGTCGGCCGCGGGGAACGCCTCATCCCCCAGCATCCATGAAATGACCGTGCTGGCATCGACGACGATCATCAGTGCCGGCCTTCGTCTATCAGCTCCCGGGCGCGGATACTGGGCCCCTTCAGGCGTGTCCTTAACGAGCGCAGGCGCTCGATGGCCAACTGGCCGCGCGTTGTTCTCTCGGAATCGATTGGCGAGAGTTCGGCGACGGGCTCGCCGTTGCGGGTGATCAGGATCGTCGCGCCGCCGAACGCTTCGTCGACGAGAGCTGAGAAATGGGTCTTTGCCTCGAAGATACCAACGCTTTTCACTATACTAGTTTATCAGACTAGTATAGTGAGTTCAAACCTTCACCCACAACGGTAACGACCGAGCGTTAGAGGGCGATGTCGAGCCCGATATCCAGCGATCCGGCGCCGTGTGTCAGCCAACCGACCGAGATTAGGTCGACGCCCGACTCGGCGATCGGAACGATGGTGCGCGCCTCGACCCGGCCCGATGCTTCGGTCAAGAAGCGCCCGGCGACGAGGGCGACCGCTTCGCGCAGCTGCTTCGGAGACATGTTGTCGAGCAGCACCGCATCGATCGGCAGGTCGAGCGCTTCGCGGAGTTGATCGAGCGAGTCGACCTCGAGTTCGATCTTCACCAGATGCGCGACCGAGGTGCGCGCGCGCCGGACTGCTTCGGTTACCGAGCCCGCGAGCGCGACGTGATTATCTTTGATCAGCACCGCATCGTCTAGGCCGAACCGGTGGTTGCCGCCGCCTCCGCAGCGGACCGCGTACTTCTGCAGCGCGCGTAGTCCGGGGATCGTCTTGCGCGTGTCAACGACCCGCGCGCGGGTGTGTGCGATCGCATCCGCTAGCGTCCGGGTAGCGGTCGCGATGCCGCTCAAACGGCAGAGCAGGTTGAGCGCGGTCCGTTCGCCCGTAAGTACGGCACGCGCGCTCGCGTCGATCGTCGCGATCGTCTCGCCGGCCGCGACCCGTTCGCCGTCGTGCTTGGCGCTCGCGAACCGAGCCGACGGATCGAGCAGTTCGAAAGCGAGTCGCGCACACCCGAGCCCCGCGATCACGCCCGCGTCGCGCGCGACGAACCGGGCGGTCGCGCGCGCGGCTTCCGGCACGATCGCGTCGGTCGTCAGATCGCCGCCGTGCGAGAGATCTTCGAGCAGGCCGGCGCGTACGACCGGTTCGATCAGGAGGCGCTGAAGTTCAGACACGGGCGGTTTCGATTCTCACGAAGGAGCGATGAGCGAGGGACGGCTCGGATTTCGGGAAGTCGCTACGGTAATGGGTCCCGCGACTCTCTTCGCGGTCGAGCGCGGCGGCGGCGATCAGCCGCCCGATCAGCATCAGATTGGCAAGGGTCGCGGAGCGGGGTGCGGGATCCGCCTCCAATCCGGCGATCAGTCCTAGCGCGGTCTGCAAGCCGTGGCGGCTCCGTTCCACGCCGACGTGTTCGTACATCGCCGCCCGGAGGCGTTCGATGGTCGCGGCATCGTCGATCAGCGGATCGTCTGCGTGCGGCGGAATGGACGCGCTCGCGGGCGGGGCGTCGGAGGCGGCGATGTCGTCCGCGACCCGACGCGCGAAGACGAGCGCTTCGAGCAACGAGTTGCTGGCCAGGCGATTCGCTCCGTGAACGCCGGTCGCGCCCGTCTCACCGCACGCCCACAGGCCCGCGATCGAGGTGCGGCCGCGTTCGTCGGTCGCGACGCCGCCGATCATGTAGTGCGCCGCGGGCGTCACCGGGATCGGCATCACTCGCGGATCGATGTGGTCTTCCATGCAGCTCGCGAAGACGGTCGGGAACATGCGCGGGAACCCGTCGCCGATTGCAAAGACGGCATCCAGCACGACCGTGCGTCCGCCGCGTTGGCGGTCGAAGATCGCGCGCGCGACGATATCCCGCGGCGCAAGCTCCGCGTCCGGGTGGATCCCGACCATGAACCGCTCGCCCGCCTCGTCGAGCAGGATCGCGCCCTCGCCGCGGATCGCTTCGGTCACGAGCGGGAGCGGATCGCGATCGACCGCGAGTGCGGTCGGATGGAACTGCACGAACTCCATGTCGGCAAGCGTCACCCCGGCGCGCGCTGCGATCGCGATGCCGTCGCCGGTCGCCTCGGCGGGGTTGGTGGTATACCGGTAGAGCCGGCCGCATCCGCCGGCGGCAAGGATGGTCGCGCCTGCGCGGATCACGAACGCTTCACCGGTCCGCACGTCGTGGGCGTAGACGCCGGTCGCGCGATCGCCATCGAGAATGAGGTCGTCGGCGTGCGCATATTCGACGATCCGTAGATTCGTGCGTTCGCGCGCGGCCGCGACGAGCGTGCGCAGGACCTCGGCTCCGGTCGCGTCGCCGCCCGCCTTCACGATCCGCCTGCGCGCGTGTCCGGCCTCCAGGCCGAGAGCGGTCTGGCCGCTCTCGTTCGCATCGAAATGCGCGCCGAGCGCGCGGAGCGCCGCGATCCGCGCTGGTGCGTCGCGCGCGAGGATCTCGACGACGTGTGCGTCCGCGATTCCGGCTGCGGCGCGCAACGTGTCGGCTGCGTGGAGCGTCGGAGCATCGTCGCTTCCGAGCGCGGCTGCGATACCACCCTGCGCCCATGCGGTCGCGGCGCCCGATCCGAGCGCAGCCTTGCAGAGCACCACGACATCGCTCGTGCTCGGTAGCTGGAGCGCGGTCGTGAGCCCGGCGACGCCGGCGCCGACCACGACGCTCGCACAGCGGATCTCGTTCAAGCTCACTTCATCAAAGCGAACATGCGCTCGACCGACGCGCGGGCGCGATCGGCGATCCGTTCGTCGACGGTCACTTCGTACTGCATCGTCTCGAGCGAACGCAGGATCTTCGGAAGGGTGTTGCGCTTCATGTGCGGGCACAGGTTGCACGGCTTCACGAACTCGATCGCGGGGAAGCCGACGCTGACGTTGCTTGCCATCGAACACTCGGTGATCATCACGACGCGCGACGGAGTCTTGGCGCCGAGATAGTCGATCATCTGCTGGGTCGAACCGACGTAATCGGCCTCGGCTAGCACGTCGGGCGGACACTCCGGATGGGCGAGGACGACCAGACCCGGATCGCCGTCGCGATACGTGCGGATCTCGCTTGCGCTAAAACGTTCGTGGACTTCGCAGTGACCCTTCCACGCTAGGATCTCGATCTCGGGGACCTGCGTCTGCACGTACTTCGCCAAGTACTCGTCGGGGATGAACAGGATGCGTTTCGCGCCGAGCGCGCGCACGATCTTGACCGCGTTGCCGCTGGTGACGCAGACGTCGGACTCGGCCTTGACCTCGGCCGACGTGTTGACGTAGGTGACGACCGGAACGCCCGGATACTTCTCGCGTAGGAGGCGCACATCCGCACCGGTGATCGAGTCGGCTAGCGAACATCCCGCGCGCAGATCCGGCACCAGCACCGTCTTGGATGGATTGACGAGCTTGGCCGTCTCGGCCATGAAGTGCACGCCGCAGAGCACGATCACGTCGGCCTGCGCTTGGGCGGCCTCATAGGCGAGTGCGAGCGAATCGCCGACGATATCGGCGACCGTGTGGAAGATCTCCGGCACCTGATAGTTGTGCGCGAGGATCACGGCGTTCCGCTCGCGTTTGAGGCGATTGATCGCGGCGACGTAGGGCGCGTAGAGCGGCCACTCGGCAGCGGGTAGGATGTGGGATGCACGCTCGTAGATCGCGCGCGTCTCGCGCTCGACCTCATCGGTGAAGGGCAGCGCCTCGGAGACGCTCACGGCGAGGCGGAAGGTTGGGGCGGCATCGTGGAGGCTTGCGGCATGGCGGAGGGCTGTGGCGTGGCGGTCGGACTCGGCGTGACGACGGGCGCGAACGCGAAGCCGTTGCGGAACGTGACCGCCGACGAGTTTTTCGTGAAGCCGGTCGGGCCGGCCGAGACGATCATCGCGAGTTCATCGCCGCTCAGGACGACGTCGATCAGATGTTCGAGCTTCGCCTTCTTGTCCACGCAGACACTCTCGAGTCCGGGCAAACCCGCAATCGTGCGAGCGACCGTGCTCTTGACCTTGCAACCGCTGCCCTGCGCGTACGCGTCGCGCAAGTTGCGATAGGTCGCGACATCGGCGGCGGGCGCGGTGCCGGGCTTGTAGCGGAAGACCGTGATCGTGTAGGCGGCCGCGTTTACGTCGACTTCGTAGATGCGGTAAAGGCCGTCGATCGTCGCATCGCTCGGATGCGGCGCGACCGTCGGCGTCCCCGGAAAGAGCGCCGTAAAACCGTCGATCGGCGCCGCAAACGGCACCCAGGTGAGGGCGGCTCCGGCCGCTGCGAACGAGAGGGTGAACGCGATGGTGAGCATAGCGACGAACGGGCGAATCTTCATGGCTTTCCACTTCGAGCCGTTCGGGCAAGACCCTAGGGCGCTTCAGGCGCTTGGAACGAACCGTAGGGCAAGGCCGTCGATGCAGTAGCGCAGATGCGTCGGCGCCGGACCGTCGTCGAACAGATGTCCGAGATGGCCGCCGCAACGGCGGCAGTGGACCTCGGTCCGCTTTTCGACCAACTCGTAGTCGTCGTGCGTCTTGACCGCGTTCGGCAGGACGGTCCAGAACGATGGCCAGCCCTCGCCCGCATCGAACTTCACCTTGGACGAGAACAGGTCGAGATTGCAGCCGTAACAGTGGTAGAAGCCGGCACGCCGCTCGTCGTTGAGCGGGCTCGAACCGGCCGGTTCGGTACCGCCTTCGCGGAGGATGTTGTAGCGGGCATCGCCGAGCAATCGGCGCCACTTGTCGTTCGTGTGGGTGACTTCGTATCCGGCCGATGCGGCCGGCGTGCGGCGCACGATCAGGGCGATCGCGGCGACGCCGCCGACCGCGGCCAGGAAGGCTCCGCGACGCATCAGGCCGTCGGCACGTGGCATACGACGCCGTTCCGCTCCGCGTAGCGCTGGTGATAGGCCTCGGCCGGATAGAACGTGCTCGCCGCGGTCACCTCGGTCGCGATCGGTTTGGTAAGGGTCGCCTGGAGCGCGTCGCGCGAGGCGGCGGCCGATCGCTGCTGCTCGGCGTCGAGGAAGAAGATCGCCGAGCGATACTGGGTACCGACGTCGGGACCCTGACGGTTCATCTGGGTCGGGTCGTGCATCTTCCAGAACGCATCGAGTAACCGCCCGTACGATACGACCGCGGGATCGAAGGTCACCTCGACGGCCTCGGCGTGGCCGGTCGTGCCGGAGCAGACGCGCGGATAGGTGGGATCGACGGCATGACCGCCGGTGTAGCCGGAGATGGCGTCTTCCACACCGGGGATCTGACGGAAGCCCGCTTCTACTCCCCAAAAGCAACCGGCGGCGAAAATGGCTTGCTGACTCATACACTCATAGAACGTATCTGACCGGGCATTTGGATGCGTCCCCGATGGAATCGGAACTAGCGCTTCACTCGGTGCCAGAACTGGAGGCCCATCGGGAGCGCGGCCGGTGCGATCGGCGTGAGCCCGAGACCTTCCAGATCGGCCGGAACGACCGCGCCAAGGCGGTTCGAATAGAGAAAGATCGCCGGCACCTCGCGCGCGGCGAGCACTTGGTAGCGGTCGAGCGCGGCCCGCGCGGCCGCGGGGGTCGAAGCGGTCCGCGCGGTCTCGATCGCGCGATCGATCGCGGGATTGCTGTAGAAGCCCAGGTTGTAACCGCCGTTCGCGCGGGTCTGGCCGGATTGGAACGTCTGGTAGTCGTCCGGATACGGTCCGAGGATGCGGCCACGCAGCGCGAGTTGGAACCGCGAGTTGTGGACGTCGTCGAAGAACGTCTGGAGTTCTTCGTTCTGGAGGATGCAGTCGATCCCGACGGCCCGGAAGTTCTCCTGGATCAACTCGGCGATGTTCGACGCGATCGCATCGGTCGCGCCGCCGGTGGTGAGCGTGATGCGCATCGCGACGCCGTTCTTCGAGCGTACGCCTCCGTGCAGGTGCCAGCCTGCGCCGTCCAAGAGCGCGCGCGCCTGGGCCGGATCGTACGCGTACGGCGTCAGGTGCGGGTCGTAGTACGGCGAGAACGACGGCAGCGGACCGTTCAAGATATCGGCCTGCCCGCTCATCAGACTGCCGACGATGAAGCGCCGGTTGAGCGCGTACATCATCGCCTGCCGGACGACGCGCTCCTTGATGAACGGAATGGCCGGATCGTGGAAGTTGGGGAGCAGGTAAAAGGTGACGTTCCACGGCCAGTTGACGAAGCGATGGTTTCCGCGCAACCGGCCGTGGACGCGCCACAGGTTCGGTGGGATATCGGTCACGTCGACCTCGCCCGCGTCGACCGCGGCGTAGAGCGAGTCCTGTTGCGGATAGACGCGGAACGCGACCTCCGGCAGGATCGAGGGCGTGCCCCAATACGACGGATTGCGGCCGAGGATCATGTACGCATCCGAGACGCTTCGTTCGATCCGGAACGGACCGCTCACCAGCGGATGTTGGTTGAAGGTCGTATCGGTGTTGACGAAGTCGGCCTCGGCCTTCGAATCCGGCGGGAACTTGCCGAGCACGTGCTTCGGGAGCGGCAGGGTATCGTGGGCCAGCGCGTTCGGGAGAAAGGCCGGCGACGGATCGCGCAAGCGGATCTCGACGGTGCGCGGGTCGAGCGCGCGGATCGAACGCATCAGCGCGAAGTCCGAGGTGTTACCGGCGATCACGTTGGGGTTGATCATCAGCCGAATCGTGAAGACGACGTCGTCGGCGTCGAGCGAAGCACCGTCCGACCAAACGGCTTTGCGCAGATGCAGGACGTAGCGCGTGCCGCCGTCGGTGATGTCGACCTTGTTCGCCAGGCTCGTCGACCAG
>JBBRTL010000115.1:0-7995 GCA_038244445.1 Vulcanimicrobiales bacterium
GCACGCAAGATTCGGAAGGCTTCGATCAGCCGCGGCAGATGGCGTGCGATCTCGCCGGTGCGGCTCCCCGGCAGAATCTCGACCCGCCCGCCGTCGGCCGGCGGCGCCGGACGAGCCGGACGCAACGCATAGTTCGCGGCGAGCGGATGCCCGAAGTACGCGATCGGTAGCTGCAGGCGCTTGTAGAACTCGTACTGCCGGCGGAAGGCCGTCAGCGGGACCGCGAGGGACGAGACCGCGCGCGCCGTCTTCTCGCTATCCAACCACGCACCGGGCGGGAAGCAATCCACGATCGGTCGTTCGTAGCGGAACTTCCCACGCAACTCTTTGGCCAAGCGGATGTTGAACGCGCCGAAGTCGATCAACACGACCACGTCCGGCTCGCTCTTCGCGAGGTACGCGGCCGTCCGCCACATCGCGTTCAGGAGTTTGGGAATCCGCGGGAGCGCCGCGATCGGTCCCATGCTGGCCCAGCCGTCGTTGTCGCGCCAAATCGTAAACCCGGCACCCGCCATCCGGTTCGAACCGATCCCTTCGAAGCTCGCCTCCGGGTCGAACGCGCGGATCTCGCGCGCGAGCGCAATTGCGACCAGCTCGCCCGACGGCTCTCCCGTACTGAAAAAATAGCGCACCGGTTCAGGGCACGGGCGCTATTTCGCGATGCCGCGATGCGACGGCGCTTCGAGGAAGGCGACGATCTCGCGACCGGAATCGGTCGTCACTTCGGCCTTCATCGCCTCGAGCGCTTGCGAAACGTTGAGCTTGGAGTTGTAGAGCAACTTGTAGAACTTCTTGATCTCGGAACGCTCGCCGAGCGAGAAGCCGGCGCGCCGGAGGCCGACCGAGTTCAGGCCGTTCGGTTCCGCGGGCGACCCTTCGACTAGGAAGAACGGCGGGACGTCCTTGGTCACCTTGCTCGCACCGCCGACCATCGCGTAGCGGCCGATCCGCGAGAACTGATGCGCGCCGACCTGTCCGCCGATCACCGCGAAGTCGGCGACCTCGCAATGTCCGGCCAGCTGCGCGAGATTGCTCATGATCACCGAGTTGCCGATCAGGCAGTTGTGCGCGATGTGCACGTAGGCCAGCAGCAGGCAGTCGTCGCCGACCGCCGTCAACGACTCTTCGCCGGTGCCGCGCTGCACCGAGACGTACTCGCGCAGGATCGTGCGATCGCCGATCTTCGTGTAGGCGCGTTCGCCCGCGTACTTGCGGTCCTGCGAGGCCGCACCGACCGTCGCGAACGGATAGATCGTGCACTCCTCGCCGATCTCCGTCCAGCCGTTGACGACGACGTGCGCCTGGAGCACCGAACCGCGGCCGACCGAAACGTGCTCGCCGACGATGCAGTACGGGCCGACCTCCACGCCGCGCGCGATCTTCGCGCCGGGATGGACGATGGCGGTGGGATGGATCATGCTCGCCCTCTCCTTACGCGTGCAGCACGGCGGCGTCGTGTCCGAACAGACGCGGATCCGAGGCGATCGAGAACATCAGCTCGGCGGAGCAGACGAACTCGCCGTCGACGGTCGCCTGCGCGTTGACCCAGCCGATGTTGCGCTTGTGCTTGGCCAGGACGACTTCCATCATCAGGCAGTCTCCTGGGATCACCGGGCGGCGGAACTTGGCCTTGTCGATGCCGGCCAGATACGGCGTCTTACGCGAGAACTCACCCGGTTCGAGCACCACGCATCCGCCGAGCTGAGCCATCGCTTCGATCATGTAGACGCCCGGAAAGAGCGGATTGCCGGGGAAGTGCCCGTTGAAGACCGGCTCGTTGTAGGTGATGTTCTTGTAGCCGCGCGCGCGCACGCCGGGCTCGAGTTCGACGATGCGATCGATCAGCAGGATCGGATAGCGGTGCGGCAGCAGTTCCATGATCTGCCGGATGTCGAGTGAACTCACGAATTGGCTCCTTTGCGCAATGCGAGCGTGGCGGCCGCGTGCAGCGCGTGACCGCTCTTGATCGCGACGACCTCGAACTGCGGCCACGCGCCGAGCAAGGCGAAGTCGCCGAGCAGATCGAGGACTTTGTGACGCACGACTTCGTTCGGCCAGCGGAGCGGACGCATCGGTCCGTTCTCGTCGAACACGACGGCGTTCTCGAGACTGCCGCCGCGCGCCAGACCCCGATCGAGCAGCGCTTGGACTTCGTGCAGGTAGCCGAACGTACGCGCCGCGCAGATCTCGTCGCGATAGATGGTCGGCGTGATCTCCTCGTAGAAATACTCGGTTCCGATCGGCGCCGGAAAATCCGCCACGAAGCGCACGCGAAACGCATCCGACGGGATCGCGGCCACGAGCCGGTCGCCGGAGCGCAGGTAGAACGGCCGGTCGAGCTGCATGGTCGCGCGCGGCGCGGACTGAGCGACCACGCCGACCCGCTCGATCGCGTCCGCAAACGTCTTTCCGCTACCGTCGGTGACCGGGATCTCGGGGCCGCGCACCGCGACGATCGCGTTGCTCACGCCCATGCCGAAGAGCGCGGAGAGCAGATGTTCGACGGTCGAGACGGTCCGGCCGTCGCGGCCGATGACGGTCGCGCGCGCGGTGTCGGTCACGAACTCGGCCAGCGCCGGCACCGCGAAGCCGTCGTCGCCGAGCGAAAAGAGCAGGCCCGTATTTTCGGGCGCCGGACGGATCTCGACGTGTGCGTCCGCGCCGGTGTGGAGACCGACGCCATCGAACGCAACCGGCGCGGCGAGCGTCGCTTGCGTCACAGACTATTCGGGTTTCTTGGCGGCCCGCTCCAGTGCTTCCACACGAGCGATGAGTTTAGGGAGGTTGCGAAGGGTGACCTCTTTGCGCAAGCGCTCGCGATGCTCGGACGCGGGTGCGCCGGAGATCATGATGCCGTCCGGAACGTCGCCCCAGACCTGACTGTCGCCGGCGATGGTGACGCGCGAACCGACCGTGATGTGGCCTTTGAATCCAACCATGCCCGCGACGCGGGTGTAGTCGCCGATGGTGGTCGTGCCGGCGAGACCCGACAGCGCCGCGATCGCGTCGTGCTTGCCGAGTTTGCAGTTGTGCCCGATCTGCACGAGATTGTCGATCTTGGTCCCATCGCCGATCGAGGTGCTCCCGGTCTGCGCGCGATCGACGCACGTGTTCGCGCCGATCTCGACGTCGTTGCCGAGAACCGTATTGCCGACCTGCGGGATGCGTTCGAGCCGACCGTCGAGGAACGCCCAGCCGAAGCCCTCGCTCCCGATCGTCGCGCCGGGAAAGAGCGCCACCCGTTCGCCGAGGACGCAGTCGTCCATCACGCGCGTCTGCGGACGGAGCCACGAATCGGCGCCGATGCGCACGCGCGCGCCGACGTAGGCGCCCGCTTCGAGCACGACGCGCGGACCGATCACGGAGTCGCGACCGACGTAGGTGTGCGGTCCCAGGTGCGCGTCCTCGGCGACCCGCGCGCCGACTTCGACGACCGCGCTCGGATGCCGGCCGGCCACCGGACGCGGCGGGCGGAGCATCTGCAAGAGCGAGGCCAGTGCCACCCGCGCGGAGGGTACCAACAGCAACGGCTTGGACGGTTCGGCCGGCGCGAGCGCTTCGTCGACCAGCACCGCACTCGCCGCGGACGCAAGCGCCGCGGTGAGGTAGCGTTCGTCGGTCGCAAACGTCAGCGCACCGGCGACCGCATCGTCGACCGATGCGATGCGCTCGATGCGCGTAGAACCGTCGCCGGCCACCCGGCCGCCGACGCGCGTTGCGAGATCCGCAAGCGAGCCGAGCATATTACGGGCTCGGCGTAGCCTTTTCTGTGATGTTGAGCGCCTTCTCGACATCCGGCGTGATGTCCACGCCGCCGTAGCCGACGCCCTCGCGGGTGACGACCAGCTTGAGCTTGCGATCCTGCGCGACCTTGCCGGCCGCATCGCGGATCTCTTGCGTGAGGCCGTCGGTAATGCGCGCGTACTTCACTTGCAGCGCCGCCGCCATCCGGGCCTTCTGCCCGTTGGAGACCTTGCTCTGCTCGATCTGCTGCTGGTCCGCAAGCAACTGGTTCTGGAAGTCCTGATACTTCGTCCAGTTGGTCGCGACGCGCTGCACGTCGACCGTGCCGATCGGGCTGTTGTTACCGCACGCCGCGAGAATCGCGGCTGCCAGGGTCAGGGTGATCAGATTGCGTATTTTCACTCGTGTAAACTTTCGACGTCTTTGCTGACTTCGTTCGTCAAGTCGTAACCGCCGGCGGCGGCTTCGACGTTATCGAACACGACTTTCAAGCCTCGATCCTTTGCGATGCGCGAGGCCTCGCTCTGGATCTGCGCCACGATCTTGCCGTAGAGATCGGTGCGCTGTTTTTGCAGATCGGCCAACTGCTTGGCCGCCGCACCGGTGGCGCCGACGTCGGCGCCGTGCAGTGCGGCGAATTGCCGGTCGAGATCGGCCTTGGTCTGGTTGTATTCGTCAACGGTCTGTTGCGCGTCGGCTTGGAACTGCGCTTGAAACTGTTGATGGATCTGTTGGAGCTTCGCCTGTAAGGCGGGCGGGAGATTCGCCGGCAGTTGCGCCGGCGCGAGACTGCGCAGCTGCGAGGTGACCTCGTTGCGGCGCGATTCGAGTTTGGCGCGGGTCTCCGCCTGAATCTTCGCCGCCTGGGTCCGCACGCCCGCCGCGGTCTCTCCTTGCAGGGTCTTGCGATAGGCGGCCAGGTCCGCTTGATCCTTGTTCCGCAGGACGGCCAGCGCGTCGGCCTCTTTCTTGTCGAGCGCGGCGATCTGCGCACGCAGGTCCTTGCGCGTCGTCTCGTCCATCGCGAGGTTCGAGAGGCGCGTCTTGGCGGCGAGCCGCTGGGAGGCGTCGGCATGCGAGAGCTTGAGCGAGAGCGTGGACTCGCGCTGTTGGGCGGCCTCGGCCCGCGCCTGGAACTTGGCGGCCGCCTGGGCCTGCAACTCGCGTTCGACCGAAGCGATCGCGGCGTTGTCCTGGGCGATCACGCTCTGCTGGTACGCCATGAACTCCGCGTTGGCGGCGCCGGCGGCCGCGCGGGCCTGCTGGGCCGAGGTCTGGCTCATCTGTGCGCCGACGTCCGATCCGGCGTTGCCCCGTCCGGCGGCGGCCAAGGCGGCCGCGACGGCGGCCTGCTCCTTGCGCGCGAAATCGCCCTGCTTCTGGGCGAGGATCTTGTTCGCACGCGCCTGCGCATCTTTGAGCTGGCCGTTCAGCGCCTTCGTCTGACTCCCGATCTGCGCGGCCGAGAGCGGCACGTGCGGACCGATCGCGCCGATATTGATCGCCGCGATCGCGTCGTCGATGCCGGAGAGTTGGGAGTAGAGCGGATGGCGCTTGACGATCTCGTCGAGACGGATGTAGCCTATGCCGCGGATCTGCGGCGAGGATACGTCGACCCGCGCGCACGCCGAAAGCGCGCCCGCGGATGTCAACGCTAGAACCAGCGCGAGCGCCTTACTTGCTGAGCGCATCCTGGACATCTTTGGTGATGTCCGTACCGCCGAAGATCACGTCCGCACGGTCGATGACGAGCAGAAGGTCTTTCTTCTTGGCTACGTCGGCGGTCACGGACTTGGTCTGATCGACGAGCGGCTTGAGGAGCAAGTCCTGTTTGTCGGAGAGCACTTTGTTGTACTCCTTGCCGACGGCCTGTTTGTCCGCATCGGTCCGGGCCGACGCGAGCTTGGCCTGGAACGCGCTGCGTTGTTCGGTCGCGAACTTGGCGAACTGATCGTTCGCGTCTTTCACCTTCGGCAGACCGTCGAGCACGGTCTGATCGACGAATCCGATCACCGACGGAGCCGGGGTTGCGGACGGCGGCGCGAGCGCCTGCGACGACTGCAGCAGGCCGATCACGTCTTTGGTCACGTCGCGACCGCCGAAGATCACGATGCGCTTGTCGACGATGACGCTCAGGCTATCCGAGGCGCTGACCTTCGCGATGGCGATCTGCGCGCGCGTGAAGAGCGGTCCGATCACGTCGCGCTGCTTGTCCGAGAACTTGGTCTGAAATTGGATCGTGATGCGTTGGCGATCCGCATCCGTCTTCGCGGATTTCATGGCGGCGTTGAACTGTCCGTCGAGTTGCGCCTTGTAGGCCGAGAGTTGGCCGTTCGCCTGCCGGAACGCGGGGAGCGACGCGATCGCGGCCTGATCTACGAACCCGACGTCGCCGAGGTCCGCGGCGATCGCGGTCGGCGCGACGGCGCCGCCGAGCAGAAGCGCGGCGGCGAGAAACGAGATGAAACGGATCTTCATGGTGTCCTTGCGTGTTGCTGGTTTAGAATGACTGGCCGATGCCGAAGCTAGTGTGCGTGCTGCCGTTGCCCTTCGCGATATCGATGCGCACCGTGTGCAGCCCGAGCTGCGGAACGTCGAAGCGGATGCCGAATCCATAATCGCCGCGGAACGTCCAGTTGCCGGGGTAGCCGATGATCCGGTTGGTATACGGATCCAACAGCGGGGTCGCGCCGCGGATGCGATAGGCGAGCTGATCGACGAAGATCGCGGCCACGAGTTTGCGGTCCGGAGTGACCGGTTGGCGGAACTCGATCTGGCCGAGAGCCGCATCCGTACCGTAGAAGACGGTGTCGAAACCGCGGAGCTGCTGATCCGAGAACGTGTAGAGCGAGTTCGGCGGGATCGAGCCGGTGGTCGTCTGGAGCGAACCGTGGATGCCGAGCGTGCCGTTGGTCTTCTTCACCGGGAAGAACTTCGCGATGTCGAGCGACGTCTGGGTGTAGCGGAAGGACGAGCCGAGCGCCGGCACCGAGATGATCTCGTTGAACGAGGCCTTCACGCCGCGGCTCGGATTGTAATAATCGTCGAGCGTGTTCACCTGGGCGCCCAGCGTGCCGTAGACGAGCTTATATGGAAGACCCGTATTGACGTTGGCGATCGAACTCGCGCTGATGCCGAACGATCCGTTCGAACCGGTCGAACCGGCCGAGCCGCCGAGCGGGCTCGGGGTCGGGCCGACGATCACGTTCGGCTGCCCGCCCTGGAAGTAGTACGGCGCGGGGACGATGGTGTCGTTGGTGATGTTCTGACCGCTGCCGCCGACGAAGAGCGTCGTGTAGTCGTTGAGGCGCCGGCCGATGTTCACGGTCAAACCGGCCGACTTGGCGGTACTCGTCGAGGTGATTCCGAGCGCGGTCTGGGTCGGGCTGGTCTGATAGAGCGTCACCGGGATCGGAGCGGGCGTGCCGCCGACGATCGGCGAGGTCGGAATCGTCCCGGTCGAACTGACCAGGTAGACCGGATAATAGTAGGTCGTACCGGTCGCGAAGAGCGTGCCGCTGACGCTGAACTTCTGCGAGGCGGCCGTCTTGCCCCAATACGGGATCGTCACTTGGGCCTGCGTCTGATACTGGCGCGAGCCCTTCTGGAACTGCAGCGAGACCGAGTTGCCGGTACCGTGCAGGTTGTTGTCCTGATAGCCGAGCGTGCCGTAGAGGCCCTGACCGCTGATCCCGCCCGAGTAACCGAAACCGATTTGCGCGGATGCGGTCTTCTGTTCGGTGACCACCCAATCCAACGTCACGAGTTCGGGATGCTTCGGATCCGGGCCGGCCTTCGGCTGAAGATCGACCTTCGAGAAGAACTGCGTGTTCTGGAGACGATCGTAATCGCGATGCAGGCCGGCCTGGGTGACGACCATGCCCGGGCGCAAGCGCAGCTCGCGACGGACGACTTCGTCTTTGGTCTTGGTATTGCCGGTGATCTGGACGACCGCGACCTTCATCACGTAGATGTCGTACTTGACGTCGGCCGTGCCGGTCTTGTTGTCGATCGTGGTCGGATCGATGCCGCCTTCGAAGTTGCCGATCTGGATGTCGTACTTGTCGTAGAGCTTCTTGAGCGCGTCGAAGTCCTTCTGTTGATCGTCCGACGAGAACGTGTCGCCCGGTTTGATCGTCAGGACCGATAGGATCAGGTTCGGGGGCAGCAACGGGTCGCCGCCGATCGAGATCTTGCCGATCGTGTAGCCTTCTTGGATCTGCAACGTCAGCGCACCGGTCGCGGGATCCA
>JBBRTL010000116.1:0-7970 GCA_038244445.1 Vulcanimicrobiales bacterium
TCGTCCGGCTCGGCGCGAACGAGAGCGCGTTCGGCCCGGCTCCTAGTGCGGTCGCCGCGATGGCGCGCGAACTAGAGCGCACGGCCTGGTATGGCGATCCCGATTCGCTCGATCTGCGCGACGCGCTCTCCGAAAAACACGGCTGTTTGCCCGACCGTATTTGCGTCGGCTCCGGCATCGACGATCTGATGGGCCTCGCCGTCCGCGCGTTCGTCGCGCCGGGTGCGATCGCGGTGACGTCGCGCGGCACCTATCCGACCTTCGACTACCACGTCGCCGGCTACGGCGGCACGATCGTGCGTGTCCCGTATCGCAATGACGACTGTCCGGATCTCGATGGCCTGGCGGCGGCCGCCCACGCGACCGCGGCCGCGATGGTCTATCTCGCCAATCCCGACAACCCGAGCGGAACCTTTGCGACGATCGACCAGATCGCGCGCTTTCGCGCGGCATTGCCGGAGCAGACGATGCTCTTCCTGGACGAAGCCTATGCCGACTTCGTCGATGCGGCCCAGCTGCCGGGCAACGCGTTCGACCCGAACCTGGTACGCACGCGGACGTTCTCGAAGGCCTACGGCATGGCCGGCGCCCGGATCGGCTACGTCCTCGCGCATCCGGAGATCGTGGCGACCTTTCAGAAGATCCGTCTGCACTACGGCGTCAATCGCAACGCCCAGATCGGCGCGCTCGCCTCGCTACGCGACGACGCATTTCGCGCCCATGTGGTCGCCGAGACGGCGCGCGGCCGGGCCGAGTACGCGGCACTCGCGGCCGAGATGGGCTTCGCAAGCATCCCGTCGCGGACCAACTTCGTCTGCATCGACATCGGCGACGCGGCCCGCGCGACCGCCATCGTCGAAGCACTGCTCGCACACGGCGTCTGGATCCGGAAACCGGGCGCGCCCCCGCTCGACCGTTGCATCCGCGTCACCGTCGGTACGGAAGCGATGGGTGCGGCATTCGCGGCGGCTTTTCGCACCGTCGTGGCGAAGGTGCCCGCATGACCGGCCGGCCCGTGCGTTACGCGATCATCTCCGACATTCACGGCAATCTCGAATCGCTGCAACACGCGCTTGCCCTGATCGACCCGCAGGACCGCGTGCTCTGCTTGGGCGACACGGTCGGCTACGGCCCGAACCCGAACGAGTGCGTGCGGTTAGTGCGCGAACGCGCCGAGGCGAGCGTGCTCGGGAACCACGATCTGGCCGCGATCGACAACTTCGGCGTCGAGTACTTCAACGAAGCCGCCAAGATCGCGATGAACTGGACGCAGGACGTGATCGACGCCGAGAACCGGCAGTGGCTCAACCAGCAGTCCTACGAACTCCGTTATCCGGAGTTCCTGATGGTGCACGGCGCGCCGAAGAACTACTTCGAATACATCCTCGACAAGAAGACCGCCAAGCGCGCCTTCGATGCGACCGACGCGCCACTGATCCTGGTCGGGCACACCCACATCGCGGAGTATTACGCGCTCGATGCGGACGGCGCGATCTCGCATCGACACATGCAGCACGGCGGCGAACTGGTCATGGAAGAAGGCAAACGCTACATCGTGGACGTCGGCTCGGTCGGACAACCGCGCGATCTCAACCCGCATCCCGCGATCGCGTTCTACGAACCCGCCAAGCGCCGGGTGGAGTGGATCCGTTACGAGTATCCGATCTCCGAGGTCCAGCACAAGATGGACGATGCGCATCTGCCGCACTATCTCGCGACCCGGCTCGAGGTCGGGCGGTGAGCGATTCCGATATCCCGATCGACGACGGCAACTGCTTTGCATGCGGTCCGGAGAATCCGATCGGTATGCACCTGCATTTCGAACGCGACGGCGACGGCGTCCGCGCCGAAGTCACGCTCGCGCCCGAGTTCCAGGGCTGGCGTGGCATCGCGCACGGCGGCATCGCGATGGCGCTGCTCGACGAAGCGATGGCGCACGCGGCCGGCGCCGCCGGACATCGCGGCGTGACCGCGAGCCTGGCGACCCGGTTTCGCAGACCGGTCCCGCTCGGTGAACCGCTGATCCTCACCGGGCGCGTTGCGGATCGCCGGCACAAGGTGCTCTTCCTCGAAGCCCGCGTCACCGATTCGCACGGCACGCTCTTGCTCGAAGGCGAAGGCAAGTTCGTCTCGCGCGCCCCGATCGCCGCCGCCGTCGACCGCCGGAACCCGGGGTAGGCGCGTGGCCAAGATGAAGCAGGGCCGCGTCGCGGATGCGGCTGCGGAAAAATTACGGGCGACGCCCTCGTTCGACAATCGTCGCGCGCGGCATGAGTTCGCGATCCTCGATAGCATGGAGGCCGGCCTCGTGCTGACCGGGACCGAGGTCAAGTCGATCCGCGCGGGCGGGATCTCGCTTGCCGAAGCCTACGCGCGCATCAAAGACAACGAAGCCTGGCTGATGGGCCTGCACATCCAAGCGTACAAGGAGGGTTCGTTCTCGAACGTGGAGCCGCTCCGTCCGCGCAAGCTGTTGCTGCACCGGGATCAGATCAAGAGCCTCAAGAGTCAGGTCGCGGAGAAGGGTCTCACGATCGTCCCGCTACGCATGTACTTCACGCGCGGTAAAGTCAAAGTCGAGATCGGCGTCGCCCGCGGCAAGAAGCTCTGGGACAAACGCGCCGACACCGCCAAGCGCGACGTCCAACGCGAAATCGCCCGCCACATCCGCTAGCGTTGTCATGCACCTTGTCATGCCGAGCGTAGGCGCAAAGCGCCGTAGTCGAGGGACAGACGCAATGCAAAGGCTTCGAGGCGTCCCTCGACTACGCTTCGCTACGCTCGGGATGACAAGGGCGGTACGCTTCGCTACGCTCGGGATGACAAGGGCGGTACGCTTCGCATGAGAGGCGCACATCCGGAGCGGGCGTTGGTCGATCGACTCGAGCGTGAGGGCGTGGTGCGTTTCGGCGAACGCATCGTGGTCGCGTGTAGCGGCGGACCCGACTCGGTCGCGTTGGCCGGTGCACTTGCGGCGCTAGCGAAGCCGCTCGACCTTGCGCTTACGCTCGCGTACGTCAATCACGGGACGCGCCGGTCGGCGTGGCAGGATGAATGCGTCGTGCTTCGGATCGGTGCGACGTTCGGATTGCCGGTGCGCACCGTTTCTCTCGCGCACGGCCCCGGCAACGAAGCCAGTCTGCGCGACGGACGCTACGCCGCGCTGCAGTCCATCGCGCGCCGAGCCGAGGCGACCGCGATCGCGACCGCGCACCATGCCGAGGACCAGAGCGAGACCGTGTTGCTCGCGCTTTTCCGCGGGACCGGCGCGGCCGGGCTTGCCGGGATGCCGTCGCGCCGGGCCTTGGCCGATGGGCTCGACCTGATCCGCCCGCTCTTGCTCGCGCCGGCCTCGGAACTGCTCGCCTACTGCCATGCCGAGGCGCTCCCGTATGCGGTCGATCCGACCAACGCGGACGACGAACTGCGGCGCAATGCGGTCCGGCAAGCCTTGACCGGCCTGCGCCCGCTCTTCCCGGGGCTCGACGAAGCCATCTCGCGGGCGGCCGAGCTGGGCGCGGCCGAAGCGGACGAGACCCCCCGAGCGGCCTTACGCAGGCAGGTAAGAGCGGCCGTCGGGGCCGATTGTGGGCTCAAGGACGTCGCCTTCGCGCACGTCGAGGCCGCGGCCATCGCCTTAGAACGGGGCGGCAGCGGCCGATTCTTTATAAAGGATGGGTTCGACCTGATCATCCAGGACGGCCGTTTGAGGGTAGAAACGACAGCATGAAGGCTATCGAGACCTACGAGGGCACGCTCGAGCGGACGCTCTTCACCGGGGCCGAAATCGCGACGGCAATCGAACGCATGGCCCGGCAGATCGCGGCCGACCACCGCGGGCAACCTCTGTTGCTCCTGGGTGTGTTGAAGGGAGCGCTCTACGTTACGGTCGACCTGGCTCGCGCGATCTCGCGTCTGCCGGACGGGCCGAGCGAGGTGACCGTGGAGTATCTGTGCGTCTCCAGCTACGGAAACGCGACCCGGTCCTCAGGTGAGGTCCGTATGCTCAAGGACTCGGATTCGCCCATCATCGGCCGCAACGTCGTGGTCGTCGAGGATATCATCGACAACGGATTCACGCTGGACTACCTTCGGACGTTACTCGGTGGACGGAACCCGGCGAGTCTGAAGTCGTGCGTCCTCTTCGACAAGCCCTATCACCGTCTGGTCGACGTCCCGGTAGAATACGTCGGCTTGACCTCGCCGGACGAGTTCGTCATAGGCTACGGTCTGGACTACCAAGAACTCTACCGGAACCTGCCCTACCTCGCGCAGCTGCGCTCGTGGGTCTTCACCCAGTAAGGTCGTCTAAGCGTCATCGTGAACAAGTATCTTCGGTCGTTCTTGCTCGTCGTCTTCGCCGCCGTGGTGGTGGTGTTTCTCGTCTCGCGCATCTTGCAAGCGGGCGAGCAGACGACTCGCCTGGACTACGGTGCCTTCTATAACAAGCTCGAAGCCGGGCAGGTCACGGCGTTCCACGCGGTCGACAAATCGGCCAGCGGCACGCTCGTCGGCGGGGCGGCCTATACGGTCGTCGTCCCGGTCATCGACAGCACCTTCGTCGCCGAAGTGCAGAAAAAGGTCAAGAGCGGTCAGATCAGTTACGACGCGCCGGCCAACACCTCGTTCGTCTCGACGATCTTCACCATTCTGCCGTTCATCCTGATCATCGCGCTGGTCTTCCTGATCTTCCGCCAGGCTCAGAGCGGCGGCAGTCAGGCCATGTCGTTCGGCAAGTCGCGCGCCAAGATGCTCTCGGAGAACCGTCCTAAGGTCACGTTCGCGGACGTCGCCGGTGTGGACGAAGCCAAAGAAGAACTCGGCGAGATCGTCGACTTCCTCAAGTTCCCAAAGAAATATCAGGCTCTCGGTGCGCGCATTCCCAAGGGCGTACTGCTGCTCGGGCCGCCGGGATCCGGTAAGACCTTGCTCGCGCGCGCGATCGCGGGCGAGGCGGGCGTGCCGTTCTTCTCGATCTCCGGTTCTGACTTCGTCGAGATGTTCGTCGGCGTCGGCGCCTCGCGGGTACGCGATCTGTTCGACCAGGCCAAGAAGTCCGCGCCCTGCATCATCTTCATCGACGAGATCGACGCGGTCGGCCGCCAGCGCGGCGCCGGTCTCGGCGGCGGACACGACGAGCGCGAGCAGACGCTCAACCAACTGCTCGTCGAGATGGATGGGTTCGAGCAGAACACCGGCGTCATCCTGATCGCCGCGACCAATCGCCCCGACGTGCTCGATCCGGCGCTGCTTCGCCCGGGCCGCTTCGATCGACAGATCGTGGTCGACCGATCGGATATCAAGGGCCGCGAGAAGATCCTCGAAGTCCACGCGCGCAACAAGCCGCTTGCCAAGGGCGTGTTGCTCGATACGCTCGCGCGTCGTACGCCCGGTTTCTCGGGCGCGGATCTCGAGAACTTGCTGAACGAAGCCGCGCTGCTCGCGGCGCGCAAGAGTCAGACCGTCATCGAGATGAAGGACTGCGACGAGGCGATCGACCGCGTGATGGTCGGCCCGGAACGCAAGTCGATCGTGATGTCGGACAAAGAGAAGGAGATGACCGCCTATCACGAGTCGGGCCACGCCGTCGTCGGCGGCATGCTCGAGAAAGCGGACGCGATCCACAAGGTCACGATCATTCCGCGGGGCATGGCGCTCGGCATCACCTGGTCGCTCCCAGAAGACGACCGCCACTCGCAGACGCGTGAGGAACTGGTCGCCGTCGTGACGCGCGCGCTCGGCGGGCGTCTTGCCGAAGAGATCAAGTACAAAGACGTGACGACCGGCGCTTCGAACGACTTCGAACAGGCGACCGGGATCGCGCGCCGGATGGTGACGCAGTACGGCATGAGCGACCTCGGCCCGATGGTCTTCGGTCGCGGTTCGCATCAGGTCTTCCTCGGTCGCGACTTCGGCGACGAGCGCAACTACTCCGAAGACGTCGCCACCAAGATCGACGCCGAAGTGCGAAAGATCATCGATGCAGCCTATGCGGACGGCCGCCGGATCCTGACCGCGAACTGGGATAAGGTCGAACGTATGGTCAAGTCGCTACTCGAGTACGAGACGGTCGACGCCGAAGAAGTGCGCGCGATCGTGGCGGGCAAACCGTACGACGGCAACCGCGGATCGGGAACGCCGGTCGCTCCGGTCGAGACGGAATCGCTTCCCGCGCCCGAACCCAAACGCGAACCTTCGCGCGGTATCCCGCCGACGATCTCACCCGAGCCCGCGTAACTTGAAGCTGCGCGTTCTCGCTTCGATGCTGGCGCTTGCCGTGGCGTGCGGCGGGTTCGCTACGGCCGCGCCGCCTCAGCAGAACGGTACGCTGCCGCGCGGTGGTAGCTACGTGTTGCGCCCCGATCCGGACGCGTCGACGGCCGCCATCGCGCTCTGGTTCCGGGTTCCGAGCAACGGCTACGACGGCGCCGATCCGGGCGTCGCCCAGTTGGCCGCCGCGTCGTGCGCTGCGGTCCGTCTCTCCGGCGGCAAGTCGCTTGCCGACCTGGTTCGTTCGCTCGGCGGACGTCTGGTGCTCGGCGGCGAGCCCGACATGACCTCGATCGACGTGATCGTTCCGGCCGGGAGCGCGCGTCGTGCGGTCGCGGCCTTGACCGCGGCGTACTTCGCGCCGAACGTCGACGACGCGAGCTACGCGCTCGGTCTGCGCGACTCGGCAGTGCGCGGCGTCGAGCGCCGCTATAGCGCCGACTTCGCGTTACACGACGCGATGCTCGCGCAGATGTTCGCCTCGGGCCCGGCGCACGTCGCGCCGTTGCCCGGTTCGGCCGACGTCCTCGCGGCGATTCCGGTCGCGACCGTGAACGCGTTCGCAAAACGCGCGTTCGTCTCGACCAACGCGGTGCTCTCGCTCGCCGGCAACGTCGACGCATCGTTGCTCGACGCCGTCACCGACGGCGATGCGACCGCGTCTGCGCCTACTGCGTCGCTCGACTCGAAACTCGGGCCCGGCGGAACGTCCGCGACGGTCCCGGGAGCGGTCGCGGGTATGGCGTTCGGCTTCGCCGGTCCGCCGATCCGCGACGAACGCGAAGCGACCGCGCTCGATTTCATCAGCGATTATCTCTTCGACTCGGACCGCGGCGTCGTAACGCGGCAGCTCGGCGATACGAAGACCTCGGTGAGCGGGCACTTCCTGACCTACCGCGATCCGGGCGTCACGATCGTCAGCCTCTCGGGCGGCGATCTGGAGGCCTCAGCGCTCAAGGTCCGCGCCGCGATCGCCGCCATGTCGACACCGCTCGACGCCGTCACCTTTGGCGCGGCCCGGCGCGCGTTTTTGTACGGGAGCGCACGCAGTGGCTCGGTCCCGGCGGCGCTCGCCGACGAACTGGCCTGGTACGCCGTCCAAGGCGACGCGTCGTACGCGCCGGGTGACGTCAGCGGTACCTATTCGCGTACGGTCGATTCGCTCGATCCGCAGTTCGTCGCCGGCGTCGCTCGCCGCTACTTGCAGACGCCGACCGTCGTCCACCTGGTTCCCGAAAAAGGGAGTTCGTCATGATCGCTACGATCGCGCTCGCGGCGGTCTCGCTCGCGCCCGCTCCCTCGGTGGTCCGCCGCAACGGGGTGATCGTCGTCGCCCAACCGGATGCATCCGCGACGCTCGCGGGCACGATGCTCTTCGTGCGTGCGGGCCTCGACCGGCAGACGTTCGCACAGAACGGCTTGGCCGCGCTCACCGCCGAGACCGTGCTGCAGACGCACGTCGCGGGCGGCGCGACCTTGCGCGAAGCGATCGCCGCGGCGGGCGGCTCGATCGACTACTCGGTCGATCCGCAGAGCGTCCGCTTCTACGTCGAAGGTCTCGGTCCCGACGAGAACGGTCTGCTCCATCTCTTCGCGACGGCGCTGCGCGCTCCCGACTTCTCGCCCGCGACGGTCGCGCGCGCGCGCGCTGCAGTGCTGACCGATATACGCGGGCGGAGCGCGCTCGGCATCGGCCTGCA
>JBBRTL010000117.1:0-7886 GCA_038244445.1 Vulcanimicrobiales bacterium
CCGCCCGTCAGCAAGAAGTCTTCGCGCCGGAAGTAGACGCTCGCGACCGGCGCGCCGTTCAGGGTCGCGGGAACGAAGGTGCACCCGCGATCGATCGCAAGCGCGATCCCGTCGAGGTCCCCGTCGCCGCTGGAGATGAAGACGGTGGCACCGGCGACGCTGCCGTCGGCGTTGACGAGGATGCGCGTGTACGCGACGCCTTCGCGGCGCTTGCTGAAGTCCGCGCTCCCCAAGCGCGAGAGCGTCGCGGCTTTGAAGACGTTCGGCGGCGCTTCGTGTGGGATCAGTCCGGCGCGCGCGAGCGCGCCCCGCTTTCCGAAGAACATCTCGCGCAACGGGCCACCGCCCGCATCGAGGAGCAGCACCACCTGCCGGTCGCCGGCAAAGCGGTAGCCGCGAAAACTTGCTTGGCCGGCGCCGTCCGGAAACGGCCCCGCGCCTTCGAACTCGGGCGCGCCGAAGATCGCATCCGCGTCGGCCGCGCGGGCGCTCCCGAACGTCAGTCGCGCGTGCGAACCGACCGGCATCGGCAACGCCGGACCGGCCGCCGATCCGCGCGCGAGCACGTCGATCATCTGGATCGTGCCGTCGTCGTCGGTGGTCGCGCGCATCGTCATCGCGATCGCGCCGCGGGATGCGCGCCAGGTCCAGACCTGTCCGACGTCGCTCGTGACCACCTCCGGAAACGGCGCGGCGACGATCGCGCGGACGTTGGTGCCGAGGGTCGCGCCGTAGAACGTGCCGCCGATGACGGTCGCGGCGAGTGCGAGCGCGATCATCCCGTCATCGCGTTCAAACGATTGCGATAGAGATCGCCGCGCAGGTCGCCGGCCCACATCACGAGTGCGTTCTCGTTGTTATCGCTGTAGTAGGCCTTGCGCACCGTGACGGTGGCGAACCCGTATTTGCGGTAGAGCCGCTGCGCGATGGTGTTCGATTCGCGCACTTCGAGCGTCATCCAGGCGGCACCGCGCGAGATCGCTTCGGCGATCAAGCGCGCGAGCAGCAGGTCGCCGAACTTGCGCCCCCGGTGATCCTGATCCACCGCGATGGTCGTGATATGTGAGTCCTCCATCACCACCCAGATGCCGCCGTAAGCGACGGTCTTGCCGTCGACCTTGCCGACGAAGTAGTGGGCGGAGCGATTGCTATGCAGTTCGTTGTAGAAGGCGTCGGACGGCCATTGCGTCGAGAACGACGACGTCTCGATCTGGCGGACCTCGTTGATCTCGGCCGGCGTCATCTTCTCGACGACGAAGCCTACCTCGAGCTTCATCGGAGCTTGGGGATCTTCGCGGCCGGCCGTTCGCCGTAGTCGGCCCGGATCTCGTGAGGGCTCGCCGCGGGCGCACGAGACGCCGCGATCCGCGCGATTGCGGTGGCCGGCGGCCGGACGAGCGTCGAGAGGCGTTCCACGATAACGCCGCGTTCGCCGAATGCGTCGAGCACGTCCTGTGCGAGGCTCCCGGTGACCGGGAGTGGAGCCGCGATCGCGGCCGGCAGCACCTGGTCGAGAACCTCGGCGATCGTGCCGGATGCGCGCACCGTCGCATCGCCGTCGCGATAGCGCGCCGAGATGACGCCCGCCCGCCCGCTCACGACCGCGAGGACGCACGCACGGTCGTGCCCGAACTCGAGCGTATCGAACGACGAGACGCCGACCAGCGGCACGCGCCATGCCAGCGCGAGCGATTTCGCATACGAGATCGCGATGCGCAGGCCGGTGAATCCGCCCGGCCCGATACCGATCGCGATCCGCTCGAGATCGGTCGGGGCGACGCCCTCGTCGCGCATCGCGCGCGCGATCGCGTCGAGTCCGCCCTCAAGCGCGACGTTGCCTTCGAGTTCGACCGAGCCGGTCGCATCGCCGCGCACGACGGCCGCCGAGAACGATCCGAGCGCGCCGTCGATGCCGAGAACGATCACGGTCGCACCGTCACCCGACGCGGTTCGTCGCCGGCACCCTCGAAGACGATCTCGCGATGATCGGCCGGCAGCAGATCGGGCGCGTTGCGCCACCACTCGACGAACACGATCGACGTGCCGTCGAAGGCTTCTTCGAGCCCGAGTTCGGTCAGCTCGGCCGGATCGTCGACGCGGTAGAGATCGAGGTGGTCGATCGGCGGCGCACCCGCATAGCGATGCCAAAAAGTGAAGGTCGGGCTCGAGGTCTGATCCTCGCCGTGCAGCCTCCGGACGATCGAGCGCACGAAGGTCGTTTTGCCGGCGCCGAGGGGACCGGAGAGACCGATCACGTCGCCCGGCTTGAGGCTACGGGCGAACTCCGTGGCAAATTCGTCGAGCCCGTCGAGCCCATCCAGCGTCCGCGTCAGCATTTCGAGGTAGTGTAGCACGGCCGGCCACGAGAGGAACGGTCGCTTCGCTCCCGACGCTCGGGATGACGCGAGAGGAAGGGTCGCTCCACGCCTTCGCTCGCGATGACAAAAAGGGGGCGGGCATGGGAAAAATCGGTCCAATTATCGAAGGTTCTCGGGTCGGTCTTTGAGGCCGGCCTGGCTTGTTCTTGCCCCGTTGCCCTTATCGGAGCCCGTAGTTGAATAACGACATCATCAGTTCGGTAAACGTCGAAGATGAGATGCGCGAGAGCTATCTCTCGTATGCGATGTCCGTCATCGCGTCGCGCGCCCTTCCCGACGTCCGCGACGGTCTCAAGCCGGTGCAACGCCGCATCCTCTACGCGATGCGCGACATGGGCATGGACCCGGGCAAGCAGCACCGCAAGTGCGCCGGTATCATCGGCGAAGTCCTCAAGCAGTACCATCCGCACGGCGATTCGTCGGTCTACGATGCGCTCGTCCGCATGGCGCAGGACTTCACGCTGCGTTACCCGCTGGTCGACGGGCACGGCAACTTCGGCTCGATCGATCCGGATCGTCCGGCCGCCTACCGGTACACGGAAGCCCGGCTTGCGCGGATCGCGATGGACGTGCTGGCCGACATGGAAAAAGACACGGTTCCGTTCGTCCCCAACTTCGATAACCAGGGCGTCGAACCGGTCGTACTCCCGGGTCGTCTCCCGCAGCTGCTGCTCAACGGTTCGAGCGGCATCGCGGTCGGCATGGCGACCAACATCCCGCCCCACAATTTGAACGAGATCGCCGACGCGATCGTAGCCGTGGTCGACGACGAGAACATCGACGACGACAAACTCTGCGACATCGTCAAGGGTCCGGACTTCCCGACCGGCGGCACGATCCTGGGCGAAGCCGCGATCCGCGAAGCCTACAAGACCGGGCGCGGTTCGATCTCGATCCGCGGCAAGGCCGAGATCATCGAGGAAAAGGGCAAATGGAAGATCCTGATCACCGAGATCCCGTACCAGGTCTATAAGGGCCGCATCGTCGAGGCGATCGCCGAAGCGCACGCCGAGAAACGCATCCAAGGCATCGCCCGCCTGGACGACGAGTCCAACCGCAAGGGCATGCGCGTGGTGGTCGAGCTGCAGCGCAGCGCGACGCCCAAGGTCGTGCTCAACCAGCTCTTCAAACACACGCCGTTGCAGTCGTCGTTCGGTTTCAACATGCTCGCGCTGGTGCCGGTCGGCGAACCGCGGGCCGACGGTACGAGAGCGGTCGAGCCGCAGGTGCTCACCCTCAAGGGTCTGATCCAGCACTACATCGCGCATCGTCGCGACGTCGTCACCAAGCGCACCCAGTACGAGCTGCGCAAGGCCCAAGAGCGCGCCCATCTGCTCGAGGGCTACCGGATCGCGCTCGACAACATCGACGAAGTGATCGCGATCGTCCGCGGCAGCGAGACGACCGACGAAGCCAAGACGCGCCTCGGCGAACGCTTCGCGCTGACCGATATCCAGGCCCAAGCGATCGTGGACATGCGTCTGCGCACGCTCGTCGGCATGGAACGGCAAAAGATCGAAGACGAGTACGCCGAGCTGATCAAGCTGATCGCCGAACTCGAGGACATCCTGCGCAATCCTCGTCGCGTCGGCGCGATCGTCAAAGACGAGACGCTCGATCTGAAGCGCCGCTTCGGCGACGAACGGCGCACCATGATCGAGCCGGCCGAAGGCGAGATCGCGATCGAGCAGTTGATCCCGAACATCGACGTAGTCGTGCAGTATACCGAGGGCGGCTACATCAAGCGCGTCCCGGTCGAGACGTTCCGCACCCAGAGCCGGGGCGGCCGGGGCGTCACGCTTGCGACCAAGCGCGAAGACGTCGTCCGCAATCTGTTCAGCACCAAGGCGCACGACCACGTCCTGTTCTTCACGAGCAAGGGGCGAGTCTATCGCCTGCGTGCCTACGAGATCCCCGATACCACGCGTCAGGCGCGCGGCACGGCGCTCGTCAACCTGCTCACGTTGCCGCCGGGAGAGAGCGTCACCGCGGTCTTCCCGATCGACACGTTCGAGGGCGAGAAATACCTGGTGATGGTCACCCGTAAGGGCGTCATCAAGAAGACCAAGCTCTCGGAGTTCGCCAACGTCCGTCGCAACGGGTTGAACGCGATCGGCCTGGACGAAGGCGACGATCTGCTCGCGGTCGATCTCTCGGACGGCTCGCGCGATATCATCCTCGGCAGCCAGAACGGTATGGCCGTGCACTTCAACGAGAAGAACGTCCGCTCGATGGGCCGCAACGCGCGCGGCGTCAAGGCGATGACGCTCGAGAAGGGCGATGAGATCGTCGCGATGGACATCCTCGAAGACGACCGCAAAGAAGTGTTGCTGGTGACCTCGCTCGCGTTCGGCAAGCGGACGCCGATCGAGGATTACCGCCACACCTCGCGCGGCGGCAAGGGCGTCAAGGCGTTCGCCCGCCAGCGCGACGACATCGGCAAGGTCGTCGATCAGATCCTGGTCGCACCGGACGACGAGTTGATGATGATCACCTCGAGCAACCAGACGATCCGGATCAAGGTCTCGGAGATCCGGAAGACCGGACGCGACGCCAAGGGCGTCCGTCTCCAACGTCTGGGCGACGGCGACGAGGTGATCGCGATCACCAACATCGGCAAGCAGAGCGATCTGCTCAACGAGATCACCGGCGAACCCATCCAGACGGAGCTGTAGTCCGAGGGACGAAGGACCGCCCTGGCTCCCGCAACCTTCCCGGCGAGGCCGATAGTTATAGCAGTCGAGGAGATACAGACAACCGATGAGCGCATTACCCGACGTTTCGCAAGCCACGTTCCAAGCCGAGGTGCTCGAGAGTGCCGAGCCGGTGTTGGTGGATTTTTGGGCCCCTTGGTGCGGCCCGTGTAAGATGCTGACGCCCGTCGTCGAGAAGGTCGCTGCGGCGCACGCCGGCAAGGCGAAGTTCGTCAAGCTGAACACCGACGAGAACCCCTCGATCGCCGGACAGTATCAGATCTCGGGCATCCCGTGCCTGATCCTCTTCAAAGGCGGCCAGGTCGCCGATCGCATCGTCGGATACGTGCCGGAGAACACGATCACGTCGATGTTGGCAAAACACGTCGCCTAACTAGGCGACGGAAAGGCGCTCGTATGAGCGACCACGACGCGCGACGGAGCATTCCGCCGGTCAACGTCATCCTCGAACATCCAACGATCGCGCCCTACGAGCACCTCGTGGGGCGCGAAACGCTTCGCCGGACGATCTCCGGGGCTCTCGATCGCCTGCGCGCGACCGGGGCGACGCCGCCGACCGAACTGTTGGTCGCCGAGATCGCCGAGTCGGTCGAGCGCGACGCCGCGACCCGCCTGCTACCGGTCGTCAACGCGACCGGCGTTCTGCTCCACACCAATCTCGGCCGCGCGCCGCTCGCCGAACACGCGCTCTCGAGCGCGCGCGAGATCGGCGCGGGCTACAGCGATCTCGAATACGATCTGATCGGCGGCCGGCGCGGGTCGCGTTACGCACATGCGAGCGCCCTACTGTGCGAGCTGACCGGAGCCGACGACGCGCTGGTCGTCAACAACAACGCCGCCGCGGTGCTGCTGATCGTGGATACGTTCGCGCGCGATCGCGAGGTCGTGGTCGCGCGCGGTCAGGCGATCGAGATCGGTGGCGGTTTTCGCCTGCCCGACGTACTCGCCCGAAGCGGCGCGACCCTGATCGACGTCGGCACCTCGAACAAGACCTATCTGCGCGATTACGAACGCGCGCTCACGCCCCGGACCGGCATGTTGCTGCGCGCGCACCCCTCCAACTTCTCGGTCGATGGCTTCGTCCGCGAGACGAGCGGTGCGGAACTCGCGGCGCTCGGACGCCGGGCGGGCGTGCCGGTCGTCGAGGATCTTGGCTCGGGCGCGATCGTCGATCTCTGCGACTACGGCCTTCCGCACGAGCGGACGGTCCAAGAGGCGCTGCGCGACGGCGTCGATCTGGTCGCGTTCTCGGGCGACAAGTTGCTCGGAGGTCCGCAGGCCGGCATCGTGGTCGGAAGTTCGGTGCTGATCGCGCGGCTGCGCGCAAATCCGCTACTGCGCGCGCTGCGCACCGATAAGACCACGCTCGCGCTCCTCTCCGGAACCTTGCGCCTGCATCGTACGCGCGAATCGCGCGACCGGATCCCGTTCTACGCGATGCTCTCGATGACGCTGGAAGATCTGCGTGCGCGCGCGGAGACCTACGTGGCGAGCATCGACGGCGCGCACGTCGAAGAGTCGCACGCCTACGTCGGCGGCGGGTCGCTTCCGCAGGCGACCGTGCCGTCGTTCGCGATCGCGTTCCCGACGCCGTATGCGGACGCACTCGCCGAGCGCCTGCGTCGCGGAGAACCGCCGATCGTGACGCGCATCAGCGAAGGCACCGTATTGCTCGACCTGCGCACGATCGCGCCGGGTCAGGACGCCGCCGTCATCGCAGCGCTTCGCGCGCTCGCCGGGTAGCGCGTGCACGTCATCGGGACGGCCGGCCACGTCGATCACGGCAAGTCCACGTTGATCGAAGCGCTGACCGGAACGGATCCCGATCGGCTTCCCGAAGAACGCGAGCGGGGCATGACGCTCGATCTCGGATTCGCCCATCTGGACCTCGGCGACGGCCTCGAGGCCGGGATCGTGGACGTCCCCGGGCACGAACGCTTCGTCCACAACATGCTCGCCGGCGCGGCCGGAATGGAACTGCTACTGCTGGTGGTCGCGCTCGACGACGGCGCGATGGCGCAGACGTTCGAACATCTCGAGATCCTGCGCTTTCTCGACGTACGGCGCACGATCGTGGTTGCGACGAAGTGCGATCTGCTCGACGACAAGGCGCGCGCCCTCGCCCTCACCCGGCTCGAGGACGTGCTTCGCGGCACGATCGCCGAGGGTGCGGCGACGATCGCGATCTCCACCCGGACGGGCGAAGGGATCGATCTGCTTCGCGCGGAGATCGCCGGTGCGTTGCGCGAGTTGCCGAAGCGCGATGCGAACGCGCCCGCATACCTGCCGGTCGACCGCGCGTTCGTCCTGTCGGGGATCGGCACGGTCGTGACCGGGACGTTGATGCAGGGCTCGCTACGTTCCGGCCGGACCGTTCGGCTCGCGGCCTCGGGACGCGAGGCGCGCATCCGTAGTCTACAGGTATTCGGAACGGCTCGCGAGGTTGTGGGTGCGGGTGCGCGCGTTGCGCTCAATCTGGCCGGTGTCGAACGAGACGACGTCGCGCGCGGTGACGTGATCACCGACGCGACCTTCGAACCCCGCGCGTCCTTCGACGTGCGTTTCGCACCGGCGACCGGCGCGCTCGGGTCGCTGAAGCGCCGGACGCCGGTGCGAGCCTATGTCGGTGCGGCGGAGATCCTCGGAACGCTCGTCTTCGATGCGCTGCCGGACTCGTCGCAGGCCGTTCCGGCGCGCTTGCATCTTCGGCACCCGACGCTCGCCTTTCCGGGGACGCGCTTCGTGGTCCGCGGGCTTTCACCGAAGCGGTTGCTCGGCGGCGGTGAGCTGGTCG
>JBBRTL010000118.1:0-7877 GCA_038244445.1 Vulcanimicrobiales bacterium
GCATCTTCGGCGAGACCGCAGCCCTCGTCTATACGGCCGGCACGTCGGTCTCGGCCGGGCGTTCGGCCTACGATCTCAACCCGTTCCACTCCGGCGAGACCCTCTCGGTCCACCTCTGGTACACGCACTCCGAGAGCCTGGTGCCGGATGCGTCGGCGATCGGCAACGGCTCGGCACTGGTGCTGCTCGCGATGGTCTTGATCTTCAACGTCGCCGCCCGGGTGGTCGGACGGACGCTCTCCAAACGCCTCACCGCCACATAGGACTGCTAGATGATGCTGCTGGGTGCACAACCGACGGCCGATGCCGATATCAACGCGAAGCTCATGGTCACCGATCTGAACGTCTACTACGGTGCGTTCCAGGCGATCAAGAACGCCTCGCTCGACGTACCCGAAAACCGCGTGACGGCCCTGATCGGACCGTCGGGCTGCGGCAAATCGACCTTCATCCGCGCGCTCAACCGGATGCACGATCTGCAACCCGACGTGCGCGTCGAGGGTGAGGTCGTGCTCGATGGTGAGGACATCTATGCGCCGGGAGTCGATCCGGTCGCGATCCGGCATCGGATCGGGATGGTCTTCCAGCGACCGAACCCATTTCCCAAGTCGATCTTCGAGAACGTCGTCTACGGCCCGCGCACGCACGGCGAAAAGAACCGCAAGAAACTGCTAGAGATCGCCGAGCGTAGCTTGCGCCACGCAGCTCTTTGGAACGAGGTCAAAGATCGGTTGGACAGATCCGCGCTCGAACTCTCCGGCGGACAGCAGCAGCGTCTCTGCATCGCGCGCTGCCTGGCGGTCGATCCGGAGGTGTTGTTGATGGACGAACCGGCCTCGGCGCTCGACCCGATCGCGACCAGCAAGATCGAAGACCTGATCGGCGAGCTGAAGAAGGACTACACGGTCGTCATCGTCACCCACTCGATGCAGCAAGCCGCGCGCATCAGCGACTTCACCGCGTTCTTCCTGATGGGCGACCTGATCGAGCGCAACGCCACCCGCGCGATCTTCACCACGCCGAAAGACAAACGAACGGAAGACTATATCACCGGCCGCTACGGCTGAGTCCATCAAGGTCTCGCCACAAGTGCCGGCCTCTGTGCCCGGCGTGAGAGGGCAAGGCCTTTCGGCATCCAAATAGTCGGCCCGTCATGGCTTCCACGATGCAGGCACTTTGTAAGGTCAGGCCCGAGGCGGGCTTCGTGCTCCGCGAGGTGCCGATCCCCGAGATCGGCCCGACCGACGTCCTGATCAAGGTCGAAAAGGCCGGGGTCTGCGGGACTGACTACCACATCTACGCGTGGGACAAGTGGGCCCAGGCGCGCGTCAAGCCGCCGCTCGTGATCGGCCATGAGTTCATGGGTCGGGTTACCGCGATCGGGGATGCCGTGCGTAGCGTCGCCGTCGGCGACCGCGTTTCGGCCGAGGGCCACATCGCGGATCTGACCTGCGTGCTTTGCCGGACCGGCCAAGCGCATATCTGCGAGCGCGTCGAGATCATCGGCGTCGATCGCGACGGTTCGTTCGCCGAATACATCGCGATGCCGGAGTACAACGTCTGGAAACTCGATCCGGCCATCCCGGACGAGTACGCGGCCATCTTCGATCCGCTCGGCAACGCCGTCCATACCGTGATGGCGGCCGGCGTCTCGACCAAGAGCGTGGTGATCACCGGCGTCGGCTCGATCGGCCTGATGGCGATCCCGGTCGCACGCGCCGCCGGCGCGGCCGCCGTCTACGCGATCGACGTCAATCCGACGAAGCTCGAACTCGCCAAGCGCCTGGGCGCGGACGAGACGTTCGACGCCCGCGATCCCGATGTAGTCGCGCGCATCCACAAGCTCACCAACGGCGATGGCGCCGACGTGTTGCTCGAGATGTCCGGGCAGGGCTCGGCGATCGATTCCGGCCTGCAGATGCTGCGCAACGGTGGCACCGCGGCGTTGCTCGGCATCCCCAGCGATAACATCAGCATCAACCTCGCCGAACGTATCATCTTCAAGGGCCTGACCGTTCTCGGCATCAACGGGCGCACGATGTTCGAGACCTGGTATCAGACGCAGGCGCTCGTCAAGGCCGGGCGCATCGATCTGCACCCGATTATCACGCACGTCTTGCCGTACACCGAGTTCGATAAGGCGTTCGCGCTCATGAAGAGCGGCGAAGCCGCCAAGATCGTCTTCGACTTCAAGGGAGATGTAGCGAAGTGAACGCCGCCTTCGATGCGAAGCTCAACGCCGATCTCGACAAGCTGAAGGCGGCCGGCACCTACAAGCGGTTACGGCACATCACCGGGCCGATGGCGTCGGAAGTGCACATGGAAGAAGCGGGCGACGTGATCGTCCTCTCGTCCAACAACTATCTCGGGCTCTCGGACGAGCCGAGCGTGATCGCGGCCGGCAAGGCCGGGCTCGACAAGTACGGCGCGGGGACGGCGTCGGTGCGCTTCATCTGTGGGACGTTCGATATCCATCGCCTCCTCGAAGATCGGATCGCCGGGTTCCTCGGTACCGAAGCCTCGCTCACGTACGTCTCGTGCTGGAACGCGAACACCGGGCTCTTCCCGACGATCTGTGAAGAGGGCTCCGCGATCGTCTCGGACGAGCTGAACCACGCTTCGATCATCGACGGCTGCCGGCTTGCGAGCAAGGCGAAGCGCGAACGCTACAAGCATAGCGACATGGCCGATCTGGAAGCCAAGCTCCAAGCGCTCCAGGGTTGCGCGCCGATCCTGATCGTCACCGACGGCGTCTTCTCGATGGAGGGCAGCGTCGCGAAGCTTCCCGAGATCGTGGCACTTGCCAAGAAGTACGGCGCGGTCACCGTCGTCGACGACTCGCACGGCACCGGCGTCACCGGCAAGACCGGACGCGGCACGATCGAGCACTTCGGCCTCGAAGGCCAGATCGACATCATCACCGGAACGCTCGGTAAAGCGCTCGGCGGCGCGGCCGGCGGGTTCGTCGCCGGCAGTCATGCGCTGATCGACACCTTGATCCAACGTTCGCGTCCGCAGCTGTTCTCTAACGCGCTGCCCGCGACGGTCGCTTGCAGTTCGCTCCAGGCGATCGAGTATCTGGACGCGCATCCGGAACTCGCCGAGAAGTTGCGCGCGAACGTCGCGTACTTCCGTGCCGGACTGCAACGCCTCGGATTCAAACCACTCGAGGGCGAGAGCGCGATCGTACCGATCATCGTCGGCGACACCGCCTTCGCGATCGCGATGAGCGACGCATTACTGAAGAAGGGCGTCTTCGTAACGGGCTTCGGCTTCCCGGTCGTCCCGGAGGGCACGGCCCGCATCCGCACCCAGTTGAGCGCCGCGCTGACGAAGGACGAGATGGACCGCGCACTCGCCGCCTTTGAAACGGTCGGCCACGAAGTCGGGTTACTGAAATAGTGGCAAAACTTTATTTCCGGTACTCCGCGATGAACGCGGGCAAATCTACCGCACTCCTCCAAGTCGCCCATAACTACGAAGAGAACGAGAAGACCGTGCGGCTCTATACGGCCGGACTCGACGATCGCTTCGAAGTGGGAACGATCACATCGCGCCTCGGTCCGCGCCGCAGTTCGATCACATACGATGCGAAGACCGATTTCTACGCCGACCTCGCCGCCGAGAAGTTCGCGTGCGTGCTGGTAGACGAAGCCCAGTTCCTGTTGCCGATCCAGGCGCGCCAGTTGCACAAGGCCGCGCACGTCCTCGGCGTTCCGGTGATCTGTTACGGTCTACGCAGCGATTTCTCGGGCGAACCGTTCCCGGGTTCGGTCTACCTGCTGACGCTCGCCGATAGCCTCGAAGAGATCAAGAACATCTGCTCGTGCGGCCGCAAGGCGACCATGAACCCGCGCGTCGACAAGAACGGCGACCGCGTCCTCGAAGGTGCCCAGATCGCGATCGAGGGCGAGACCATCTACCGCCAGATGTGCGGCCGCTGCTTCTACGAAACCATGAACGGAAAGACGTGATATGAATCGATCGACGGGTGTGATCGCGGCGTCCGTGCGGGCACGAATCGGTCTACTCACCTCGGCCAAGCTCGATCGTTCATCGGAACCCTCTGCCCCACTCCGAAAGTGATGGCTGCGACCAAATCGTTCTACCCGTCGAAGCCGTGAAGAACTGCACTGCTCCGGCCTTCATCGCCATCGCCGCCGCGATCGTGTTGGTCGGCGCCGCGTCGGCACCCGAGCCTTCGGCGTTCGCGCCGCCTTCCGGCTGGGTGCGTACGGTGGTCGATGCCGGACACGCAAGCATCGCTCCGCGCGTTCGCACGGTTGAAGCCTGGGTCCCGAGCAAGGCGACGCCGGCGGCGCCTGCACTCTACTATGCGGTCGGCGATGGCGACGGTACGACGCTCGACGCGTACGTCGACGTCGTGAAGGCCGCACTCCCGGCCGACGCCTCGATCACCGAAGAGAAGAGTCTCGCGCTCTGCGATAGCCAGACGGGACACTTCATCGCGTTTCAAACGCCGAAACTCTCTATCGAGGAGACGATCGCGATCGGCGGCACCTTCGCCGCCGTCGCTCGCTACGAGCGCGGGGCAGGCTTGCCCGAGTCCTCCGAGGCGCGCGCGAGCGTCCAGTCGATCTGCCCCCAAGCCGAGGCTCCGCCGTCGGATTAGGCTTCCTTCTCTCCGAGGCGGTCGTAGGTCCGTAGTTGGGGAAACGCGCGAGCGGCGACGGCGATGACGGCGAGGGTGGCGATTCCGCCGGCGACGACCGCGACGATCGGGCCGACCAGGGCGGCGAGCGCGCCGGATTCGAAGGCGCCGAGTTGATTGGATGCGCCGATGAAGATGTTCTCGACGGCGCTCACCCGGCCGCGCATCTCGTCGGGCGTATCCAATTGCACGAGGGCACTGCGGATCACGACGCTCACGACGTCGAAGCCTCCGGTCGCGGCGAGCGCGACAAGCGAGACGATCAGGTTGTGCGAGAACCCGAAGACGATCGTCGCGATGCCGAAACCCGCGACCACCCAGATCAAGGTCATTCCCGCATGGCGTTCGATCGGTCGGCGCGCGACGTAGGCGCCGACCAGCATCGCGCCGACGGCGGGAGCGCTGGCGAGCGCGCCGTAGCCGATCGGGCCGACGTGGAGGATCTGCGTCGCGTAGATGGGCAGCAGCGCGACCGCACCGCCGAACAGGACCGCGAACAGATCTAGCGTGATCGCACCGAGGATGATCGGGTGCGAGAAGATGAAACCGATGCCGTCGGCGGCCGCGCGTAGTTCGATCGGCTCGTCGGCGGTCGGACGGGGCCTGAGGAACGAGTATGCGATCGCCGCCAGAGCGTACGAGGCGGCTGCGACCGCGAAGGCGACCGGCGTCCCGATCGCGATTAGCACGCCACCGATGGCGGGTCCGGCAATCGTGATGATCTGGCCGATCGAGGTGGTCATCGCCTGCGCGCGGATATAGTGGTGGGACTGCACGATCCCGGCGAGCAGCGCCCGTTCGGCCGGAACGCCGAGCGCGTGAGCGATGCCGATGACCCCGACCGCGCAGAGGTTGAGCGCGAGCGAGTGCGTACCGGTCAGGATCAGTGCGACGAACGCGAGTACGGCCGTGACTTCGCCGAGTGTGGAGAAGATGCAGACCAGCCGCCGGTCGAAGCGGTCCGCGATGATGCCGGCCGGGATCGCGAGGAGCAACTGCGGCACGAACAACACCAGCCCGACGAGGCCGATGTCGAAGGCTTGATGGCGCAGGCCATAGACCTGCCAGCCGATCGCGACGGTCTCGACGCTGTAGGCTAGGCGCGCGCCTTGGCGCGCGAGGAAATAGGCGAGGTACTCTCGGTCACGCAGCAGTTCACGCACGGCCCGGCACCGGTTTCGGGCGCTAGTGCCGACCTCCCGCCGGCGCAACGGCTACTACGGCGCCGAGGGTGCCGTCGTTCAGCAGCTTGCCGAACTTGTCGAGCGGCAACGGGTGGCTGAAGAGAAACCCTTGCGCGTCCGCGATGGGCAGCTTCTTCACGAACTTCAACTGCTGTTCGTTCTCGATGCCTTCGGCGATCACGTGGATGTCGAGCGTCTGCGCGAGCGAGACGATGGCACCCACGATCGCTTGGTCGTAGGCATCTGTCGTGACGTCGCGGAGAAACGCGCGATCGATCTTGACGGCTCCGACCGGAAGCCGCTTGAGGTAGCCGAGCGAGCTGTAGGCGACGCCGAAGTCGTCGACCACGATGCGCACGCCGAGCTGGCGCAAGGCGAGTAACGTCTCCATCGCGTTGTCGTTGATCATGGCGCTCTCGGTGATCTCGATGTCGAGCGCGTCGGGCGGAAGCGAGGCCTCTTCGAGCGCGCCGCGGACCACCGCGACCAAGGTCGATTCGTAGAAGTCGCGAGCCGAGAGATTGACGGCGATCCGGAAACCGGGGTGGCCGTTCCGACGGATCGTCGCTGCGGCTTCGCATGCCCGATGGAGAACCCAGCGCGAGAGCTGCACGATCGTGCCGGTCTCCTCGGCGATCGCGATGAACTGCTCGGGCGGAATCTCGCCATACTTCGCGTGGAACCAGCGCAGAAGCGCCTCGGCACCGACGACGCGGCCGTCCTTCAGCGAGACGATCGGCTGGAAGACCAGGTTCAACTCGTCGCGGTCGGCGGCGTGATGGAGATCCTGTTCCAGACGCAAGCGGTAAAGGGCGCCGGTATCGCTGGTCGGATCGTAGCTCTTGATCGTGTTTCGACCGCTCTGCTTGGCCCGATACATCGCGAGGTCGGCGTGCGTGATCAGCTCTTCGGCCGACTTGGCGCCATCCGGGAACGTGCTGGTCCCGATCGAGGCGGTGATCCGCAACTCGCGCCCGGAGATATAGAACGGCTGCGCGAGCGCGGACTGGATGTCGATGGCGATCATCGGGATCGAGAGCGTATCGCTCAGTTCGATGAGCGCGATGAACTCGTCGCCGCCGCTGCGGAAGACCGTGCCGCGCGTATCGATGGTCGTGCGCAGACGCGTCGCGAATTCGCGCAGGAGCATGTCGCCGGTCCGGTGTCCGAGAGTGTCGTTGACGTGTTTGAACCGGTCCACGTCGACGAACAGGATGCCGAGCGAGCGGCGGGTGCGGCGCGAACGCTCCATTCCGGCTTCGAGCGACTCTTCGAGGGCCAGACGGTTCGGCAACTGCGTGAGCGCATCGATGCGCGCAAGATGCGCGAAGTGCTCGGCGGTCTCTTTCATCTCGGTGATGTCGAGGGCCACACCGATCGCGCCGAGGGTCGTGCCGTTGGCATCGCGCAGGGGCTCGACGTGGTGCTGGAGCCAACGCTCGAAATGCCGCGTCTCGAAGCGCGCCGATTCGCCCGTGAAGACGCGTCGGATGGTCGAGATGGCTGAGGCCTTGGAGTCGGTGCCGGCCAGGATCTTCTCGAAGCGTTGGCCGTTCAGATCTTCCTGCTGGAAGCCTTGGGTGACGAGACCGGCACCGACGATCGACGTGAATCGCATGTCCTGGTCGACGGTCCACAGCAGCGCGGGGACCTGCCCGAGCAAGAGCTTGAGACGATGCTCGCTGTCGCGCAGCAACATCTCGGCGTGTTTGCGCGCCGTGACGTCTCGCAGGTAGACGACCGCTCCGTGGGCGGCCGGTTGGATCCGGATCTCGATCCAGGTATCGGTCGCTTTGGAGTACTGCATCCGCTCGACCGGAACCCCATCCGCCACGGCGGCCCGCATCTCGGGAAGAAGATCCGAGGCGAGTCCGTCGAGGACGTTGGCGATGCGCTTGCCGACCAGATCGCCGGCGGTCGCGTGCAAGAGTTCCTCGGCCTTTTCGTTGACGTGGGTGAAGCGCCAGTCGCGGTCGACGATGAACATGCCGTCGGCGACCGCTTCGAGGATGCTGTAGCGA
>JBBRTL010000119.1:0-7839 GCA_038244445.1 Vulcanimicrobiales bacterium
CATACCTCGAATTTGACCGCGATCGTGACCGTCAGCGACGACGGCGGCTCGTCCGGCCGCCTGCAGAAAGAACTGGGCGTGCCGCCGCCCGGCGACGTGCGCAACTGCCTGGTAGCACTCGCCGACGACGAAGCCATGGTCACGGATCTGTTTCGCTACCGGTTCTCCGAGGGCGAGGGGCTTTCGGGGCACTCGTTCGGCAATCTGTTCCTCGCCGCCATGACCGGCATCACCGGCAACTTCGACATCGCGATCAAGCATTCGAGTCGCGTGCTCAACATCGTCGGCCGGGTGCTACCGGCAACCCTCGGCGTGGTCAGGCTCTGCGCCAAGCTCGTCGACGGCAGTACGCTCGAGGGCGAGACCAACATCTCAACCGCGCACGCGCCGATCGAGCGCGTCTACTTCGATCCGCCGCGCGCCGAGCCGCTCGACGAAGTGATCGACGCGATCCGCGATGCGGATGCGATCGTGCTCGGCCCGGGCTCGCTCTACACCTCGATCCTTCCGAATCTCTTGGTGAATCGCATCGCGAAAGCGATCGAAGCTTCGCCGGCCGTCAAGATCTACGTCTGTAATGTGATGACCCAACCGGGCGAGACCGACGCGATGACCGCTTCGGAGCACGTCGGGCGTCTGCTCGAGAACGCGCATGCCCGCGTCTGCGACTACGTCCTGGTCAACGACCGCCCGCCGCAGAAGCTGTTGGCGCGTTACGCGACCGAGGGGCAGGTCCCGGTGGTCGCCGACGTCGCGAAGATCGAGGCGATGGGACTGCGGCCGGTGCGCGCGCACGTGATCAGCGAGACGGATACGGTCCGGCACGATTCCGAGAAACTTGCGGAGACGGTGATCGACATCGTCGGGGGCGAGGTCGCGCGACGTGCCTCGTACGTTAAACCCGCGCGCGACTACGAGCGCGCACCGGCGTCACGGTGAAGTCGCTTTTTCCATCGTCAAGCTGAGCGCGAACGGTTTATCCGATTCGGTCCGCGCGCTTCCGGTGAAGGATGCGTAGCCTTTCGCTTCGACCGTGAAGTCGAAATCGCCGCTCGGGACGTTCTCGACCGTGAACGTGCCGTCGTCGCCGGTGACCGCGACCAGGATCGCGTCAACGGTGATGTGGGCGCCGACGATCGGCGCGTTCGTCCCACGATCGAGGACGCTACCGGTGATGGTGCCGTGCTGACCGACCGGCGGCAGCGCGTCGGTATTGCAGGCGGCGAGCACCCCGACCAGGACCGCGGCTACGACGAGCGTTCGTGCAAACATGCGCATTACACGAGGTTCTAGCGATTGGGGCCCTCCCCTGTGACCGCAGCCCGCAAAGGCACCGCCCCGCGCCGTGCGGAACGCAGGCACCACTACCCCGCCCTTGGAGGTTCCCCGTCTTGGCCACGGCTTCGACCGACCGGACTACCGGTCCGATGTACGCAGACAATGCACTCGCCGCGATCGGCAACACCCCGCTGGTGCGGCTGAACAAGGTCACCGACGGCGCCGAATGCCTGGTCTTAGCAAAGGTCGAGTACATGAACCCGGGTGGGAGCGTCAAGGATCGCCCGGCCGTCGCCATGTTGCGCAAGGCCGAGGAAGCCGGACTGCTCAAGCCGGGCGGCACGATCGTCGAGCCGACCAGCGGCAACACCGGTTCCGGCCTGGCGATGGCGGCCGCCATCCACGGCTACCGCTGCATCCTGGTGATGCCGGACAAGATGTCCAAAGAGAAGATCGACCTGCTGCGCGCCTACGGTGCCGAGGTCGTGGTCACGCCGAGCAACGTACCGACCGATTCGCCCGAGTCGTACTACGGCGTCGCGAACCAACTCGCATCCGAGATTCCGGGCGCCTATCAGCCGAACCAGTTCCACAATCACCACAATCCGGACGCGCATTATGCGACCACCGGACCGGAGATCTGGGAGCAGACGCGCGGCACGATCACCCATTTCGTTGCCGGCATCGGCACCGGCGGTACGATCTCGGGCACGGCGCGCTATCTCAAGGATCAGAACGCCAAGATCCACGTCGTCGGTGCCGATCCGGAAGGTTCGATCTACTCCGGCGATACGCCGCGATCGTACTCGGTCGAAGGCATCGGCATGAACTATCTGCCCGAGACCGTCGACCTCAAGGTCATCGACGAGATGGTCCGCGTCTCGGACCGCGAGTCGTTCCTGATGGCGCGCCGGATCACGCGCGAAGAGGGTCTGCTCGTCGGCGGTTCGTCGGGTACGGCTGCGGTCGCTGCGGTCAAGCTCGCGAAGACGCTACCGAAAGATGCGATCGTCGTGGTGATCTTCCCCGACTCCGGCCGCGGCTACATGTCGAAGATCTTCAACGACGAGTGGATGATCGCCAACGGCTTCATGGCCGAAGGTAAGCGCCGCGCGACCGTCGGCGACGTGCTGCGCAGCAAGACGCCTGCTCCGCCCCTGATCACGGTTCAAGAAAAGGACACGGTCCGAACCGCGCTCGATCTGCTCCGTCAGTACGAGATATCGCAGATCCCGGTCGTGCGGGGCCGCGAGCTGGTCGGCAGCGTCAACGACATCGCGGTCATGCAGGCCGTCTTCGATCAGTCCGACATCCTGCACAAACCCGTCAGCGAAGTGATGGGCCGGCCGTTCCCGACGCTCGAAGCGTTCGACGAGATCGATCGCGCCTACAAGTTGATGACGCTCGCCAACGCCGCGATCGTGATCACCGACGCGGGCGAACCGATCGGCGTGCTCGCGCGCCAGGACATCATCTCCTATCTCTCCACCTCGTCGGAAGCGCCGAAGAAGTAACATCATGAAGTTCGCGACCAAAGCCATCCACGTCGGCCAGGGCGCCGATCCGACTACCGGCGCGACGATCGTGCCGATCTATCAGACCTCGACCTTCACCCAGACCCGCGTCGGCGAGCACAAGGGCTTCGACTACGCGCGCACTGCGAATCCGACGCGCTCGGCCCTCGAAGCGCAGTTGGCCTCGCTCGAAGGCGCCGACTTCGGCGTCGCGTTCTCGAGCGGCGTCGCGGCGACGTCGGCCGTGATCAACCTGCTCTCGGCGGGCGATCACGTGATCGTCGGTGACGATCTCTACGGGGGTACCTATCGCCTCTTCTCGCGCGTCTACGCGCGCTACGGGCTCGAGTTCACCTACGTCGATATGAGCGACCTCGCGGCCGTGCGTGCAGCCGTCAAGCCGAATACCAAGCTCTTCTGGCTCGAGACGCCGACCAATCCGCTGCTCAAGCTGATCGACATCGCGGCCATCTGCGCGATCCGCGTGCCGGGCCAACTGGTCGCGGTCGACAACACCTTCGCGTCGCCCTACTTCCAGCAACCGCTCGCGCTCGGCGCCGACATCGTCGTGCATTCCACCACCAAGTACATCGGCGGTCACAGCGACGCGGTCGGCGGGATCGCGATCACGAGCGATCCGGCCATCCACGAGACGCTCAAGTTCCACCAGAACGCGGTCGGCGGCGTGCCCAGCCCGAACGACGCGTGGCTGACGATGCGCGGCGCGAAGACGCTCGCGATCCGGATGCGCGAGCACGAGTTCAACGCCCGCAAAGTCGCGGCGTTCCTCGAGTCCAACGACGAGATCGAAAAGGTCTACTACCCGGGCCTCGCATCGCATCCGCAGCACGAGTTGGCGAAGCGCCAGATGACCGGCTTCGGCGGCATGGTCTCGTTCGTCCTGACCGGTCCGCAAGAGCGTGCGCTCGATTTCGCGCACCGCATGCAGTACTTCAGCCTCGCCGAGTCGCTCGGCGGCGTCGAGTCGCTGATCTGTCATCCGGCGCGCATGACGCATGGTTCGATCCCGAAGGACGAGCGCGAACGTCGCGGCATCACGGACGGGCTGCTCCGTCTCTCGGTCGGCATCGAAGACGCCGATGATCTGATCGCCGATCTCAAGACGGCGATCGAAGCAACCGTCCTCGCGAAGCGCTAAGAGCGCTCTCGATCTAGAGGCGACCTCTCGGAAAGCGGACGGCACTCACGTTGCTGAGCGCAGCCTTCGCTTCGGCCTCGCTCAACTCACCGAGCCGGCCCGAGATCGAGATCGCGACGCCGCGCAGGCCGTCGAACCAGATGACCTGATAGATCTTCATCGCATCGAATCCGCTTCCGGCGGTGATCGACATGAAGTAGGCCGGCATGCCGTTCTTGAGCGTCATCGGCATCTTGCTCCCGATGAAGACGCCGTCGATCTTCTCTCGCAGTTCGTTCTCGGTCGAGACCTCGTAGCCGAGGACGTTCTTGCCGTCGTACGGCTCGATCGTGACCTTGATGACGCGCTGGTTCGGCTGACCGAAGAACTTGCCCCAGACCGCAACGGTGGTCGGCTTGTCGACCTTGGTCGAATCAACTACTTGGCTGCCGCCGAACAGATAGTCAGCCGGGGCTTCGAAATGCATCGCCTCGTCGTCGTAGGTATGGACGTTGACGTAGCCCACCGGGGTAGCGGTCGGTGCCGGTGCGGGCGCTTGCGGAGCGGCGGCGACGAGCGTGAGGATCAAGAGCGGTGCGAACAGGGACTTCATTCGTTCTCCAAGATTTCCGAGAGGGCGGGCAACGAGACGGCGTAGCGGTACCCGACGTTGCGGTGATCGTCGTCGAACTCCTCGTGGCGAACGCCGAGGCCCAGGGTCTTGATCGCGCGGGCCATCTCGCGGGCGCCGATGTCCAGGCCATACTCGTCCCTACGGCCGCAGTCGAGGTAACGCAGGCGCAGACGCGCGAGTTCCGCGCGCCGGTGCGGGGCTTCCTCGACCGGGTCGTAGGCGAGCCAGCGTGCGAAAACGGCGTCGTCCAGTGCTCCGGTCTCGCGCTTCCAGGGGAGGTCGATATCGAACGCGGTCGCGCTACCCGGCGAATAGGCGGCCGCGTAGCCCAGCATCTCCATCGTCTGATACTCCGACTGACTCCGTTTGTGCTTCCGCTCGAACGCCTCGACGAACGCGCGGATATCGTAGTCGTGAGCTTCGAGCGTGCGCGAAGCGGCCGGAAACGAAGGCGGCGAGGCATACCGGAAATAGCTGTCGCCGCTGTGCGAAGCGAACGCGCAGAAGACCCCGGGATGGCGCATCGCCAGATGCATCGAACCGAACCCGCCCGACGACTTGCCGGCGACCGCGCGGCCACCTTCGTGCGCGATGGTACGATAGCTCGCGTCGACGTGTGCGACCACGTCCCGGGTGACGTACGTGGCGTACGCGCCGTTCTGCATCGAGTCGACGAACTGCGAGCCGCCGAGACGCGAGAAGCCGTCGACCATCACGACGACCGTCGGCTTCATCGTGCCGTCGACGATCAGCCGGTCGGCCCATTGGGCGACGTTCGTCTCCCATGGGCGCGCGCCGATCAGCCCGGCGGCACTCCCGGTATAGCCGTGTAAGACGTAGACGACCGGATAGCGCTTGGAGCCGCCGTCGTCGTACCCCGGCGGCAGATACGCGACCACCGGACGCGCGGACGGGTCCCCGAGCGGATTGTTCGCAAGCGCCGCGCTTTCGAAGAACTCGATGCGAACATCGCCGCGCAATCCGAGCAGGCGCGCGTAGGGTGAGACCGACGAGGGCATGAAGGAGGCCTTCCATGCAACGCGCTATCGGCCTGCGCGGCGCCGTCGCCGTCAACATCATCACGATGGTCGGCATCGGACCGCTCATCACCATCCCGCTGGTCCTCTCGGCGATGAACGGGCCGCTCGCGCTGATCGGATGGATCGCGGGTGCATTGGTCGCGCTCTGCGACGGCCTGGTCTGGGCGGAACTCGGCTCGCGCTATCCCGGCTCGGGCGGAACCTACGTCTTCTTGCGCGAGATCTTCGGACCGCAGAAATGGGGCCGCTTCTTCGCGTTCTTGTTCAACTGGCAGTTCTTGCTCTATGCGCCGTGCCTGCTCGCAAGCGGCTACATCGGCTTCGCAGGCTATGCGACCTACCTGTTCCCGCAGATCGGGACGTCGTGGTGGCTGCAACATGGGCTCGAGGCGGGCATCGGCCTGCTCACGATCGCGCTGCTCTACCGGCGGACCGGCCGGGTCGCGCAACTCGGGATGGCGTTCGCCGTCTGCGCGGTCGCGACGCTGGTGCTCGTGATCGTAGCGGCCGCACCCCACGTGAACCTGCATCAAGCCTTCGCGCTCTCCGGACCGGTGCGCTTCGATTGGGGTTTTCTCGCGGGCTTCGGGGGCGCGCTCTTCGTTACGCTCTACGACTATGTCGGCTATGCGGACGCGGCCCTGCTCGGCGACGAGGTCAAGGAACCGAACCGCACGATTCCGCTCGCGATCGTGATCTCGATCGCGATCGTCACGCTACTCTACATCTGCCTCCAGATCGGCGTGCTCGGCGTCGTGCCGTGGCAGTCGCTGGTCGGCGTCAACGGCGCCGCACCGCCCGCGGACGCCCAGTTCGGCGCATCGACGCTGGTCGAGAAGGCCTGGGGCTATTGGCCGGCGCTCGTCGTGACGGGACTCGTACTTGTGACGGCGTTCGCCTCGGTCTACGGCAACCTGCTCGGGTTCTCGCGCATCCCGTTCGCGGCCGCACGCGACGGCGAGTTCCCGGCCATCTTCGCGCGGCTGCATCCGACCAAGGACTTCCCGTACGTCGCGCTCCTCGTAATCGGCGGCCTCTCGATCCTCGCATGCGCGTTCACTCTCGATCAGGTGATCGCATTTCTGACTGCGGGTATCGTATTGGTGCAAGCAGTGCTGCAGATCGTCGCGGTCGTATTGCTACGAGCGCGCAAGGAGCGCGCGCCGTTCCGCATGCCGCTCTTCCCGCTCCCGGTCATCATCGCGCTCGGCGGTTGGCTGCTGGCCTTCATCTATACCGGCGCGACCGCGATCGTGCTCGGCATCGGCTGGCTCGCGATCGGCGCGATCGTCTTCTTCATCACCGCGAGCCGCAAGCGCTGGTGGCCGTTCGTCGCCATCGCACTGCTGGCGCTCTTCCTACCCACACACGCAAGCGCAGCCGATTCGTGGAAGACCTGGAACACCAGCAAGGTCGTCTCGCTCGACGGCTACCCCGCATTCTCGATCGACGGTAAACCGACGTTCGTCAGTGGCGCCGCCTTCTTCTACGAGCGGATCCCCGAGGCCGACTGGGGAGAGGCGCTGGCGAACTACGCGAACGTCGGCTTCGACACCATCGACGTCTACGTACCTTGGAACTGGCACGAACTCGCGGACGGGGTCTTCGACTTCACCGGAAAGACGAACCCCTCGCGCGATCTCCGGGGGCTCCTGGAAGCCGCCCACTCCCGGCATCTCCATGTCATCCTACGACCTGGTCCGGTCATCCGCAACGAATGGCGCAACGGCGGCTACCCGGCGTGGCTGTTGCAACGGCCGGAATACGCGATGCCCACACACGACGTACTCGAGGGGCGGTATCCGGCGACGGCGACATTGCAGAACGCCCATGCCGACGCGGCTGCAGACGAGTGGATGCACAATCCGACCCACGTCCGCTACGCATCGCGCTGGCTCCGAACGGTGCTCCGCGCCGTGGAACCATGGTCGGGCGAGATCGTCGCGATCGCCCTCGACGACGATCAAGGTGCATATATCGACAACGACACGTGGCCCGGGCAGCATTGGCACAGCTACATGAATACTCTGGCACGAACCGTCCGCTCCGTCGTAGGTCAGCGCGTTCCACTCTTCATCAACACGTACCAAATGAAGGTCACCGCCTCCGCCCCTGTCTGGGCGTGGGGAAATTGGTATCAGAGCGACGCCTATGCGATCGGGGATCACGATCTCGCTCAGCTCGCCTTTTCGACCGCGCTGCTCCAGACACAGCCCGGGCTTCCCGTCATGGTCA
>JBBRTL010000120.1:0-7695 GCA_038244445.1 Vulcanimicrobiales bacterium
CGGCCTGCATGGCGGCGGTGACTTCGTCGGAGGCCTTCGACCAGACGTCGATCGTCTTCGTGTAGCGTTCGTCTTCGGAGATGAATCCTTGGTCGTACAGCGAGTGAAGTTTGTCGACTTCGGTCTGGGCCTTGGATAGGATGTCGTGCTTGGCTTGAGGGACGACTACGTCGCTGATCGAGACGGTCGTTCCGGAGAGGGTCGCGTAGTGGAAGCCGAGTTCCTTGATCGCATCCAGGAAACGCGCGGTCTCGGCGTTGCCGTAGCGGCGGTAGCACTCGGTGATGAGCTTCTTGAGCGCGCTCTTGTCGAGCGTGTGGTTGATGAACGCGTGGTTCCACGCGGGCGAAAACGCCAGATTGAAGATCACGCGGCCGATCGTCGTCTTGATGAACTGCCCGTTCCAACGGACGTAGATCCACTCCTGAACGCCGATGTTGCCGGTATCGAAGCAGATGACCGCATCCTTCGCATCGCCGAACGTCGGAAGCGTGCCCGGCGCGTCTTCGGCCGGAGCGTGCTTCTTACGCGGGCGGACGATCTCGATATCGTCGCCGGTGACGACGGCCTTGGCCGGACCCTTGTACTCGTCGCGATGGAACGTGAGGTAGTACAGGCCCAAGATCATGTCTTGCGCCGGGATCGAGACCGGATTGCCGTACGCCGGCAAGAGGATGTTGTTCGAAGAGAGCATCAGGATGCGCGCTTCGGCTTGTGCGCCCGCCGAGAGCGGGAGATGCACGGCCATCTGATCGCCGTCGAAGTCCGCGTTGTACGGCGCGCAGACGAGCGGATGGAGGTGGATCGCCTTGCCTTCGACCAGCACCGGCTCGAACGCCTGGATGCCGAGACGATGGAGCGTCGGTGCGCGGTTGAGCAGGACCGGATGTTCCTTGATGACCTCTTCGAGGACGTCCCAGACTTCCGGACGCACGCGCTCGACCATGCGCTTCGCGCTCTTGATGTTATGGGCTTGCTGACGATCGACCAGCTTCTTCATCACGAACGGCTTGAAGAGTTCGAGCGCCATCTCTTTGGGGAGACCGCACTGATGTAGCTTCAGGTTCGGGCCGACCACGATGACCGAACGACCCGAGTAGTCGACGCGCTTGCCGAGCAGGTTCTGACGGAAGCGGCCCTGTTTCCCCTTGAGGATGTCCGAGAGCGACTTGAGCGGGCGGTTGTTCGGGCCCGTCACCGGACGGCCGCGACGGCCGTTGTCGATCAGCGCATCGACCGCTTCTTGCAACATGCGCTTTTCGTTCTTGATGATGATCTCGGGCGCGTTCAGGTCCAACAGCCGCTTCAAGCGGTTGTTGCGGTTGATCACGCGGCGATAGAGATCGTTGAGATCGGACGTGGCGAAGCGGCCGCCGTCGAGCTGGACCATCGGACGCAGTTCCGGCGCGATGACAGGAACGGCCGAGAGCACCATCCACTCGGGCTTGTTGCCGGATGCGAGGAAGGCTTCGACGACTTCGAGACGCTTGATCGCCTTGAGGCGCTTCTGACCGGTCGTCTCCTTGAACTCTTTGCGCAGCTCTTCCTGAAGCTTCTTCAGGTTGATGTCGCGTAGCAGTTCGCGGATCGCTTCTGCGCCCATGCCCGCTTTGAAGCGGTTGCCGTAGGCGGTGCGGGACTCGCGGTACTTGGGCTCCGAAAGCACTTCGCGCTTGCCGAGCGGCGTATCGCCCGGATCGATCACGACGTACGCCGCGAAGTAGATGACCTTCTCGAGCTGGCGCGGCGACATGTCGAGCAAGATGCCGATGCGGCTCGGTACGCCCTTGAGGTACCAGATATGGCTGACGGGCGTGGCCAACTCGATGTGGCCCATGCGCTCGCGACGCACTTTGGCACGCGTGATCTCGACGCCGCAGCGATCGCAGATCATGCCCTTGAAGCGGATCCGCTTGTACTTGCCGCAGTGACATTCCCAGTCTTTGGTCGGGCCGAAGATCTTCTCGCAGAAGAGGCCGTCGCGTTCGGGTTTGAGGGTGCGGTAGTTGATCGTCTCGGGTTTCTTGACTTCCCCGAACGACCACGCTTTGATCTGCTCGGGCGAAGCCAAGCCGATGCGCATCGCATCGAAATTATTGACGTCGATTAGGCTCAACTGATACTCCGGGCGTACGATTCCGACGGGGCTTACGCAGGGAACCGGTTTCTCACGTTGTCACGTAAGCGGTCCCACCGTTGCCTCCGGCCGGATCCCCGTGCAACGGGGTCGGACGCAGAAGGCCATTTTACCACACAATCCCTCGTGAGCCAAGGGCCTGCGCGGGTACCCTTGACGACAAACGTCTCAGATTTGATTCAGCCATCGTGGGTACGAAGCAAGCATGAAGATTGGAATCATCGGTACCAGCCCGCGGGCCGAACGTATCGAGCGGGCCCTCGTCGAGCACGGCCACGAGATGACCACCGGCAGTCCGTACGATCGGGCTCTGGCGGCCGAAGTGATCGTTCTGGCGGTCCCCTGGGAGCAACTCGACAAGACGATCGTCCAGATGGGACGTCTCGGCGACACGGTCGTGCTCGATGCGACCGACCCGCCGGAGTCGCTCGACACCTCGGGTGCCGAGATGATGGCACTCAAGCTGAATTCGCCGCACGTGGTCGAGGCCTTCGGAGACGATGCGCACCCCGGCGATCCGATTCCGGTCTGCGCCGACGACCCGCAAGCCAAAGCGACCGTGATGGAGTTGATCCACTCGTGCGGCTACGAAGCGACCGACGCCGGACCGCTCAACCGAGCCGGCGCCCTGGAACGGGCGGGCGCCGCCTAGTCTACCCCAAAAATCGGTCGAGTTCGGCGGCGAACCGCTCGAACGCCATCCGATGGAGATTGTGGCCTTCGCCTTCGAAGACCACGATCTCCACGTTTTTTCCGCCGTCGCGCCGGACGGTTGCGAGATCTGCGGCATCCACGATCGTCTCATCCGGGTCCGCCAGTGCGAGCAGCAACGGTTTCGGATAGTCGACTAACGTCGGCATCAGGTTCCAGCTCTCGCCCGTGTTCTCGTCGCGCAGCCGCCGGATCGGTTCGAGCGTCATGGTGGCGACCGCGTGCACCTTACGCTCGCGATCGATCTCCGGCCAGGCCGCGTAGTCCTCGCGAACGTACGCGTCGCGCGCGGCACCGTGCAGTGCAAACATCGGCGCGATCTCCTCGAGCATCTCGCGATACCACTCGCGTGTCAGTTGGCGCAGACCGGGGTCGAGCGCGACGACGCGTTCGACCGGTAGCGAACGTCCACCGAGAATTGCGACCGCGCCGCCCCAAGAGTGACCGAGCAATGCGAATGGCGTTTCGCCGAGCGCGGCGACGACGTTCTCGAGATCGCGCACGGCGCGCTCGATCGCCATCGGTCCGGTCACCCCGGCGCTATCGCCGTGCCCGCGTTGATCGTAGGCGACCACCCGGAAGCGATCGCGCAGATGGAGGGCGGTCCGCTCCCACGACTTACGCGAACTGGTCATGCCGTGCACGCATAGGATCAGCGGGCCGGTCTGGCCCCACTGCTCGACGACCGTCGACGCGCCGTCGTCGAGCGCGACGCTCCACTGCACGATCGAGGTATCGATCACGCGTTGGCGACCGCCCGGTGGATCTCGTCGAGATCTTCGACCGTGTTGAGCGTGACCGCATCCGCGACGTCGGCGTTGGCGATGCCGGACGCGCTGCGCATGCTCGCGGCCAACTCGTCGCCGTGGTCGTAGCCGCGGATCGCCGCGTTGTGGCGATCGATAGCGCCTTGCGAGATGGTCCCGCCGTTCTTGTCGAGGACCCATCGTTCGAACTGCATGTAGGTCGGATGCTCGCTGCGGAAGTAGGCAATCGTCTCGTCTCGATCCAGATTGAGGTCGGCGAGCGTCATAGCATCGAAGCCGTTTCCGCAAGCGTCGTAGCCGCTCGGCAGGCGATCCGCGCATGCCAACGTCTGTTTGAGCCAGAGGCGCGGGAGGTGAATGGCACCGAGCGGACCAGCCGTATCGGAAGAGATCGCGGGAACGATAGCCGGTTGCGTCATGTCGGTCTCCTTGAAAGGAACGTAAGTTCGGCGATGCCGGACTTGTCCAGGTCGCCCAGATCGAGCGTCTTCATCTTCTCGTATTGGGCGAACGTCGCGCGCACAAGCGGCAGATCGAGCCCGACCTGCTCCGCGAGTGCCAGCGCGATTCCCGAATCCTTCGCGGCGTGGGCCGCGGAGAAATAGGTATCGTGTTCGCGCTTCTGCATATCTTCACCATCGGTCTGGAGGACGCGCGAGGCGGCTCCCGTCTGCGAGAAGACTTCGCGCAGCATGTCGAGATCCAACCCCAGCGCGTCGCCAAGTCCGAGACCTTCGGCCAAGCCGGCGGTGTTGATGTTCATCACCATGTTGACCAGCGCTTTGACCTGCGCGGCCGTTCCGGCCTCGCCGACGTACTGCAACGACGCGCTCATCTTCTCCAGCATCGGCTTCGCCCGATCGTAGGCGGTCTTGCGCCCGCCGATCATCAGATAGAGCGAGCCCTCGCGCGCTTGCGGGATCGAACTCGCCATGCAGGCCTCGATCGATTGCGCGCCGCGCGCTTCGCAGCGTCGCTGGATCTCGACGTGGACGGCCGGTGAGATCGTCGCGCAGTTGATGAAGAGCTTCCCGGCGCAGTCCACGAGTAGGCTATCGCCCGATTCGGAGAAGATCGTGTTCATCGCGGCATCGTCCGTGACGATCGTCAGGACCACGTCTGCGCAGCCGGTCACTACCCGAAGGTCGGTCGCGGCCGCCGCTCCGAGTTCGTCGGCAAGCGCCCGAGCGCTCGTCCCGTTGACGTCGTAACACGAGATGACGTCGTAGCCCTCGTCCGCAAGACGCCGCGCGATGTTCGCGCCCATGCGACCCGTCCCGACGATGCCGATCGATCGATCTTCCATATCGCTTGCTTCGAGCGGAAACGCGTTTGACCCGTGCCCGGTCGGGGCAAAATTCGCGCATGAACCTGAAGAAAGCAATCGCCGGCACGACCATGGCCGCCCTACTCGCGACCGGAATGCCGATCGCGGCCGCCGCCGACGGCGCCGCCTCGACCCGGAACATCATCCTGGGCGGTGCGCTCGCCGGCTATCTGATCATTCAGCACAATCGGAAAGTTCACGAGAAGTACGCAGAAGATGCGAGCCGCCAAGCCGCGACCCAGCAGCAGGCGAACAACTCCAGGGCTGCCTACCAGTCCGAGCACAGCGCCTACCTGCATCAGGTCGCCGCGAACGCCGACCTGAAACGCGAAGTCGCCTACCAGCACAACATCGTCGTTCGGCAGCAGCAGCAACTCGCCGCCGCCGGCATCCATACGACCTATGCTCCGCAGCAGAAGGCCGTAGCCGTCAATAAGTACTCGCCGATCACGGCGAAGCCGTCGCAGGTCGCGCTGGTCTCGTATGGCTGGGGCCAGCTCTAACCGGTGCGCAAGTCGATACTTGGAGCGACCGTGCTCGCCGTCGTCCTTACAGCCTGCGGCGGGGGCGGTAACGGTGTCGCGCAGTCAACCGCCGATGCGATCACCAAATCCGTCTACGCGAACGACGCCGGCGCCGTCCAGAGCGACATGGATGCAGCGCTCAAAACGCAGGTGACGCGCGCCTCCGTCGGAGCGCTCTCGGATCAGATGCACAAACTCGGCGACTACAAGGGTCTGACTCTGCTCAGCGGCGACGCGACCAAGAACGAGTACACGTTCCGCGGCGACTTCGGTAGCGGCTCGATGAACGTCGTGATCAAACTCGACCCCGACGGCAAGGCCGCCGCATACCGGGTGACCCCGGCGTAGCACGAGTGGCCCCGGCGCGGAGAGCGACCGGTAGTGCAATCGGGGCGCTGCGCTTCGACCGAGGTCAGGCGCGACCAAACCACCTTCAAAGAGCGCTAGCGGACGGCAAGACCGTACGGAAAGTCTAGACCACCGCCGGTGATCGGCGCTAGCATCCGGTTGCCGTGCCGCGTATCGAAGATGCTCACGCTCTTGCCGCCGCCGTTGGCGACGTAGAGGTAGCCGCTCGCGCCGAGCGCCACGCCCGAGGGGTTATGCATTCCGACGCCGGTGATGGACTTCAGCGCCACGTTCCCGCGGGCCGTATCAAAAATACTCACGCTATCGCCGTCCAGGTTCGCGACATAGAGCTTGCCGGTCGACGCTACTGCTATCCCAAACGGAACATTCAGTCCACCGCCCCTAATCGGCATAAGCGCCACGTCGTCGTGCATCATGTCGAAGACGCTGACGCTGTTACCATTCTCGTTTGCGACGTACAGCTTTCCTCTCGTGGACACGGCCGCGCCCCACGGGTCGCTCAGGCCGCCGCCGGTGATGGTGCGCGCTGCGGCGCTTGGCAACTTCTCGAACACCGAAACGCTGTTGGCGCCGGCATTGGCCACGTAAAGAGTACCGCTCCCATCCACCGCTAGGCCGCCCGGATAGGATCGCTTTCGCGAGCCGATAATCGCCGGCAGCGCCCTCTCGTCGTGCCTGGTGTCGAAGACGCTCAGACGATCGAGGACCGGGTTCGAGACGTAGAGTCTACCGCTCGCATCGAGCGCCGCACCGGAGGGACCGTACAATCCGCCACCGGTGATCACAACGGGCGCGACGTGGCGGTCAGACAGATCGAACACGCTTATGGTGTCGTTGCCGGCGTTCACGACGTAGAGCTTGGCGTCCCGGCTCCGGGTTCCGGAAGCGCTGTTGGACTCTTGTTGGACTGCAGGCGCCACTGGAGCACGTGTGTAGCTATCATCCTTTGGGCTACAAGCGCAAAGGATGCCTGCGATCATCGCCGCGCAGAGACGATGCATCACGACGAGAACCACCGCCCCAAAACGCTGCGGACGTTCGCGCTGTCTTGACACATGAGGCGCGCCTCCCGTCGGTGCAGTCCTAAGGCCGGATAGGCAGCTCCGACCTGTGGCGAACACAAGTGTAACCTTGCGGCGACAAGCAACGCCGTACGGTATTAGACAGGGAGGCGAGAAGCGATAGACCGCAGGCAAAAGGCCCGGCATTTCTGCCGGGCCTTTTCTTTTCTAGAACTCTTCGGATTCGCGATCGGGGCGCTCGAGCGGATCGCCGCTCGGGGCGTCGTCGTCGTCGCCTTCGAAGGTCGGACGGTCCTCTTCGTAGACCTCTTCCTCTTCTTCTTCGAGTTCGTAGCCTTGCGCGCCGTCGAGATCGTCGTCGGTAGTCTCTTCGACAACCTTGAAGATGTCGGCTTCGGCGCCGGCGCTGCGAGCGACCGGCGGTGCGTCGGGAATCGGAACCGTGGTGTCGATCGGTTTGCTGTCGTCGATCTCTTCCTCTTCTTCCTCTTCCTCTTCGACGACCGCGACTTCGCCATCGACGAGGTCGGCTGCAGCTGCGTCCGCGATCACTTCGCGGGCCGCAACGGCGGTCTGAGAGACGAGGCCGGTCTCGTCGCCCATCAGGAAACCGATCTCCTGACGTTCGCGATCTCCGAGACCATCATCGATGCTGCCGCGGACTTCGACCTCTTCGTGGCGATCCGTCAGAACGTGGTTGCGGGCGCTGACGTGCTTGTTGCGGGCGTCGGCGAGGTCGATCGTGGCCACGTGCAGCCCTTCTGCGCCCAGGGCCAGGGTGGTCTGCGGGTAGCCGTCGGTGTTCACGATCACGCTGCCGCCCAGCCAGTCCTGATCC
>JBBRTL010000121.1:0-7666 GCA_038244445.1 Vulcanimicrobiales bacterium
ACCATCAGCGGGGGCCGTATCGTGGCGACTGCCCCAACGGGATGGTTTCCGACCGGCGCGACCGTCGCAGCGGACGGAACCATCTATGTCAGCGATGGAAAGGGCGAAGGCTCACCGGCGAACCCGCTCTACGATCCGCTCCATCATCAGCACACGGACCAATACGTCGCGATGATCACGATCGGGTCGGTACGCGCGATTTCGCATAGCCTGACGACCCACGAAGTCTCGCTCGTCAGCATCCTCCCGAATGTGCAGCCGATCAAAGCACCGGCGACCTCGATCCTCAATCCTTATGGACCGATCAAACACGTCATCTACGTGATCAAGGAGAACCGCTCGTACGATCAGATGCTCGGCGATATTCCGCATGCGAACGGCGATCCCGCGTTGGTCTGGTTCGGACGCGACGTCACGCCGAATCAGCATGCGCTCGCCGATCGGTTCGGCGTCTTTGACAACGCCTTCGCGAACGCGCAGATCAGCGCGGACGGGCACAACTGGACGGATGCGGCGATCGCGAACGACTACGTCGAGCGGTTCTGGCCACCGAACTACGGCGGGCGACGCGAACTCTACGACTATCAGAGCGGCGTCGGCCCCGACGTGCCGCACAACGGCTACCTCTGGGATGCGGCCAAGCGCGCCAGCATCACGTATCGCGACTACGGTGAGGACATCAACGAACCGGGTAAGGCGAAGATGCCGGGCGTCACGGATCATCGGAGCCTGCAAAGGCACTTCGACCCCGCCTACGTCGGTTGGGATCTCAGCTACTCCGACCTCGATCGCGAAGCCGAATGGGCACGCGAGTTCTCCGGGTTCGCGGCCGACGGCAAGTTGCCGGCCCTCGAGATCGTCTATCTGCCGAACGACCACACCTCCGGCACGCGCGCGGGTTCGCCGACGCCGCAGGCGTACGTTGCGACCAACGACATCGCCGTCGGCCGCCTCGTCTCGACCGTCTCGCATTCGCGCTACTGGAAATCGACGGCCATCTTCATCCTCGAGGACGACGCGCAGAACGGGCCGGATCACGTGAGCGCGCAGCGCTCGACGTTCTACATCGCCAGCCCCTACGCGCGCGGCGGCGTGCAGCACGCGCACTACTCGACCGCCTCGTTCGTGCGGACGATCGGCCTGCTCCTCGGGCTCAAGCCACTCTCGCTCTACGATGCGACGGCGCTCCCGCTCTACGACGCGTTCGGCACCACCGCCGACCTACGGCCGTACGACCTCCTCGATCCGAAGACCGACTTAAAGGGCATCAACAGCAAAGTCGCCTACGGTGCCGCCACCAGCGGACGGATGAACTGGCGCGATCCCGACGCGATCGATCCGGATGTACTCAACGATATCCTCGCGCATGCGGTCGGCAAGGAGTGAACGGCTGGGTTCTCGGCGGCACGACCTTCCTCGCTTCGGCCGTCGAGATGGTCGAAGCGGCCACGATCGTGCTCGCGGTCGGCATCACCCAGGGCTGGCGCACCGCGCTTACCGGCGCCGCCTGGGCGCTCGCCGCGCTTGCGGTCATCGTCGCGATTCTCGGCCCGCTGCTCGCGCGCCAAGGCGCGATCACCTGGCTCGAACTGATCGTCGGACCGTTCATGATCCTGTTCGGCATCGCATGGCTCCGCAAAGCCATCTGGCGCGCGTCCGGACGCAAGGCGATGCACGACGAGCAAGCCATCTTCGATCGCGAGGTCGCCCTGCTACAGAACGCGCGCGACAAGCGCGTCGGCTTCGCCACCTCGTTCCAGGGCGTTTTCGTGGAGGGCTTGGAAGTGGCCGTGATCGTGGTGACGTTTGCCGCGACCCAGCCGCAACAACTCGCGTACTCGATCCTCGGCGCGGTCCTGGCGGCCGTCGTCGTGACCCTCGCCGCGGTCGCGTTGCGCGCGCCGTTCGCACGCGTACCCGAGAACGCGATCAAGGCGATCGTCGGCATGATGCTGCTCTCGCTCGGAACGTTGTGGGCGGGCGAAGGGCTCGGCCTGACCTGGTGGGCGGGCGACGCGACCCTCTTCTGGCTGATCGCGCTGTATGCCGCAGTCGCGGCGCTCTTGACGGTCTCGCAACGTGGGCGGGCGACGGCATGAAGGTCCTGCGCGAGATCTACGATTTCATCACCGGCGGATCGATCGTCGCACCGATCGGCCTCGCCGTGGCCATCGTCGTCGTCATCGCTACCAGAAGTAACCCGGGCATTCTCCCCGGCGGTATCTTCGTCGCGCTGATCATCCTCACGCTCGCGCTCGCATCGCGAGAGAAAGTAGCCTGATGATCGTCTCCGACAGATCCTCGCAACGCACGATCGATCTCACCGCGCGCACCGTCGGTGCGAAGAAGGTCGTGAGCGTCTGCCCGTACTGCGCGGTTGGATGTTCGACGCTCGCGTACGTGAGCGATGCCGGCACGTTACTCGATGTCGAGGGCAACACCGAGAGTCCCATCTCCGCCGGCCACCTCTGTCCGAAGGGCTCGGCGATCTTCGGTCTGACCATCAATCAAGAGCGCTGGACGACCGGTAAGTATCGCGCGCCGAACTCGGATCGCTGGGAAGACCGGCCGATTCCATGGCTCATGGAGCGGATCGCGCAACGCATGAAAGCGACTCGCGACGAGACGTTCGTGCGCGATCTCGACGGCAAACGCGTCAACCACACGCTCGGGATCGCGACCCTCGGCGGCGCGACCTTCGGCGTCGAGGAGAATTACCTACTCGGCAAGCTGATGCATTCGCTCGGCGTCGTCAGCATCGAAAACCAAGCCCGAATATGACATAGCTCGACGGTGCCCGGTCTGGGTACCTCGTTCGGACGCGGCGGCGCGACCTCGTACGTCCAAGACTTGCAGAATGCGGATTGCATCCTGATCGAGGGATCGAACTTCGCCGAAGCGCACCCGGTCGCGTTCCGGTTCGTGATGAAAGCCAAGGAGCGCGGCGCGACCATCGTCCACGTCGACCCGCGTTTCACCCGGACCTCGGCGCTCGCCGATCTCTACATCGCGCTGCGAAGCGGGAGCGACATCGCGTTCCTCGGCGGCATCGTCAACTGGGTCTTGCAGAACGAGCGCTACTTCCGCGAGTACGTGCTCGCCTACACCAACGCATCGTATCTGGTCCGCGAAGATTTCCGCGACACGGAGGACCTGGCCGGACTCTTCTCCGGCTTCGATGAGAACGCCAAAGCCTACGATCGCGAGAGCTGGGACTTCGAGCGGAAGGCCGACGGGTGTATAGCGCGGGATGAGACGCTCGCGCATCCGCGCTGCGTGATCAACGTCCTACGCCGGCACTTCTCTCGTTATACGCCTGAGATGGTCGAGCGGGTCTGCGGCGTCTCGCAGGCACAGTTCGGGCAACTCTGCGAGACGCTCGCCCGCAACAGCGGTCGCGAGCGGACGACCGCGTTTGCTTACGCCGTCGGCTGGACCCAGCATACGGTCGGCGTGCAGTACATCCGAACCGCATCGATCCTGCAACTCTTGCTCGGCAACATCGGCCGCCCGGGCGGCGGCATCATGGCGCTGCGCGGTCATGCGAATATCCAAGGTGCGACCGACATCGCGACCCTCTACGACCTGCTGCCCGGCTATTTGAGGATGCCGTCGACGACCCGCGACGAGCAGACCCTGGCCGCATATCTGCGCACCAACGCGAGGCTCGGCTGGTGGGAGCATCTGCCGGCATATATCGTCTCGCTGCTCAAGGCGTTCTACGGTGAGGCCGCGACCGCCCAGAACGACTACTGCTTCGACTATCTCCCGCAATGCACGGGCGATCACTCGACTCTGCCGACGCAGATCGCGATGAAGGATGGGATCGTCAAAGGCTACTTCGTGATCGGGCAAAATCCAGCCGCCTCGGGTCAGAACGGTGCAATGATCAACGCCGGGCTGGAACGGCTCGACTGGATGGTCAACGTCGATGCGTACGAGACCGAGACCGCGTCGTTCTGGAAGCGCGAAGGCGCCGACCCTGCGACGATCGCGACCGAGTGCTTTTTCATCCCGGCGGCGACGATCCTGGAGAAAGACGGCACGATGGTCAACACCAACCGTCTGCTCCAATGGCACGACCGCGCGATCGCGCCGATCGGCGAGAGCGTCACGGATGCGTGGTTCCTCTACACGCTCGGGAAACGTTTGAAGGAACTCTACGCCGGTTCGAACGACGCCAAGGACCGTCCGTTGCTCGACATGACCTGGGAGTACGGCAAGGATGACCCGTCGGCATTGCGCATTCTGCAAGAGATCAACGGTTTCGACACGCGGAGTGGCGAGCAGCTACGCTCGTTCACAGATCTGCGAGACGACGGGAGCACCGCGGCGGGCGCGTGGATCTACACCGGCGTCTGTCCGGACGCCGACACGAACAACGCTCGCGCCCGCCGAGGCGACGATGATGCAGCCCTCGGCTGGGGTTGGGCGTGGCCCGCGAACCGGCGTATGCTCTACAATCGCGCCTCGGCCGCTCCCGACGGCACGCCGTGGAGCGAACGGAAGCGCTACGTCTGGTGGGACGAGCAGGCGAGCCGATGGAGCGGCACCGACGTCGCCGACGTCGTGCCCGGCGCGCGGCCGGGACACGACGACCAGGCGTTCCTGATGCAGACCGACGGCCTCGGCGCGCTCTTCGTGCCGGGCGGCGGGCTCGCGGACGGCCCGTTCCCGACGCACTACGAGCCGTCCGCCTCGGTCGTCGAGAACGCGCTCTATCCGCAGCAGAACAATCCGACTATGCGAACCTGGCGCCGATCCGACAATCGAAGCCCGGCGAGCATCGACCCGCAGTATCCGCACGTCCTGACGACGTATCGCATCACCGAGATGTCCGGCATCATGACGCGCTATATCCCCTGGCTGGCCGAACTCCAGCCGGCGGCGTTCTGCGAGATCGACCCGCAACTCGCGGTCGAGCAGGGCATCGCGAGCGGCGATACCGTGACCGTCTCGACCGTGCTCGGCGAACTCGAGTGCAGGGTGCTCGTGAGCGGGCGGATGCGCCCACTGCGCATTGACGGAAAGCGCGTGCATACGGTCGGCGTTCCTTACAATTTTGGCGCGCTCGGGTTCGCACGCGGGGACTCCGTCGGCGAGTTGATCCCGCTCGTGATGGACCCGAACGTGTCGATCCACGAGTCAAAATCGCTGACCTGCGCGATCCGCCTCGGCCCGCGGAGCCCGCGATGAGCGAGACCGGCTTCTTCACCGATACCACCCTCTGCATCGGTTGCAAAGCCTGCGAAGTGGCGTGCAAGCAGTGGAACGAACTGCCCTCGGACGGCTTTGAATTCACCGGCGAGTCGTACGACAACACCTCGCAGCTCTCGGGCACGACCTGGCGGCACGTCGCGTTCGTCGAACAGGTCGCCGTCGATCCCGCCGCCGCCAGCCCCATCGTCGAGAAGTGGCTGATGATGAGCGACGTGTGCAAGCATTGCACGAACGCCGGCTGCCACGAGGCCTGCCCGACCGGAGCGATCGTCAAGAACGAGTTCGGCAACGTCTTCGTGCAGCCGGACGTCTGCAACGGATGTGGCTACTGCGTGGTCTCGTGCCCGTTCGGCGTGATCGATCTCGTCGATCCGATCGACGAGGATCGCAAATACGCGGTTGCCAACCTGAACGAAGCCCGCCGCGATAACAACCAGACGGCGATCCAGAACAACGGTGGCGTCGCCGGCAAGTGTACGCTCTGCTACGATCGCCAGAAGATCGGCGAGACGCCCGCATGTGCGAAGGCCTGCCCGACCGAGTCGATCCAGTTCGGCAACCTGGTCGAACTACGCGAACGTGCGAATGTGCGCGTCGAAACCTTGCTCGGCCGCGGTATCGATGCACGGCTCTACGGCGCCGAGGACATCGGCGGTGGCATCGGTCCGCTGAACGCGTTCTTCTTGCTCACCGACCGCCCGGAAATCTACAACTTGCCGACCGCGCCGGTGCTGCCGTCGACGCGCCAACCCGCCGGCTATGCCGCCGCCGCCGGCACCGCCCTCGCACTCGCGATCGCCGGTTGGGCGATCTTCCGCTCGCGATGAACCCGGACTACTACGGCCGCCCCGTGCTCAAAGCGCCGCACTGGGGCTGGAACGTCGTCACCTATCTCTTCCTCGGCGGCGTGACCGGCGGGCTCGGCATCATCGCGGCACTCGCAGACCCGAAAGACGAGAGCGGACTTAAGCTCCGCAAGACCGCGCGCTACACCGCGCTCGCGGTCGCGGCCGCCAATCCGGTGATCCTGATCTCGCACCTCGGCCGGCCGGAACGCTTCTTGCACATGCTGCGCACGTTCAAGCCGGGCTCGCCGATGTCGCTCGGCGTCTGGGGACTGGTCGCGTACTCGGCGACCGCCGCAGCGACGACCGTGATCGAAGACGACCGGCTAACCGCGCTCCAAGCGTTGCTCGGCGCGTATCTCGCGGGTTACACCGGTGTGTTGCTCAGTGCGACGGCGGTACCGCTCTGGGGCGCCGGCAAAGCGCACATCCCGGCAGCGTCGGTCTGCTCCGGCATCGCGAGTGCGTGCGCTCTGGTAAGCGCGATCTCTTGCATGACGGGCAATAGCGAAGCCGTGCGCAAGCTCGAACGCTTCGAACTGGTCGCGACCGCAGGCGAAGTCGCGGTGCTCGTGCATTTCAGCATGGCCGGCGGTCCGCGCGTCGGGCGGCTCGCGAGCCGCGTCGCCGTCCCACTCGCGCTCGCGTTGGTCGGCAACCTCGTGCACGTGCCCGAGAGGTACGGACGCATGCGTACGCTCCTCGCATCGGCGCTGACGATGACGGCGGGCTATCTCTTCCGCAACGCGCTGATCGCCGAAGGGATCGCTTCGACCAAAGATCCCGGCGCCGGATTCCGGCAACCGGAATGAGCCGCAGCGACGAGGTTTCGATCCGCGCGCTCGACGGCGATGACGCGCGCAACGTTCGCGACGCCGTCGCGGTCGAAGAGCCGCTCGAACTGCGTCTGCGCGCCGGCGGCGAGACGCGCACGCTTGCGATCACCATGCGCACGCCGGGCAACGATCTCGAGCGGGCCGCCGGCTTCGCGCTCGGCGAGGGCATCGTCCGCTCGCGCGCCGAGATCGCCGAGATCGTCGGCTGCGACGACGGCTCCGTGCGGATCGATTTGACCGCGACGACGATGCCGCAGACCGCCGCGTTCGAACGCCACTTCGCCGTCACCAGCGCCTGCGGCGTCTGCGGCCGCGCCGAACTCCAGGCGCTCGCCGAGCGGATCGCGCCGATCGCGAGCGACCTGCGGATCGACACCGAGATGCTCTACGCGCTACCCGAACGAATGCGTGCCGCCCAGCGCGTCTTCGAGCGGACCGGCGGCATCCACGCCGCCGCGCTGTTCGATGCGAGTGGCGCGCTGCTCGCGGTGCGCGAGGACGTCGGCCGACATAACGCGCTGGACAAATTGATCGGCTGGGCCCTGATGGAAGGTCGCGACTGCAGCGCGACGATCGCCCTCGTGAGCGGGCGCGCGAGCTACGAACTCGCGCAAAAAGCCGTCTGCGCGCGGATCCCGGTCCTCTGCTCGGTCTCCGCGCCGAGCAGCCTCGCGATCGACCTCGCGACCGAGTTCGGCCTCACCTTGATCGGGTTCTTACGCGATCGTCGCGCCAACGTCTACGCCGGCGCCGAGCGCGTGGTTA